>VBKO01000080.1 GCA_005888115.1 Deltaproteobacteria bacterium
CAGAGCGTGATGAGCGCGCGGCGCTGGCCGGTGCGCTCCAGCTCGTGCAGCGCGGTGGCGAGGAGCATGGCGCCGGTCGCGCCGAGAGGGTGGCCCAGCGCGATCGCCCCGCCGTTCACGTTCACCTTCTCCAGAGGGATCCCCAGCTCCTGCGCGACCACCAACGGGACGGGGGCGAACGCCTCGTTGATCTCGAACAAGTCGATGTCGCTCACCTTGAGGTCGGCCTGCGCCAGCGCCTTGCGCGTCGAAGGGATGGGACCGGTCAGCATCAGCACCGGGTCTGACCCCGAAACTGCCATGGAGACGATCCGCGCCCGCGGCTTGACCCCCAGGCTGCGCGCCCGCCCCTTGGACGCGATCACCACCGCCGCCGCGCCGTCCACGATGCCCGAGCTGTTGCCGGCGTGCAGGACCCCGTCGTCCTTGAAGGAGGGCCGGAGCTTTGCCAGCGCGTCCATCGTGGTGCCCGGGCGCGGGTGCTCGTCGCGGTCGAAGCTGCGGCCGCCGGGCAGCTTCACCGGCACGATCTCCTTGGAGAAGAGACCCTTCTCGATCGCGCTCGCCGCCTTGCGCTGCGACTGCACGGCGAACTCGTCCAGCTTCTCCCGCGAGTAGCCCCACTTCGCTGCGATCATCTCGGCCGAGAGGCCCTGTGGCACGAGATTCGGCCAGTGCTGCTGCAGTCCAGGCGACGCCGGACCCTCGCCGCCAACCGCATCGGAGCCCATGGGAACCCGCGTCATGTGCTCCACGCCTCCGGCGACCACGAGCTGCGAGGCGCCCGAGAGCACCGCCTGCGCGCCGAAGTTCACCGCCTGCAGGCCCGAGCCGCAGAAACGGTTCACGGTCGTCCCCGGCACCTCGATGGGGAGCCCCGCGGCGAGCACCGCGCCCCGCGCGATGTTGACCCCCTGCTCGCCCACCTGGGTCACGCAGCCGATGATGACGTCGTCCACGTCCTGCGGCTTGATCCCCGCATGCGACAGCGACGCAGCGAGCGTCTGCGCCAGCAGATCGACCGGGTGGACCTCCGACAGCGCCCCCTTCCGCTTGCCGCGCGCCGTCCGCACTGCATCGACGATGATCGCTTCTGTCACGACGTCCTCCAAACAAGAGCGTAGCGCCAGAGCACGGGTGTATCTGCGCGCGTTCTCCGGCAGCTCCTTGTACTCGCGCACGTCGGCGATGGTCTCCTTCCAACCGGGCAGCTCCTCGTAGACGGGCTGCGCCTGCTCGAGCAGCTCGGGATCCGAGGGGAACTCGTGGGCGATTTTGCCATCCGCGAGCCTGTACCCGACCGCGATCTCGAGCTTCTCGAACCCGGTGAGCACGTCCAGCTTGGTGATGGCGAGCCCCGACAGGCCGTTGACGCGCGCCGCATAGCGCAGGACCAGCGCGTCGAACCAGCCGCAGCGGCGCGGGCGACCGGTGGTGGCGCCGTACTCGACGCCGACGCTGCGCAACCGGTCGCCGGACTCGTCGTGCAGCTCGGTGGGCAGCGGGCCGTTGCCGACCCGCGTGGTGTACGCCTTGCTGATCCCGATCACGGAATCGATGGCGGTGGGGCCCAGGCCCGCTCCGACCGCCGCGTTCCCCGCCACCGTGTTGCTGCTGGTGACGAACGGGTACGTCCCGTGGTCGACGTCGAGCAGCGTGCCCTGGGCGCCCTCGAAGAGCACCGCCTTGCCCCGCTCCACCTCGTGCGCCAGCTTCTCGCTCGCGTCGCCGATGTAGGGCGAGAGCTTCTCGCCCAACGCGGCCGCCCAGGAATGCATCTTCTCCAGCTCGACCGGCTCGCCGCCAAGCGCGCGGATCTGCGCGTTCGCCTCCTCGAGCCGCTCGGCCAGCCGATCCCGCAGCGCGTGCTGCTTGAGCAGGTCGCGCATGCGGATCCCGCGCCGCGCTACCTTGTCCTCGTAGCAAGGGCCGATGCCGCGGCCGGTAGTCCCGATCTTGGTGCGGCCCGTCTTCTGCTCCCGGCCGACGTCGATGCGCTTGTGGTACGGCAGGATGACGTGGGCGTTCTCGCTCACCACGAGCTGCGCCGGATCCGAGAGCAGCCCCCGGCTCTTGAGCAGGTCGATCTCGTCGTCCAGCGCTTCCGGGTCGACCACCACGCCGTTCCCGATGAAGCACCGCTTGCCGGCGTGGAGCACGCCGCTCGGAACCAGGTGCAGCACGGTCTTGACTCCGCCGACCACCAGCGTGTGGCCGGCGTTCGCCCCGCCCTGGTAACGCACCACCACGTCGGCCCACGAGGTGAAGAGGTCGACGACCTTCCCCTTCCCCTCGTCACCCCATTGGGCGCCGACGATCACCACGTTGGACATGCGTTCTTGAGTACCACGGGTGGCGCCCGGGCGCGCCGGTCAGAGGACGACTTGCCGGACCTCGAGCACGTGGGGCAGCTTGCGCAGCTTCTCCAGGGTGTCCGGGGTGGCCGTCCCGTCGATGTTGACGAGCGCCAGTGCCCGCCCGGTCTCGGCCACCCGGGCGAGCGCGAACTGGGCGATGTTCACCTGCGCCTCGCCGAGGGTGCGGCCCACGTTCCCGATCACGCCCGGCTTGTCGTGGTTCACCATCACCAGCAAGGTTCCCTGGGGGGCGGCCTCGACCTCGAATTCGTTCACCCGCACGATCCGCGGCTCGCGCTTGCCGATGATGGTCCCCGCCACCTCGGTCATCCCTGGCTTGGAGCGCAGCCTCACGGTGACCAGGCTGGCGAAGTCCGGCGTCTCGTTGCTCCTCGATTGGGTGACCGAGAGGCCGCGCTCCTTGGCCAGCGCGGGCGCGCTCACCTCGTTGACGGGCTCCGCGAGGAAGGTGCCCAGGACTCCTTTGAGCACCGCCGCGGTGAGGGGTGCCGTGGGCTCTTCCGCCACTTCTCCGGCGTAGGCGATCTCGATCTGCTCCGGCGCGGTCGACGTCTGGCCTTCCAAGGCCAGCTGGCCGCTCAGCGCGCCCATCTTCTCGCACAGGCGCAGGAACGGACCCAGCCGCTCGAGGACCTCTCCGGACACGCTGGGCACGTTCACCGCGTTGCGGATGGTGCCGGTGGTCAGGTAGTCGACCATCGCCTCGCAGACGATGGTCGCGACGTTCTGCTGCGCGTCCTCGGTCGACCCGCCCAGGTGCGGAGTGCCGATGAAGTTGGGGCAGGAGAAGAGCGGGTGGTCCGCCGGAGGAGGCTCCTGCTCGAAGACGTCCAGCGCCGCGCCGCCCAGCTTCCCCGCCTGGAGCGCGTCCGCGAGCGCCTTCTCGTCGATCAGGCCGCCGCGCGCGCAGTTCACCAGGAGCGCACCCGGCTTCATCTGCGCGAGCTGCGGAGCGCTCACCATGTTCTTCGTCTGCTCGGTGAGCGGGACGTGCAGCGTGACGGCGTCGGAGCGCTTCCAGATGTCCGCCAGGTCGACCAGCTCGATGCCCAGCTTCTGCGCCGCCTCGGCGCCGAGGAACGGGTCGTAGCCGAGCACCTTCATCCCGAACGCCTGCGCGCGCCTGACCACCAGGGCGCCGATGTTCCCGGTGCCGATGACGCCGAGGGTCTTGCCCATCAGCTCGCGGCCAGAAGCGAACTTCTTCTTTTCCCACTTCCCGCCGCGCGTGCTCTGCGAGGCGTCCGCGATCTGCCGGGCGAGCGCGAGAAGCAGCGCGACGGTGTGCTCGGCGACCGAAACGCTGTTGCCGCCCGGCGCGTTCATCACCACCACGCCGCGGCGCGAGGCAGCGCCGAGGTCGATGTTGTCCACCCCGGTGCCCGCCCGCCCGATGACGCGGAGCTTCTGCGCCGAGTCGAGGACTTCCTTGGTCACCTTGGTGGCGCTGCGGACCGCCAGCGCGTCGTAGCCGCCGATGATCTCGCGCAGCTCTTGCGGCTTGAGACCGACGCGGACGTCCACCTGCGCGCCGGGGATGCGCTCCAGGATCGCCCTGGCCTCGGGGGACAGATCGTCGCTGATGAGGACGCGCATCGCCATCCCTACCCTCGCAGCTGGGGCCCGGTGGGCGCTCCGGCCTCCGCCATCGCAGCCTGGGCGGCGGCAAGCCCGGCACCGAGCTGCACCTTGGCGCCCAGGTCCTTGAGGCCCCGCTCCACCGCGCCGACCACCACCAGCATGTCGAAGTCGTCGAAGTAGCCCAGGTGCGCGATGCGGAAGATCTTCCCCTTGGCAGCCTCCTGCCCGCCGACCAGCTTGATCCCGTACTGCTTGAAGAGGTGCTTGACGAGCTTCTCCGAGTCGGTGCCCTGGGGCGCGAGCACGGTGGTCATCGCCGCACTCGGCGCCTTCGAGTACAGCTCTAGCCCCAGCGCCTGCATCCCGGCGCGGGCGCCGCGCGCGAGACGCTCGTGGCGCGCGAAGCACGCCTGCAGGCCCTCCTCGCGGAACATCTGCAGCGACTCGTCCAGGCCTTCCACCAGCGAGATGGCCGGGGTCCAGGCGGTCTGGTTCTTCCGCTGGTTGTCGCGCTCGCGCTTCAGGTCGAAGTAGAAACGGGGCAGGTCGGCCGTCTCGTTCAGCTTCCAGGCCTTCTCGCTGGCGGCGAGGAAGGCGAGGCCGGGCGGGAGCCCGAGCGCCTTCTGCGAGCCGGAGACCATGACGTCGATGCCCCAGGCGTCGAAGGGCAGGTCGAACGCGCCCAGCGCGCTGATCGCGTCCACCACCAGGATGGCAGGGTGGTTCTTGGTGACCCGGGCGAGCTTCTCGACGGGGTGCGCGACTCCGGTGGAGGACTCGTTGGCCTGCACGAAGACGGCCCTGGCGTTGGGGTGCTCCTTGAGCGCGGCCGCAACCGCGCCCGGATCGACGGCGTTGCCCCACTCGACCTTCAAGGTGACCGGGTTGACGCCGTAGCTCTTCGCCAGCTTCCCCCATCGCTCGCCGAACTTGCCGGCGTCGACGACGATCGCCTCGTCCCCGCGCCGGAGGAAGTTGACCAGCGAGGCCTCCATGGCGCCCGTGCCGCTCGCGGCGAGCTGAATCACGTCCTGCTTGGTCTGGAAGAGCCAGGAAAGCCCCTCGCGGCAACGCGCGAACACCTGCTCGAACTCGGGCGAGCGGTGGTGCACGATCGGCTGCGCCATGCGCAGGGAAAGGCGCTCGGGAACGGGAGTGGGCCCAGGCGTCAGCAGGCGGATCTTCTTCACGGGGTCCTCCGGGTTGCCAGGCCGTGAAGTAGGTGCCTCGCCGCGTTGTGTCAAGGTCACCTGCGCAGCGCCCTGCCCGGCCTCTCCGCGGTCAGCTTTCCCTCGTCGAGGACGACCTTCCCGTTCACGATGACCACGTCGATTCCCTCGGGGTAGCGGGACGGGTCGGCGTAGGTGGCGCGGTCGATGACCGTGGCCGGATCGAAGACCACCAGGTCGGCCGCCATCCCGGGCCGCAGCACTCCGCGGTCGAACAAACGCACGCGCCGCGCGGGCAGCGAGGTCATCTTGCGGACCGCCTCCTCCACCGAGAACAGCTTGAGGTCACGCGCGTAATGGCCCAGCAGGCGCGGCGCCGAGCCGAACCCGCGTGGGTGGCCGCGCCGCTTCGCAAACGGCCCGTCGGTGGACTGGCCCGGGTCGTCGGTGCCCAGGGAGACCCAAGGCTGCCGCAAGCCGAGCTGGACGTCGTCCTCGCTCATCACGAACCGCACCACCTCGGTCTGCCCGCGATCGGCCTCGACGAGGTCGAGCAGCGCATCCTCGGGAGATTTCCCCATCGACCGCGCGATCTCGTCGAGCCGCTGCCCCACGTATTTCTCCAGCGCCGGGTTGACCACCGCGGCGACCTGGATGCCGTCGGGCGTCTCGGCGCCCAGGCCGCCGTGCCAGAGCTCCTGCTGGATGCGGGCCCGCGCCGCCGGATCGCGAAAGCGGGCGATCATCGCGGCGGTGCCCCCCTCGTGCGCCCACTCCGGCACGTTGGCGTCGAGGCCGTTCCGCGCGGCATCGTAAGGGTACATGTTCGCGGAGATGTCCACGCCCGACGCGCGCGCCGCTTCGATGCGCGCCACCACCTCCTTCATGCGGCCCCACGAGTCCCGGCCCGCCACCTTCAGGTGCCACACCTCGACCGGGATGTGCGCCTCGCGGCCGATGGTGATGGCCTCGTCGAGCGCGGCGAAAAGCGTCCCCGCCTCGCCGCGGACGTGCGTCGCGTAGATCCCTCCGTGGCGCGCCGCTACTTTGGCCAGCTCGATCAACTCGGGCGTCCGGGCGAACGAGCCGGGCGGGTAGATCAGGGCCGTCGACAAGCCCAGCGCGCCCTGCTCGATCGCCTCACCTACGAGCCTCTGCATCATTTGAATCTGCGCGGGGTTCGCCTCGACGTCGCCGTATCCGAGCACCAGCGCGCGCGCCGTTGCGGCGCCGAAGAACGTTCCCAGGTTCAGCGTGGCGCGAAACCTCTGGAAGTAGCCGTTCAGATCGCTCCAGTCGACCCGGATGCCGTAGCGGTCGTCGAACGGCTTCACCTCGACGAGCAGCCGCGGAGCGGTCGGCGCGATCGACTCGCCCTCGCCGGTGATCTCGGTGGTGATGCCCTGGCGGATCTTCGACTCGACGCGGTCGTCGGCGAGGAGGAAGCGCTCCGACTGGCCGAGCATGTCGATGAAGCCCGGCGCCACCATGCGGTCGCGCAGCTCGATGCGCCGGCGTGCGCGGGCGCGCGACAAGTCGCCCACCGCGGTTATGCGATCGCCCCGGATGCCCACGTCGGCGCGGAACCACGGAGCGCCGGTGCCGTCGACGACTCGCCCGCCGGAGAGCACCAGATCGAGAACGACGGCCAGGGCAACTACCAAGGTGTCTCCAGGGACAGGAGCGAGCGCGCCTCGGCGACGGTGGCGGGCTCGCGTCCCACGTCGCGCGCCATGCGGACGGCTTTGTCGACCAGCTCGCCGTTCGACCTGGCCATCTGCGTGCCCTCGGCGTCCAGGTAGAAGTTGTCTTCCAGCCCGACGCGCACGTTTCCGCCGAGCGCCAGGGCGGCAGAGGCCATGCGCCACTGCTCGTGCGAGATGCCGACCACTTCCCAGGTCGAATCGGGCGGCGCCTCGCGCGCCTGGACCGCGAGGTTCTCCGCGGTGGCGCGGATCCCGCCCAGGACACCCATGATGAAGCTGAACTGCAGCGGCCGCTTCAGGAGGCCCTGGTCGATGAGCGGCCAGATGCTGTTGGTGTGCCCGACGTCGAAGCACTCCAGCTCGGGTTTCACGAGCGCTTCCTTCATCACCGTCAGGAGATACGCGATGTCCTTGAAGGTGTTCTCGAAGACGAAGTCGAAGACGAACTCCTTCCGGCGCGCAGAGTACTTGGCGTAGTTCATCGAGCCCATGTTGAGGGCGCCCAGGGCCGGCTTCACCTCGCGGATGTGGGCCACCCGTCCCTCCATCGAGCCGATCCCGCCCGTGGAGAAGTTCAGGATCACGGGGCACCGCGCCTCGATCTCACGGCGGATGGCGGCGAAGACGGCCGGCTCGTAGGTCGGGCCGCCCTGATCGGTGCGCGCGTGGATGTGCACCACCGCGGCGCCCGCCTCGTACGCGCGGCGGGCTTCCTCGGCGATCTCGGCGGGCGTGTACGGGACCCACGGGCACTGGTCGCGGGTGGCGAGGACGCCGGTCAACGCGCAGGTGACGATCACCTTGTCCGGCATGGCTACCTCCCTTTCCATTCCGGAGCGCGCTTGGCGAGGAACGCGGAGACCCCCTCGGCTGCGTCTTCGAGGAGCGCGTTCAGGCTCAGCTGTGCTGCGAGCGCCTCGAGCTGCTGCTCGTAAGGAAGGTCCTGCGTGGCATAGAAGGCGCGCCGGCCCAGCCGCAGCACGGCGGCGCTCTTGCCCGAGAGCGTCCCGCAGATCGCGTCGATGCGCGCGGCCAGCTGCCCGCGCGGCACGGCGGCGTTGATGAGCCCGATGCGCACGGCCTCGGCGGCGTCGATGCGGCGCCCGGTGAGCGCCAGCTCCAGGGCCGCGCGCCTCCCGACCACGCGCTGGAGCGGGGCCAGCGCC
>VBKO01000081.1 GCA_005888115.1 Deltaproteobacteria bacterium
CCCCGTCGCGCTGGTGATGAAGCAGCCGGACCTCGGCACCGCGACGGTGACCTTCTTCATCGCCATGACGATGATCGTGTTCGCCAAGGTGCGCTGGCAGAGCCTGACCGCGCTGTTCGCTGGCGGCATCGCCGGCGCGGTATTCGCCTGGGAGCGCCTGCTCAAGCCCTACCAGAAGACCCGCATCGTCACCTTCCTCGATCCGCAGGCGTACGCGAAAGGCGCCGGTTACCACGCCATCCAGTCGGTGATCGCCGTCGGCAGCGGCCAGTGGAGCGGGAAGGGGTGGGGCGAAGGCACGCAGAACCAGCTCAGCTTCCTTCCCGAGCAGCACACCGATTTCATCTTCTCGGTGTGGGCCGAAGAGCACGGCTTCCTCGGCGACGTGCTGCTGGTCTCGCTCTACGGGTTCCTGGTGCTCACCGCGCTCGACGTCGCCTCCAACGCGCGCGACAAGTTCGGCAGCTTCCTCGCCATCGGCATCGCCGCGCTGTTCTTCTGGCACGCCTTCATCAACATCGGCATGGTCACCGGCATGCTGCCGGTGGTCGGCGTGCCGCTGCCGCTCTTCAGCTACGGCGGCTCGAGCGTGCTGGCGGATCTGCTCGGAGTGGGAATCCTGCTCAACGTTTCGCTGCGCAGATTCATGTTCTAAGCTGAAGCTGCGCGCCTCCCGAAGTGCTAAAGTAATGAAGGGAGAGGGGGGCGCATGAGCTGCTGCGACCAAACCACCGCCCGGGTGCCCAGGAGCGATCTATCGCGCCGCGCCGTGCTGAAGGGTTCGGCGCTCATCGCGAGCCTCCTTTCCTTCCTGCGCCCCACCGCCTCCTACGCGCAACGGCGGCGGATCAAGCTGGCGTATTGCAGCCAGTTGCTGTGCGGAGTGCCCTATGAGGTGGCCCGCTCGGGCGGCTTCTTCAAGAAGCACGGACTCGAGGTGGAGCTCATCTATACGCGCGGTGGCAACGCAGCCATGCAGGCCCTGGTCGGCGGCGCGGTGGACTATGCCGCCACCGCCCTCGACGTCGCGATCCAGGCGTATACCAACGTGCGCGCCGACATCCGCCGCTTCGCCGTCACGGGACGGTTGCCGCTGTTCGCCCTCGTCACCGCGCCGAAGACCAGGAGCCAGATCCAGACCGTCAAGGACCTGGAAGGCAAGACGGTCGCCATCTCTGCGCTCGGCAATGCCGATCACGCGCTCACGCTCTTTCTCCTCGGGCGGGCAGGGGCCGACGCAAGCAAGGTGAAGTTCGCGACCATGGGGGTCAATCTCCTGGAGGCGTTGCGGCAGGGACAGATCGATGCCGGCATGGTGCAGGAGCCGGCGTTGACGCTCCTGCAGAGGTCCGGCGCTCGCGTGCTGGTCAACGGAATGGACCTGGGCGATGCACGCCGGTATCTGGGCGGCACTTACGAATTCATGGGCATTGCGGTGCGTGGCAAGGAATTCGATCGGCGCAAGCCCGAGATGATCGAGCTCACCAGCGCGCTTGCCGAAGCGCTCAAGACGTTGCGCACGATGAGCGGCGATCAGTTGGCCGCCGCGCTGCCCAAGGAGATGACGACCGGCCTCGATACCAAGGAGCTTGGGGAAATCATCGCGCGCCACCGCGACTCGCTCTACCCTGAATCGGTCAGGATCGATCTCGCCGCGGCAGGACGCGTCGCGCAGAGCCTCATCGTCGGAGGCTTGATCAAGGCTGACGCGACCATCTCCGGATTGCACGACACGTCCATCGTCGGGAGCTAGCAGCCTGCGCGTCTCCGCCCTGACGATGTCGTACGGCGGCGAGCCGGTACTCGAAGGCGCCAGCATCGTCGTCGGGGAAGGCCAGTTCGTCAGCCTGGTCGGACCGTCGGGTTCCGGCAAGTCGAGCCTCTTGCGCGCGGTGATCGGCTTGCAGCAGCCCCTCGAAGGAACGGTCGAGCGCGAGGTCGCGCCGTCGGAGGTGGCCATCCTGTTCCAGGACGACGCGCTGTTGCCGTGGAAGACGGCGCGCGACAACGTCGCGCTTGGCCTGACCCTCAAAGGCGTGCGCCGCGGCCGAGCGCTGGAGCAGGCCGATGTCTGGCTCGAACGGCTCGGCCTCGGCTCCTTCGGCCATCGCTTTCCACGCCATCTCAGCGGCGGGCAGAGCAAGCGCGTCGCGCTCGCTCAGGTGCTGGCGCGCGAGCCGAAGCTGCTCCTCATGGACGAACCGTTTGCGTCCCTCGATGCCATCGTGCGCACCCGCGTCATCCAGGACGTCGCGTCGCTGGTCGAGCGCGAGCACATCAGCGTGCTGCTCGTGACCCACGACCTCGAGGAGGCGATCAGTCTCTCCGACCACATCTACCTGCTCTCGCGGGGGCCGCGCGCCCATGTCACCCGGGATTATCCGATGCCGCTGCCGAGGCCCCGCGACCCGGTGCGAGCCCGCACGCATCCGGCCTTCGCGGCGCTGTACGAGAAGATCTGGAATGACCTCTCGCACGAAGTCGATCGGGTGTGACGGGCGGGGACCTCGGGACGAACCGAGGCCGCTGCGATGAACCCGCGCTTCGCCTGGGCGCGCCAGTTGGCGGCGTTCGCCGTCTTCCTGTCGGTCTGGCAGGCGGTTGGCCACGCTGGCTGGCTCAATCCCATCTATGCGCCGACTCCGGGGCAGATCGGCGCCGCGCTGATCGAGCTCTTCGGGAGCGGCCGCATCTGGACGCATCTCGAGGCGACCTTTGGCGCCGCGCTCGCCGGTCTTGCGCTCGGCGTCGTGGCCGGCATCCTGCTCGGCGTCCTCGGCTCGCTCGTCCCGTTCGTCGCGGAGCTGCTCGAGCCGGTGATGACCCTGCTGAACGCCGTTCCGCGCGTCGTCCTTGCGCCGCTGTTCGTGATCTGGTTCGGCATCGGCGTCGCGTCGAAGATCGCCCTCTCCTTCATCCTCGTGGCGGTGCTGATCTTCTTCACCGTGTTCACCGGCATCCGGCAAGTGGATCGGAAGCTCGTCGAGCGCGTCCTCACGCTGAACGGCGGCCGGTGGGCGCTGGTGCGCCACGTCTACCTGCCGTCGGTCGCGGCCTGGGTGTTGGGCAACCTGAAGGTTGCGGTCGGGTTTGCCTTCACTGGCGCGGTGGTCGGCGAGTTCGTGGCGGCGAGCCGCGGGCTCGGCTATCTGCTTTCGTTCGCGCAGAGCACGTTCAATTCCGCGCTGATGCTTGCGCTGGTCCTGCTGATCATGGTGGTCGTGCTCGCGATCTTCGCCATTGCCGGCCGGTTGGAAAAACATCTGCTGCGCTGGAAGTAACGCTGACTACACGAGGAATCTCGTGTACGCGCGCCTGGTGCCTGGGATCGCGCCTAGGTGGCGGGCAGCGCGTTCTTCACCACCGCTTCCAGCTTCGACTTGGGGACGGCGCCCACCACCTGCTCGGCGACCTGGCCGTTCTTGAAGAGGATCAGCGTCGGGATGGACATGATCCCGTACTTCTGGGGGACGTTCTGGTGGGCGTCGATGTCCAGCTTCCCCACCTTGAGCTTTCCCTTGTACTGACGGGCCAGCTCCTCGACCGCGGGCGCGATGGCGCGGCAGGGGCCGCACCAGGCGGCCCAGAAGTCCACCAGGACGGGCGTCTCCGAGCCGAGGACTTCCGCCTGGAAGTTGTCGTCGGTGAGGGTGAGGACGTCCGCGCTCGCCATGGCTCCACGCTCCTTGTCAGCCCAGAAGGCTGAATCTGCACGACCGACCGCCGCCGCGCAACCGCTTCCCGGGGTTCCCGCCCGGGCAAATCGATTGCCGTGAGCCTCCCCTCGCTGCTATTCCTCCAAGGGAGACCTCCGTCATGAGATGCCGCTGGGCGCGGAGCGTTGCGCGATGGCCGACTACCTCTTCGTGCCGCAGAACGTGCTCGACAAGTGGTCCGACAAGGGCCGCGTCGAGCTGAAGGGGCACGTGCTCACGCTGCTCCGCGAGAAGAAGTCGTTCCAGCTCACCAGCGCGGTGCGCTTCGTCAAGATGGAGGCCGGCGAGGACGTGAAGGGGCTCCTGCAGAAGGTGAAGACCCTCGACGCGCTCAAGCAGATGGGGGCCGAGCACTACCGCGAGTCCGTCATCCTGGGGGAGTCCGCCTACCAGGTGCAGCAAGGGTTCCTCGCCGACGCCAACGCCCTTCGCCGCGCGGCTGGCGTCTCGCAGCCGGCCGGGGACAAGAAGGCGGCCGGCGCAGAGAAACACCGTCAGGACGAGAAGGACGGCGAGCAGGACTTGCTCGCGCAGTTCCTCTTGGACAACCTCCAGTAGCCATGGCCACGCTGCTGGTGCACATCGCCCTGCTTGCCTATGCGGCGGCGGCCGCCGCCTACCTCGTCTGGCTGGTGCGGCCGCGCCAGGCGCTGGTATCCGCCGGCCGGACGCTGCTCTTCGCGGGGCTGCTCCTGCACCTGGGCTCGTTCGCGGCGGCCGTCTCGCTGTCCCAGGGCGAGGGCCTGGCGCGGGCCGGATTCGGCTCCGACGCATGGAGGGGCGGGCAGCTCTTCAGCCTGCTGGCCGCGGCCACCGTGGCGGGGTACCTGGCGCTCGATTTGCGCTACCGGCTGCCCGTAGCGGGGGCATTCGTCGCGCCAGTGACCGTCGCGGTGATGGTCCCCGCGCACCTGGTCCACGGCGGCACGCGGCCCATCGCGCCGGAGCTCACCCACTCCCTCGCGCTGGCGGTCCACGTCTTCTCCGCCGCTGCGGGCACGGCAGCGCTGGCGCTCGCCTTCGCGCTGTCGCTCCTCTACCTGGTCAGCGAGAGGCAGCTCAAATCGAAGCAGCCCGGCAGGCTGTTCGCGCGCCTCCCCTCGCTGGAGCTGATCGAGCGCGTGGGATGGCACCTCTCCGTGTGGGGATTCGTCTTCCTGTCCGTCGCCATCGCCACCGGGTCGCTCGTCTCGCACGAGTCGAGCGGATCGGCATTCCCCATCGCGCCGAAGCAGGGCTTCGCGGTGCTGGCCTGGGCGCTCCTTGCCGGCCTCATCCAGGCCAGGCTCGTCGCCGGGTGGCGCGGGCGCCGGGTGGCGCTCCTGGTGGTGGCCGGTTTCCTGCTGCTGGTCGGGACCTATGCCGGCTTGCTGGCGGCGCCGCAGCACGTCTCGGCCGCGGCCGCCGCGCTGATCGCGCCGGGGAGGGGCTGACGGTGCCGGTCCTCCTCTGCGTCGGGCTCTCGCACAAGCAGGTGCCCATCGCCGTGCGCGAGCAGCTCGCCGTCTCCGCCGAGGACCTGCCCGGGCGCCTCGCGCGCCTGCGCGGGCTCGCCGGAGTGCGCGAGGCCATGCTGCTCTCCACCTGCAACCGGCTGGAGGTGTTCGCGGTCGCCGACGCGCGCACGTGCGCGGACGACCTGCTTCGCGACCTGGGGCCGCTCGCCGCCGAGCACGCGCTGACGCGGTACGAGGACGAGGCGCTCCTGCACCTCTTCCGCGTCACGGCCAGCCTGGATTCGATGGTGGTCGGCGAAGCGCAGATCCAGGGCCAGGTGAAGGAGGCCCACGCGCGGGCGCTGGCAGCCGGGGCCTGCGGCGCCGCGCTCTCTCGCGCGCTGGCTGCCGCGCTCTCCGCCGCCAAGCGAGTGCGCACCGAGACCGGCATCGCGCGGGGCGCCGTGTCCATCTCCAGCGTCGCGGTGCAGATGGCGCACAAGGTGCTGGGCGATCTCTCCGGCCGCGCGGTGTTGCTGATCGGCGCGGGCGAGATGGCGCAGCTCGCCGCGCGCGAGCTGCACGCGGGCGGCGCGTCGGAGCTCCTGGTCGCCAACCGGAGCGCGGCGGTCGCCGAGGCGCTGGCGCAGGAGGTCGGTGGGATCGCGGTCGGCATCGCCGAGCTGCCAGCCCTGCTGGAGCGCGCAGACGTGGTCCTCTGCTCCACCGCCGCGCATCAGCCGATCGTCACGCGCGAGCTCGTCGGGCGCGCGATCAAGGCGCGCCGATACCGGGCCCTGTTCCTCATCGACCTGGCGCTCCCCCGGAACGTAGAGCCCGCCGCGAACCAGCTGGAGAACGTGTACGTCTACGACCTCGACGACCTGGAGGGGGTCGCCGCGCAGAACCGCGAGCTGCGCCAGCAAGAGGTGCAACGCGCCGAGGCCATCGTCCTGGAGGAGATCACTGCCTACGCCCGCGCCAAGCAGGAGCGGGCAGCGGTGCGGGTGCTGGCGCACTTGCGCGCCCAGGCGCAGGCGCTGGCGGACGCGGAGGTGGAGCGCACGCTTTCGCTGCTCGGTCCCCTCAGCGAGCGCCAGCAGAATAGCGTCCGCTCCATGGCCACCGCGATCGTGAACAAGCTCCTGCACGGGCCCACCGCGCGTCTGCGCGGCGAGCAGGGCGGGCCCCTGTCGGACGCCGCTGCCGAGCTGTTCGGCCTCCAGGACGCCCCAGATGTGTCCGGGGATGACGCCGAGCGTCGCTCTTCCCCCGAGGAGCAGCCGCAAGACGCAAGCCGCAAGCCGCAAGCCGACGTCCTGTCCCTCACGGGCCGCAAGTGACCGTGCTGCGCATCGGCACGCGCAAGAGCCCGCTCGCGCTCTGGCAGGCGGAACGCGTCCGGGAGCTGCTCGCCGTCCGGGGACACCCTGCCGAGCTGGTGCGCATCACCACCACCGGCGACCGCATCCTCGACCGTCCGTTGGCGGAGGTCGGCGGAAAGGGCCTCTTCGTCAAGGAGCTGGAGGAGGCGCTGCGCGACGGGCGGGCCGATCTCGCCGTGCACAGCGCGAAGGACGTCCCGTTCGCGGTGCCCGAGGAATTCGGGCTCTGCGCGTTTCCGCAGCGCGAGGATGCGCGCGACGCGCTGGTCGCGCCGATCGCCCGCAAGTGGGAAGGCCTCCCGAAGGGCGCCCGGGTGGGGACCAGCTCGCTCCGCCGCGCCGTGCAGCTCCTTGCGGTGCGGCCAGATCTGGTGATCGTTCCGGTGCGAGGCAACGTGCAGACGCGCCTCTCCAAGGCGGTGCCCGGCCTCGCCGGCGGGGTGCAGCGGGAGCCCGCCGCCGGGGATCCGCAAGGTCCGCTCGACGCGGTGGTGCTCGCGCTCGCGGGGTTGCGCAGGCTAGGCTTGGAGAAGCACGTCACCGAGGTGCTGCCCGTGGAGGTGTCCCTGCCCGCCGCGGGGCAAGGGGCGCTGGCCGTCGAAGCGGCGCGCGGCAGCCGAGGTTGGACGGCGGCCGCCGCGCTCGACGACCCGGAGACCGCGGCGTGCGTGCGCGCCGAGCGAGCCGTGCTGGCAAAGCTCGCCGGCGGCTGCACCATCCCACTCGCTGCTTACGCGGTGCGGGAAGGCAAGGGCCTCCATCTGCGCGCTGCGCTGGGCGGCCCCGGCCCGCGCGGCGGCGTGCGGGTGCTGCGCGCGGAGGCGCGCGGCGAGCAGCCGGAGGAGCTGGGCGCGCAGGTCGCGACGAAGCTGCTCGACGCCGGAGCGGGCCCGCTGCTCGAGGCGTCCCGGACCCAGGCGGGCGGCCTCCCCGCGCCCAAGCGATGAGCGCGCTCGCGGGAAAGCGCGTGCTGGTGACGCGCGCCGCCGAGGACCAGGCCGAGCTGGCGGAGCTGCTCACCGCGCGGGGCGCGCGTCCCGTCGCGCTGCCCTGCATCGCCTTCGCGGACCCTGCCGATCCCGCGCCCCTGGAAGACGCGCTGCGGCGCCTGCGCTCCGGTTCCCCGCCCGACTTCCTGGTGCTGGCCTCGGCACACGCGGCCGATCGGCGCCGGCGGGAGGAGTCGGGGCGGACGCCCTGGTGGAGATGCTCGCGCCGCTGGTCGCCGGAAAGGACGTGCTGCTGCCGCGCCCCGAGGGCGGGAACCCTGCGCTCGCCGACGGCTTGGAGCGAGCCGGAGCGCGCCTCCAGGCGCCGGTGCTCTACCGCACCGTGCCCGCGGCAACGGCCTCTCCCGAGGCACTCCGCCTCTTGCGAGACGGTCGCGTCGAGGCCATCGCCTTCGCGAGCGGGAGCGCCGCGCGCGGGTTCGCCTCGTTGTTCGGCGGCGAGGCCGCTGCGCTGGCCGGGCGCGCGCGCGTCGCCTGCATGGGCCGGACCTGCGCCGCGGCGGCGCGATCCGCCGGGCTGCGCGTCGACGCGGTCGCCGAGGGCGGTCTCCCCGAGCTCGTCGAGGCGCTCGACTCCGCCATGTCCACAGCCGGACCACCGGACCTCCGGTAGCCATGGCCGGGCGGGCGGGCGCGCGTTAGCTTCCTTCACGGTGAGCGAAAAGCCCTCCATCCTGGTGGTCGAAGACGACGAGGACTGCCGGACGGTCCTCGCCGATCTGCTCGAGATGTCTGGGTATTCGGTGCTCGCGTGCGGCGAGGCGCACCGGGCAGTGGAGATGGCGCGGGAGCACCGGCCGGCGCTCGTGCTGGTGGACTTCATGATGCCCGACGCCGACGGCGGGTGGCTGGTCCGCTCGCTACGCGCGGAGGGAGGCCGGCTGGCCGAGGTGCCGGTGGTGCTCACCACCGGGTCGAGCGCCGGCCGCGAGATCGCCGAATCGCTCGGGGTGCGGTCGCTGGAAAAGCCGTTCGACATGAGCCGCCTGCTCGAGCTGGTGCGGACGCTGGCGCCCACCTCTTCCTGAGGGCCTCGTTGAAGCGCGCCATCGGGGTCGAGGCGATCATCGACTACAAGCTGCGCAAGGCCGCGGTGGGCGTGGTCGCGGGCCTGCTCTTTCTCGCGCTGCTCTTGCGGGGCACGGAGGCCGGAGCAGCAACGCTCGCGCAGATGGTCATCGATCACGTGGCTGGCGCGTGGGGGCTGCAAGCCGCCACTGCCATCGTGCTCACGGGCACGACGGGACACGTCAAGCTGGCGGCGGCGGGCGCGTTCGCCGACGCGGCGCTGTCCGCGGTGGAGGGATTCGCCCTGCGCGCCGGCCGCTGGTGGGCGCCGTGGCTGGTGGTGATCGCCACCGGAGCGCTGCTGCCCTGGGAGGTGATCGCGGCTGTCCGCAAGCCTGGATGGCTGCGGATCGGCATCCTGGCAGTGAACGTCGCGGTGGTCGCCTACCTGCTGGTCACGGTCGCCCGCGCGCACCGCGCTCGGACGATTGACAAGCCCGTGCACGGCCCTTAAAGCGCTACGTCCGCGCTGCGAAAGGTACAGCCGCCGAGTACGGCGGCCGATGGCCTCGGCGGCGGGGAGGAGCGCGTGGGCCAGGAGGCGGGCATCACCGAGTCGGAGGTCTCCCTGCGGGGCGCGGACGGCGCCGCGGTCCCTTGCTACGTCGCCGAGCCGGCCGGGGCCACGCACGCCGCCGGAGTGGTGATCGCGCCGGAGCTCTTCGGACTGTCCGCCTGGATCCGCTCCTGCGCGCGGCGGCTGGCGGAGTTCGGTTTCCGCGCGGCGGCAGTGGAGGTGTTCGCACGCGACCCGCTGCCGGATCCCGAGCGCGCGCCGCTGCCGGTCCTGATGGAGCGGATGCAGCGACTGAGCTGGCTGGGTGCGCTGGACGACCTCCGCGCCGGTGCCGCGCACTTGCGGGCGCGCGGGGCGAGCAAGACCGGCTGTCTCGGTTTCTGCATGGGCGGCACGCTCGCGCAGCTCTATTCCGCCGACCCGATCGCTGCGGTGGTCGACTGCTACGGGCGCATCCGCCATGCCGCCGACCCGCTCGTCGCGATCCGGCGCGGCCGCTGCCCGGTGCTCGGCATTTACGGCGCGCGAGACACGGGGATCCCGCTTTCCGACGTGGAGGACCTGCGCCGCGCCCTCGCACACCGTCCCGGCAGCGAAGTGCACGTCTTCGATGCGGGCCATGCCTTCCTCAACGATCACCGGCCGCAGCACCACGATTCGGAGCAGGCCGCGCTGGCCTGGGCGAAGATCGAAGGCTTCCTGCTGCGGAACCTGGGTTGAACCCCGGTCCAGCTAACAGCGCTGCGTCCCGCCGCGCGACGGATCGGGGCTGATCCCCGTCCGAACTAACGCGCCGCGTCCGGCCGCGCGACGGATCGGGGCTG
>VBKO01000082.1 GCA_005888115.1 Deltaproteobacteria bacterium
CCCAGCCAGAGGCTCGGCTGACCATCACGTGATCTTCGACGGAGCAGGCCACGAGCTCGCAGCCGGTGGAGAGCCGCCGAAGGAGGGCCTCATCCACGAATCGCTCGGTCCGGTTGGCGAGGACCAGGGTCCAGCCGTCGGGGAGCGCGGCGGACACTAGAGGCGACTCGGCGACGTCTTCGCGAGCGCCGGTCGGAGCAAGGCCGAGCTCCGAGTGGACTGCTGCCGGAGTCTTGCCGCGGACCGCGACCCAGGAGAGCGAAAAGCCCATTCGCTCAGTTGGGGAGGAATTGGGCCAGGATGACGGTCACGTTGTCGATCCCGCCGTTGGCGTTGGCGGTGTCGATCAGCTTCTTGGCGGCGGCGTCGAGGCCCGAGGTCTTCTGGAGGATCGCCTGCATCATCTCGTCGGAGACCATGCCCGAGAGGCCGTCCGAGCAGAGCATGAAGATGTCGCCGGGGTGCGGTTGGAAGGCGTTGATCTCCACGTCGACGATCTTCTGCTGACCCAGGGCGCGGAGGATGATGTTCTTCTGCGGGAAGGTCTTCGCCTCCTCCGCAGTGATCTTGCCCAGCCGCAGGTACTCCTCGACCAGCGAATGATCGATGGTGACGCGCTGCAGGCGGCCGTCACGGAAGAGGTAGACGCGGCTGTCGCCGACGTGCGCGATGAGCGCCTGGGCGCCCGAGCCGTTCCGCTCGACGAAATGCACCATCACCGCCGTGGTGCCCATGTTCTTCTTCGCGCCGTCCTGCTCGCTCTGCTCGATGATGCGCTGGTTGGCGAGCTTGATCGCGGTGACGGTGCGATTCTCGTCGTAGGTCCTCTCGCGGTCGGCCTTGAACGGCCAGGTGGCGTCCTCGTCCTTGCCGGTGAAGGTGAAGAACTCCTTCACCTCGTTGACCGCGATCGCGCTGGCTACCTCGCCTGCCGCGTGGCCGCCCATGCCGTCGAACACGGCGAACACGTTCTGCTCGGGAAACACGAGGAGGTTGTCCTCGTTGTTGTCGCGCTTCATGCCGACGTCGGTCTTCGCTGCGTAGTTGATTCGCATGGAGCGCAGGGCGTCCGGCGCGCGGGCAACGCACCTCCCCCTCGAATCGAGGCTAGCAAACGGGCGGCGGGCCGGTCAAACCGCGGCGTGCGGCTCGAACGCCAGCTGGTCCCCTTCGCGCGTGCCGCTGCGCGCCACCGTGCCGGCGGGCAGCTCCACCACCTGCGTCGCGCGCAGGTGGAACCGCGTCGCACGCCAGGGACGCAACCCTGCCAGCGCGCGCACCACGCGCCCGCGGCGGTCGAGAAACACCGCGTCGATCTCGAACTTCATGAACATGGTGTGGATCGAGGCGCAAGGACGCATGGCGAGTGCCTCGCCTTCGCGGAGCGCCGCCCGGCCCAAGAGGCCCCGCAGCCGATCGCGCATCCTGTGCGCGCTCTCGACCCGGTCGGCGAGCACCGCGCCCCGGGTCCGGTTCACCAGCCGCAGAGGGGCTTGCGTTCCGCGGCTCACGCCCGCACCAGCGCGACGCGGGGGCCGGCCCGAACCAGGAGCCGCCCCGGCGCGGCCTCGATCTCGCCGTCGAGGAAGTACCCGAACGGGCGTGGCGCGCGCAGCTCCACCTCCTCGGCCACGGCTTCCAGCAGGCGATCGCGCCGCGCCGGCCGGCCCAAGAGGAGGCGCGGCACCTCGAGCGCGAAGCTGCGCGGTCCCGCGGTGAGGCCCAGCACCTGGAAGGAGCCGGGCTGCTCGGTGGCACGGCGGAACGGCTTCAGCCCCAGTCCGGCCTCGGCGACGCTGGAGCCCACCACGCCGTAGATGGGCACCCGCGGCCACTCTTCGCCGTCGATGGTGACCCGCAGATCGATGCGCTCGAACAACCGCCGCGCGAACTTCCCCCGCACGAAGGAGGACGCCGCCGCGCGCGCGAGCACGCGGGAGCTGGTCCACCAGCCTGCCTTGCCGCTGGCGTAGATCGCCTCGATGAACCGCACCGGCAGGCCGACTCCGAAGCGGAACCCGCACCGACCCTGGCCTCGCGAGGCGAGCTGGACGCGAATCGTGTCGCGCTCGGTCGTCTGCAGCGGTGCGCCGGTGGAGATGGCCTCGCTGAGTTTCTTCAGACGGTCCTCGGCCGCTCCCCGGCCGCCGAGCGGCGCCAGCGAGTCGTACGATCCGCCCCCCAGGAGCGCCAGCGGGGGCAGCTGGTCTTGCAGCGCGTCGGCCAGCGCGGTCACCGTGTGCGTGACGGTGCCGTCGCCGCCCGCGATGGCGACCACGCGGGGCCGGTCGCGGCCCACCCGCTCGGCGGCCTCGTGCAGCTCGCGCTCGGTGCGGGTCTCGTACAGGGCCGCCCCGGGGGCTGCCTTGCGCAGGGCCTGCGAGGCCACAGGCCAGTTCCGGTTCCGGTGCGCGTTCGGATTCGCGATGATGGCCAGGCCCGACACGGTTCCGACATACCAAGAAGGAGATGGCCTGTGTTCCTCTATCCGCCCGAGCCGCGGCTCAAGCTGGTGCTGGTGCGGCCCCAGATCCCGCCCAACACCGGCAATGTGGCCAGGCTGTGCGCCGTCACCGGGACGCCTCTGCACCTCGTCGCTCCCCTGGGCTTCGCGCTGACGGAAAAGAAGCTCCGCCGCGCCGGGCTCGACTACTGGGACAAGGTCCACGCCGCGACCCACGGGAGCTTCGAGGAGCTGGTGCGAGAAGGTGGGCTGAACGGCGACAACGTGCACCTGTTCACCAGCCGCGGAACCCGCGGCCTTTGGGAGACGCGCTTCCGTCCCGGAGACTGGCTGATCCTCGGCGAGGAGCAGGAAGGGCTGCCCGCCGAGGCCCTGGAGCGCTTCCCGGAGCGCTGGGTGCGGGTCCCCATGATCCGGGAGCCGACCGCCCGCAGCCTGAACCTGTCCACCTGCGCGGGAGTCGCGCTGTACGAGGCGCTGCGTCAATGCAGGAAGGCCGGGTAGTTCCCTGGAGAGTCAGCGCAGACCGGATAGGATGAACCAGCCGTGGACTCCTTCGAGCTGCTCCCCTCGCTGGCGCAGGGCGACCTGGGCGAGACCACCGTCGCCGAGCTGGTGGCGGCGGTGCTCCGGTCGCGGGCGAGCGGGACCCTGGCCATCGAGACGGCCGCCACCGGCGAGATCCGCGCGTTCTTCCGCGCGGGCGACATGTGCGGCACCGCCAGCTTCACGGGCTTCCGCACCCTGGCGCACGTGTTGCTCGCCACCGACCGCATCGACGCGCTGCAGATCGAATCGACGCAGCAGGCGGCGGACAAGGCGGGCAAGCGGCACGGCGAGGCGCTCGTCGAGCAGGGGCTGCTCACCGCCGACGAGCTGCGCACCGCGCTCGCGCAGCAACACCGCGAGAACCTGCACGTCCTGCTCGGCCTGAGCGACGGCAAGTACGAATGGCGCGGCTCGGAGCCGCCCCCAGCCTGGGCGCGCGAGGTCACCGTCGACCCGGTATCCTGCATGGTCGACGCGCTGCAGACCGACGAGCTGCGGGCGCGCCGCGTGCGGGTGCTGCGCTGGCTGGGTGGGGGCCCCGCGCGACTGTCCGCCGACTGGGCCGAGATGCAGGCACGGGTCGCGCTCGGTGCGCCGGACCGGCGCGCCGCGGCCCTGCTCGCGACGCCGAGGAAGGTGGCCGAGTTCGTGCGCGCCTCGCAGCTCGTGCCCGCGCGGGCAGAGGCGCTGCTCGTGACGCTGTTGCTCTGCGGTTGCGCCGAGCCAGTCGCTGAAGGCGCCGTGGCGCAATCCGTTCCTCCGGAGGCGGAGGCGCTCGACCTCACTCCGGTCGATCCCCTTCCCGCCGAGAACAGCGTCCCACGGGCCCGGCCCAAAAGGTCGGCCGCCGCCCCGGCCCCCCCGGCAACGATCGATCCGGACGACGAAGTCGAACGGCGGCTCGACGCCGCAGCTGGCGCCGACGACGAGCCGCTCGAGCTGGATCGCGACGAAGCGGCCGAGGAGCGCGCGCGAGGGCTGCGCATGCGCATGCTGAAGCAAGGCCTGCGGAACCTGGGCATCGCGCCGCATGCGCAGGGGGGCGAGCTGGTGGACGAACCTCCGCCGCGCGCCGCCGCGCCGGCGGTCGAGGCGGAGGACCCCGCCATCCGCGCCTTCGTGCAAGAGGTGCAGCAGCGCGTGGCCGCGCTCGACACCCAGAACGCGTACGTGCGGCTGGGCGTCCCGAACACCGCGAACACCGAGCAGATCAAGAACGGCTATATCGCCGCGGCGAAGCGCTTCCACCCCGATCGCGCCTCCTCGTCGCCGGCGCTGGTCAGCATCCTGCCGGACCTGCAGGCGCTGTTCGGCGCGCTGAAGGAAGCGCACGACGACATCGGGACGCCCGAGGCGCGCGCCCGCTACGACCACCAGCTGAAGCACGGCGGGACGGGGAAGGTCGGTTCGCGAAGGGAGGAGGCCAGCCTCTCGCTGAAGATGGGCGAAGTGCTGCTCAAGAAGCGCGACTTCGAGGCGGCGCTGCACAAGCTGCGCCGGGCCGTCGATCTCGACCCCAACGGGGAAACGCTCGCGGCGCTCGCCTGGGGGATCGTCTCGGATCCCAAGGCCACGCCGGCCGGCAAGGAAGAGGCGATGTCGCTCATCAACCGCGCGGTGCGCGCGGCGGGAGCGACCGCCCGCACCCATTACGTCGCCGGCGTGCTCTGGCGCACCAAGGACCCGGAATCGGCGGCGGAGGAGTTCCGCAAGGCGCTCGCGCTCGACCCGAAGCACTCCGACGCATCGCTCGAGCTCCGCCTCCTGGAGACGCGCCAGGGCAAGCACGCGGCGAAGGGAAAGGACAAGGAAGGTGGAGTGCTGTCGGGGCTGTTCGGGCGCCGGAAGCCTTGACACACCCCGAGCGCGGGTGCTGCTCTCGAAGGGAGCTGCCCCGCCGGTCGAGAAGAGCGCAACTTGCCCAAGCAGAGCCTGCTCGTCGCCGACGCGGATCCCCGGAGCCTGCGCATCCTCGAGGTGGCGCTGCGCAAGGCAGGCTTTGCGGTCATGACCGCCGCGGACGGCGCCGAGGCGCTGCGCAAGCTGCAGCGCAGCCCACCTGATCTGTTGCTGTGCGAGCTGAACCTACCCGGGCAGGACGGCGTGGCGCTCTGCCGCACGGTGCGCGGCGACGCGCGCCTGAGCGCGCTTCCCGTGCTGCTGATGAACGCCGACCGCGCGCAGGCGACCAGGGCGGCGGCGCTGCAGGGGGGCGCCGACGATTTCCTGGTGAAGCCCCTCCTGATCAAGGAGCTGGTGGCGCGCATCCGCGTGCTCCTCGCCCACCGCGAGCAGGCGCGCACCGCCGAGCGCGGGGCCGGGGCGGCGCTGACCGGCAGCGTCGGCGACCTGGGGCTGGTGGACCTCTTCACTTCGCTCGAGAACTGGCAGAAGACGGCCACCGTGCTGTGCGAGGCGGCGGACGGGCGCAGCGCGCGCGTCTGGGTGCGCGACGGGCAGGTGGTGGACGCCGAGGTGGACCCGCTCGCCGGAGAAGCGGCCTTCTACCGCCTGCTGAACTGGGAAGCGGGGTCCTTCCGGGTCGAGTTCGGTCCGGTGGACCGCGAGGCGCGCACCGAGGCGGGAACCCAGGCGCTGCTGATGGAGGGCATGCGCCGCATCGACGAGATGGCGCGCGTGGCGGAGACGCTGCCTCTCTCGACGGTGCTGGGGGTCGACTTTCCCACGCTGGCCGCCCAGCTGGCGGAGATGCCCGACGAGCTCAACGGCGTGCTCCGCCTGTTCGACGGGAGCCGCACGCTGCGCGAGGTGTTCTCCGAATCGCCGCTCGACGACCTCTCGACGATGGGCGCGGTGCAGCGCCTGATGAACGACGGCGTCCTCGTGCACGGCCCCGCCGTGGCGCCCCGCCGCAAGCCGTCCCTGCAGCAGTGGCTCGGCTCGGTGCCGCCGCCGGCGCGGGAGGCGGCCGGATCGACCTCGCCGGACGCCGCTCCGGTTCCGGACGCCGCGCCGGAGGTGCTCGACACCCCTCGCGGCGGCCAGCGTGGAGCCGTCGCGGAAGCGCAATCCGATGCGCGTGCGGTGACGCACGCCGATCCGCCCGAGGTGCCCACGCCTCCACGGGGTCCGGCGGCGGTCAGGACGGCTGGACCCATCGCGCTCATCCGCTACCCCCCGCTCCGCGGGACGCGCCGCGAGCGGCTGCGGCGCGAGACGGATGAAGCGCGCCAGGCGATGACGGCCGGGCGTCCCGTCCGTCTAACGCACGTTCTCGAGCTGCCGCCCACGCCGGGCGGGGCCGACGCGATGCCGCAGGGCGCGCGCCGGATGTCCGTCGCGGTGGGCGACGCCGCGAAGCGGTTCGCACCCGACCTCCCCGTCGCGCGCGTGGTGCGTCCCTGGATCGCGCCCGGCGGCAGCCCCGATTCCGGAATCTCCGAGGCGGCGCCCCGGGCGCGTACGGGGAATGGCGAGGCAGGCTCCGACGAGATCAGCGCCGCGCTCGCGGACGCCGTCGCAGTCGCGGCAAACGACGGTGGAGCGGCCCCGCTGGACGCGAAGGGCGCCTCGGCGGCGGACGCGCGCACGCAGAAGACCGCGGCCGTTCCGGGCGCGGTCGGAGCGAGGTCGAGCGCACTGGACGCGCGGGTGCGCTGGGCCCGCCGGCGTCTGGCCGTCGCGGGCTGTGCCTTGATCGCGCTCGCCTCTGCGGCGGTCCTGCTGAGGCGTCCGCACGGCGGGCCCTCCGCGCCGCCGTCCGAAGCGCCGCTGGCTGCTCCCGCTCCCGTCGCCGCGGCGCCCGCCGTCGAGCCACCGCCATCGCCCAGCGCTCCCGCCGACCCGCCGCTGCCCGCCGTCTCCAGCAGCGCGGTGTCTCCGACCGCCGATCCCGCGGACTACGGCCGGGCGCTCGCGAGTGGAGACGCGCTGCTCAAGCGGGGCAAGTACCGGGCCGCCGTCGCACAGTTCCGCAAGGCGGTCGAGCTGCGTCCCGACTCGGTCCCCGCGCTCCTGGCGCTGGGCGACGCCTTCCTCGAAGGCGATCAGCTGCGCAATGCCGTCAAGCCGCTCCAGCAGGCCGCGCAGCTGGACGCGAACAACGCCCGCGCCCAGCTCCTGCTCGGCACCGTGTTCCAGGGGCTCGGACGCGAGAAGGAAGCCGTGGCCGCCTACAAGCGGTATCTCGAGCTCGAGCCCCACGGGGAGTTCGCCGGGGACGTCCGCGCCATCGTGGCAAACCTGTCCAAATAGGATCCGCCGGCGGCGGACGGGCGCCGCGCTTTTGCATCGCGGACGCGGGAGAATCCGCGTAGACAGGACCCGTGCGGGTGCTGGGCCTGGAGACGAGCTGTGACGAGACCGCCGCCGCGGTGGTGGAGGTGGACGGGGCGGCGGGCGAGCGCCCCCGCGGCCGGATCCTCTCGGACGTGGTGCACACCCAGGCCGCCCTCCACGCGAAGTATGGGGGCGTGGTGCCGGAGCTCGCCTCGCGCGACCACCTGCAGCGCGCGTTGCCTGTGGCGGACGAAGCGCTCCGTCGCGCCGGCTGCGAGCTGCGCGATCTGTCCGGCATCGCCGTGACCAGCGGCCCGGGGCTGGTCGGCGCGCTGCTGGTCGGGGTGCAGATGGCGAAGTCGCTCTCCGCCTTCGCTTTACGAAGTGCGCGCATCGGGCCGGTACCGCGCGCTGGGGCACACGCTCGACGACGCGGCAGGCGAGGCGTTCGACAAGGTGGCGAAGCTCCTCGGACTGCCTTACCCGGGCGGCGCGCACATCGATCGCCTGGCGAAGGACGGCAATCCCCGGGCCGTCGCGTTTCCCCGCGGCCTGTCGGCGCGGCCGCGCGACGAGGTCGACTTCTCCTTTAGCGGAGTCAAGACCGCCGTCCTCCAGCACGTGCGTGACCGCGGAGGCGTTCCGCAGGGGCAGGAGCTGAAAGACCTGTGCGCCTCGTTCCAGGAAGCGGTCTGCGACGCGCTCACGCTGCGGGCGATGCGCGCCGCGCGCACGGCGCGGCTTCCGGCGCTGGTGGTGTGCGGAGGCGTGGCGGCGAACTCCCGCTTGCGCGCGCTCGCCGCCGAGCGGGCCGGCGCGGAAGGGATCGCGCTCCACCTGCCTTCCCCCCGGCTGTGCACCGATAACGGGGCGATGATCGCGATGGCGGGAGCGCTACGGCTGGCGCGCGGTGAGCGCGCACCGGCGCGTCTCGCGGCCGACCCCGGGTGGCGGCTGTGAGCCAGCGCCCCTCCGAGCTGCTGCGCCGCCACGGCCTGCGTCCCAAGAAGGAATGGGGCCAGAACTTCCTCGGCGATGCGCGCATCCTCGGCGCGCTCGCGGAGCTGACCGGCGCCCGGCCGGGCGAGACCGTGGTCGAGCTGGGCGCTGGGCTCGGCCACTTCACGCGCGCGCTGGCGGCGACCGGCGCCCGGGTGATCGCGGTCGAGCGCGACCGCGACCTGATCCCGATCCTCCGGGCCGAGCTGCCGGAAGTGGAGATCGCCGAGGCGGACGCCAAGTCGTTCGACCTCACCGCGGCCGCGCGCGGAGAGCGCATCGTGGTCTGCGGGAACCTTCCGTATCACCTGAGCTCCCCGATCCTCTTCCACCTGCTGGACCACCGCGCCTCGCTGCGGCGCGCGGTCCTGCTCCTGCAGCGCGAGGTCGCGGAGCGGGTCGCCGCTCCGCCGGGCGGGCGCGATTACGGCGTGCTCTCCGTCCTGGTGCAGCTCGTCGCGGATGCCCGCATCGGACTGCAGGTCGATCGGCGCGCGTTCACCCCACCGCCGGACGTCGAGTCGAGCGCGCTGGTGCTGGATTTCCTTTCCGGGCCGCGCGCCGAGGTCCGCGACGAGCGCCGCTTCCGCGCGCTGGTGAAGGCCGCGTTCATGCACCGCCGCAAGACGCTCTGGAACGCCGTGCGAGGAATGCCCGGGGCGCGCGAGGCGCTCGAGCGCGCCGGGATCGACCCGAAGCGCAGGGGCGAGACCCTCTCGGTGGCCGAATTCGCCGCCGTGGAGCGCCAGCTGCCATGACTGGGGCCGGAAATCCGCCCGGGTGGTGGTTCCTGCTCATGATCCCGGCGATCTTCTGGTTGGTTCCGATCGCGATCGGCCGCGCGACTGGATGGGCGGATCTGGCTGCTCGTTACGGCAGTCGCGATCGCCAGCCCGGCAACCACCTTGGAGGAGTCTCCTGCGCGGTCAACGGCATGCGCTACAATCGTGCGCTGACCGTCGGCTGGTCGGAGCGCGGCTTACATCTTTCCATGACGTTTCTCGTACGTGCGGGCCACCGTCCCCTGGTCATCCCTTGGGAGGAGATTGTGGGGCGCCAGGACACCGAGCGCTGGGGAAGGAAGCTCGTGGGGCTGCAGGTCGCCGGTGGCTCGACGTTGACCCTCCCGCGCGACGTGGTCGCTCGCTTCGAGGATCGGTTGCCCGCACCTGCACGCGCCGCGGGGTCACCCTCGTAGCAGGAGGACGCTGCCGTGGCTGACGTGAAGCCGTGCGCGGATACCGGGCGACTGCAGCCCCTGTTCGAGCGCGAGGGCTTACCCGCATTCAATCTGCCAGAGGCGCTCCGGAGCGCCTACGGCGGCAGCTTTGGCCTGCACATCATCAGCCGCGGGAGTGAGGCGGACCGGTTCGTGATGGGGCTGCTGCGTGCGTGCGCAGACGCGGTGCTGCTCGGCGCGGGAACGTTTCGCAAGGCAGGCGGACACCTCTGGCACGCCGACCACATCCATCCTGTTTGCGCGCCGCAGTTCGCCGATCTGCGCCGGCGGCTGGGCCTTTCGCCGCAGCCGCCGCTCATCGTGGTAACCGCTACCGGGCAGATCGATCCGGCGCAGCCGGCCCTGCGCGACGCCATCGTGGTGACTACGCCCGCGGGCGAGGCGCGTCTGCGCGGCCGGTTGCCGCCCACCACACGGGTCGAAGCGGGTCCCATCCGCCTCGGCACGCTCCTGGAGAAGCTTCGTGCGGAGGGTTACCGCCGGATCCTCACCGAAGGTGGACCCACGCTCGCCTCGCAGCTCGCCGCGGAAGGGCTGCTCGACGAGCTGTTCCTGACGCGGTCGCCGACCCTGTTCGGCCGATTCGAGGCGGACGGACGCAAGGGGCTGATCGACGAAGTGGACCTCGGCGGGCGGGCGGTCGACCTGCTCGGTGTGCGCCGGCACGAGTCCTACCTGTTCCTGCGGTACGGCCTGCGCCGCTGAGCACGCCGTCGTCAGGTCTGGGTGCGGAGGTGGAAGGACTTGCGGCGCGTGAGTGAGCGAGAGGAACCCGTACCGCGAGAGCGAGTTCCCCTTCCCGCTGTCCTTCACCCCCGTCCAGGGGAGCGCCGGGTCGAGGTAGTCGCAGCGGTTCATGAAAAAGGTGCCGGTCTCGATCTGTGCGCCGATGCGCAAGGCACGCTCCTGATCGCGCGTCCAGATGGCCGCGGTGAGCCCGTACGGGCTGTCGTTCATCAGGCGCACCGCT
>VBKO01000083.1 GCA_005888115.1 Deltaproteobacteria bacterium
ACCCGCTGCAGGTGCTCGACCAGAGCCTCACCGCGACCGTTTCGATCGGAGTGGCCAGCGCCGAAGGTTGCTCCTCGCTCGAGGAGCTCCTCGCCCGCGCCGACGCCGCGCTCTACCGCGCCAAGAAAGAAGGCAAGTCCCGCGTCTGCCGGGCGGACTGACCCTCAGGCCGCGATCCTGACCAAAGGATCACCGCGGAGACGCGGAGAGCGCGGAGGATTCGATTTCTCTCTGATCGGGCGCGGCCGTCCGATTGGAGGATGAAGAAAATCTCCGCGCTCTCCGCGTCTCCGCGGTGATCTCTTCAGTCGCGGCCGCGACCCGGATAGACAAAGGCCCTGGTCATTTGCTGACCAGGGCCTCTTGCTGAAAAGCGCGAGCGGTGCTAGGCGCGGACGCCCGGTTGGGGAGTTTCGGCCGGGGGAGGCGGTCCCTCCGGAGGGAGTGGATTCTTCGCCGCCTTCTCGAACGGATCCTCTTCCAGGGCCGACTTGAGGACCTCGTCCATGGAATGGGCGAAGATGAACTCCATCTCCTTCTTCGCCTGCTCCGGCACGTCCTGCAGGTCCTTCTTGTTCCGCTCCGGGAGGATGATCCGCTTGATGCCCGCCCGGTGCGCCGCCAGCACCTTCTCCTTGATCCCGCCCACCGGCAGCACCAGCCCGCGCAGCGTGGCCTCGCCGGTCATCGCCACGTCGCCGCGGACGCGGATACCCGTGAGCAGCGAGGTCAGCGCGGTGAAGATGGTCACGCCCGCGGAAGGTCCGTCCTTGGGGATGGCGCCGGCCGGGAAGTGGATGTGGATGTCCTGCTTCTCCAGGAACCGCGGGTCGATGCCCAGCTTGGCCGCCTTGTTGCGCGTGTAGCTGAGCGCCGCCTGGCAGGACTCCTTCATCACGTCGCCCAGCTGGCCGGTCAGGGTGATGCCGCCTTTGCCCTGCATGCGGGTCGCCTCGATGAAGAGCAGGTCGCCGCCCGCCGCCGTCCAGGCCAGGCCCGTCGCCACGCCCGGCAGCTCGGTGCGCTCCGCCGTCTCGGACCAGAACTTCTCCGGCCCCAGGATGATCTCCAGCTCCTCCGGCGTGATCACGCGCTTGGCGCTGGAGCCCTTGGCCACGTCGACGGCCACCGCGCGGCACACGTCGGCGATGGTGCGCTCCAGGTTGCGGACGCCCGCCTCGCGCGTGTAGCTGGCGGTGATCTTGGTCAACGCCGCGTCGGACAGCTCGAGGTTGTCCACCGACAAGCCGTGCTCCCTCACCTGCTTGGGGATGAGATGGTTCTTGGCGATGTGGATCTTCTCCTCGAACGTGTAGCCCGGCAGCTCGATGACCTCCATGCGGTCGCGCAGAGGCGGCGGAATGGGGTCGAGCTGGTTGGCGGTGGCGATGAACATGATCTTCGAGAGGTCGTACGGCACGTCGAGGTAGTGATCGGAGAAGCTGTAGTTCTGCTCCGGATCGAGCACCTCGAGGAGCGCCGCGGAAGGATCCCCGCGGAAGTCGGCGCCGAGCTTGTCGATCTCGTCGAGCATCATGACCGGGTTGATGCTGGCGGCCTTCTTCATCGACTGGATCACCCGGCCCGGCAGCGCGCCCACGTAGGTGCGCCGGTGGCCGCGGATCTCCGCCTCGTCGCGGACGCCGCCCAGGGACAGCCGGACGAACTTGCGTCCCGTGGACTTGGCGATGCTCTGGCCGAGCGAGGTCTTGCCCACGCCCGGAGGACCGACCAGGCAGAGGATGGGACCCTTCATGTCGTTCTTCAGCTTCCGGACCGCGAGGTACTCGAGGATGCGCTTCTTCACCTTGTCCAGCGAGTAGTGGTCGCGGTTGAGCTGATCGCGGGCGTTCTCGACGTCGAGGTTGTCCTCGGTCTTCTTCGACCAGGGCAGGTCGGCGATCCACTCCAGATAGGTGCGCGCGACCGTGTACTCGGACGAAGCGGTGGGGATGCTCTTGAGGCGGTTCAGCTCCTTGTTGGCGACTTTCTCCACCTCGGGCGGGAGGCCGAGCTTCTTGATCCGCTCGCCCAGCTCGTCGAGCTCCTCCTCCTCCTCACCCAGCTCGCCCAGCTCCTCCTTGATGGCCTTGAGCTGCTGGCGCAGGTAGTACTCCCGCTGGGTCTTCGACATCTCGCCCTTGACCTGCGAGTCGATCTTCGAGCTGAGCTTGAGGATTTCCCGCTTCCGGTTGAGGAGCTCCAGGACGAGCTTCATCCGCTCCTTGAGATCGACCGTTTCCAATACCTGCTGCTTCTCTTCGATCGGCACGTCCACGTTGGCCGCGATCAGGTCGGCGAGGTGGCCAGGCTGGGTGATGCTCTCCACCAGCTCGGTGGCCGCGGCCGGCAGCTCGGGCATCATCTCGATGACCTCGCGGGCCAGCTTTTTTAGATTTATGCCCAGGGCCTCGACCTCCACTTCCTCCTGCGGCGTCTTGTCCTCGACCGGCTCGATCCGCGCCTTGAGGTACGGGTGCTCCTGCACCAGCTCGACCACGCGAAAGCGCGCGAGCCCCTGCACCACGAGCGAGTAATTGTCCTCGCCCATCTTGAGGAGCTTCACGATGCGCGCGACCGTACCCATCGAGTGCAGGTCCGCCGCGCCCGGGTCCTCCTCCTCCGCCTTGCGCTGGGTGACGACGCCGATGACCTGGTCGTCGCGCACCGCGTCCTTGATCAGAGCGATCGTCTTCTGCCGTCCGACCGCCAGCGGCAAAACGCCGCCGGGGAAGAAGACGCTATTGCGCAGGGGCAGGATGGGTAGGACCTGCGGAATGTCTTCCTTGTTGATGAGACCCGGCGGTGCCGGGGTCACGACCTTTCCCTTCTCCGACATCGCTAGGTCCCTCCGTGAGTGGGCAAAATCATTCTCCGTGTCTAACTGCGGACGCCCAATGTAGCCACCCAGCACACCCTGGCAAATGCTTTGCATCTGCCGGCGGCCGGGCGTGCCATCGCAACCTTGACGGGCCTCCGCACCATCTCCAGCTTGCCCCCGCAAGTCCCCTCGGGAGGGACGACGAATTGATGCGCGTCAGGAGAGTTGTACCCTTTCTCACGCTGCTCGTCGCGGGAACGTCCTGCCAGAGCTACGTCGCGGTCCCTGTGCAGCCGGCGACATTGGTCGCCGTGGCGCAGCACAGCCAGGTGAAAGTGGCGACGAAGGCCGACATCCTCTTCGTCGTCGACGACTCGCTTTCGATGTCCGGCAAGCAGGATCGGCTCGCGCAAGCCCTGGCGGGGTTCACCACCCAGCTCGACGGACTGAAGCCGCCGGTGGACTACCAGGTGGCCGTCGTGAGCACCTCGATTTTCGAGCGATTTGGCGGCTGCGGGCCGGATGGCGACGCGAACGCCGCTGCGCAATGCGACAGCGATTGGGGCGCGCCCGGTTACGTGTGCAAGGCCGCCGCATGCCTGCGCAGCTTTCCAGCCGAGGCGGGCAAGCTGCGGGTTGCGCCCGGCAACCCGGGAGCGGTGCTCCGCCGGACCGCCGCTGACGCCGCCACGTTCAGCGGCTGGGTCGCGAGCGACGTCCAGGCGGGAGCAGATGGCGCGCGGCAGCCCCAGGGCCTCGAGGCGATGCGAATGGCGCTCACCGACACCTCGACCGGCTTCCTGCGCGACGGCGCGAAGGTCGTGGTCGCTTTCTTCACCGACGCGGAGGACTGCTCCGATCCCCAGCAGCGCTTCTCCATGCTCGTGAAAGACGCCCAGGGGAACGTCGTCGACCAGTGCGCGCAGCAGGCCAGCGGCGACGGGACCGCCGTTTCGTCGCTCGAGCCGGTGGCGCGGTACGCGAACTTCCTCCGGGCGCTCACCAACGCCGACGGCAGCCCCAAGGAAGTGCAGGTGGCCGCCATCGTCAGCCTCAAGGACGGGACTCGCGAGCCGGGGGTTTGCACCGACGGCGCGTGCCAGGCGCGCTGCGACCAGCCCCCCGCGCAGCAGGCGTGCCAGACCCGGTGCGCGGGCGCCACGCCCGTCGCGCTGTGCATGGCGGACTGCACCGTCGAGTGCAAGACGTTCTGCAACGGGCAGGTGCCCGGCCGGCGCTACGTGGAGATGGCGACCGCGTTCCAGGGCCTGGCGGCAAGCGTCTGCAGCGACGATGCCGGCGGTCCGCTGGGGCGGCTGGCGGCGGTCATCGGCATCCCCAAGCAGATCGAGCTGCTCGCGCGTCCGAGTGCGCTGGAGTACCTCCGGGTCCGCGTCGATCGTGCGGGGAGCGCGCTAGACTGCGCCGCCGGTCAGGGGTTCGATCTGGTGGAGACTCCGGACGGCCCCGCGGTGCGCTTCACCGGTGCGTGCACGCTGCAGCCCGACGACGTCTGGGACATCCGCTACCTCGCCGACGGGTGAGTCGGAAGCTCCAAGCGTAGTCACTGCGCCATCCCGCCGGCGTTGCCCGTGCCCTTCGGCCAGTGATAGGAGCGGAGGGTTTCGCGGAGGATTCCGGATGCGTCTGGCGTGCCGCAGCGCCATGGCCGTGCTGTCTGCCGCCTCGGCCGCGGCCGCGCAGGGCCAGCCGCCCGGTCCACCGCGGCCGACCGATCAGCTGCCCTCGGGCCTGCAGATGCCGGCGGAGATCATCCCGGTCTCTCCCAGGGCGCACGATCGCCCCGGCGCCTCCGCCGAATGGATGGCGATCTGGGACGATCTCTGGAAGAGGCGCGACGATCCGGCGGCGCTGAAGGACCTCGACGCCCTCACCGAGCAGCATCTCGCGGAGGACCCGAACGGGTTCGAGGTCACGCGGCGCCACGCCTCGCTCGTCGCTTGGGAGGCGGACGGCGAGCCGGACGGTTCGGACGAGAAGGCCGCGAAAGGAAAGATCGCCTGGGAAGCCGGCGACAAGGCCATCCAGGCGAACCCGGGAGACGTGCGCGGGCACTACTTCTCCGGGGTCGGGGTGGGTCTCTATTCCGAAGGCGTGGGGATCCTCACCGCGCTCTCGCAAGGGCTGGAAGGCAAGTTCCGCGAGCGCATGCTCGCGGCGCTGCGCATCGACAAGGACTTCCTCGACGGCGCGCCCCAGGTGGTGTGGGGCCGGTACTTCTTCAAGCTACCCTGGCCGAAGCGCGACCTGGAAGAATCGATCCGGGTGCTCCGGATCGCGGTGCGATCGCATCCGGGCAACTGGCGCGCCAAGCTCTACCTGGCGGACGCGCTGATTGTGAATGGCCTCGAGGGACAGGACGACGAGGCCCACCTGCTGGTGCAGCAGATCCTCGACGCCCCGGGAGGCCGCGATCCTCCCGAGGAGAAGCGCGTCAAGGAGCTGGCCCGCAGGTGGAAGTCCAAGCACTGATCCGGGAGATCCGATGGCAACGGCACAGAAGGCAATGGGCTCGATGCAGAGGCTCAAGGAAGATTTCGCGACCGTTCGCTCCGTGGCCGGGCTGTTCCGGCTGCGTGCGTCCGGCGATGCGCAGCGGGTGGCCGCGCTGCGCAAGGCGGACGGCGGGTGGAAGCCGCTCACCTGGGCGGAGCTGGGGGGCCTTGCGGAGGATGCCGCCTGGGGCCTGATCGGGCTGGGGGTGAAGGCGGGCGACAAGGTCTCCTTGGTCGGCGCCACCCGGGTGGAGTGGACCGTCGCCGATCTCGGCGTCGCCCACGTCGGGGCGGTGAGCGTGCCCATCTACCACTCCAACACCGCCGAAGAGATCCGCTACATCGTGCAGAACTCCGGCGCTACGCTGGTCTTCGTCGAGGACGACAAGCAGCTACGCAAGCTGCGCGAGGTGCGCGCGCAGCTGCCCGCGGTGCGCTGCTGCGTGCTGCTCGAAGGCGAGGGCGACGGCGACTGGGGGTTGTCCTTCGCGCAGCTCGTCGCGCGGGGCAAGGAGCACAAGGCGCGGGTGCCGGGCGAGCTGCAGCAGCGCCTCGAGCAGCAGAAGCGCGACGAGCTGTCCACCATCCTCTACACCAGCGGCACCACCGGCACGCCCAAGGGCGTGATGACCACCAACGACCAGCTCATCTTCGCCGCCGAAGCGGTGGTGGGAACGGGCCTCTTGCGGCGCGACGACGCGCATCTGCTCTTCCTCCCCTTCGCGCACTCCTTCGCGCAGATCATCAAGGCGGCCTGGTTCGGCAGCGGGCTCAAGATGATCTACGCCGAGTCGGTGGACCGCCTGGTCGACAACGCGGGCGAGACCGGCCCCACCGTCCTGTCCGCGGTGCCCCGCGTATACGAGAAGGCCTTCAACAACGTGGTGGCGAACGGGATGGCGCAGAAGGGTCTCTCGGGGACCCTCTTCCGCATGGCGATGCGCGAGTTCGAGATGTACGCCAAGGCGAAGGAGAAGGGCGAGGCGTACTCCTCGTTCCCCTTCTCGCTGGCGCGCAAGCTGGTGTTTCCGAAGATCAAGGACAAGCTGTCGAAGCGCTTCGGCGGCCGGATCCACACCTTCGTGTCCGGCGGCGCCCCGCTCGCGCGGAAGATCGCCTACTTCTTCGACCTGCTCGGGTTCGATCTCCTCGAGGGCTACGGCCTGACCGAGACCATCGCGGTGACCAGCGTCAACCTGCCCGGACAGAACAAGCTCGGCAGCGTGGGCAGGCCGTTCCCCGGCGTGGAGGTGAAGATCGCGGAGGACGGCGAGATCCTGCAGCGCGGCCGGCACATCATGCGCGGTTACTTCGGGATGCCCGAGGCCACCGCGGAGGTGATCGACAAGGAGGGCTGGTTCCACACCGGGGACATCGGCGAGCTGGACGCGGACGGGTACCTGCGCATCACCGACCGCAAGAAGGACCTGATCAAGACCAGCGGCGGCAAGTACATCGCGCCGCAGGCGATCGAGGGCGCGCTGAAGACGATGAGCGAGCTGATCAGCCAGGTGGTGGTGATCGGCGACCGCCGCAAGTACGTGTCCGTGCTCGTGACCGTAGCCGAAGACCAGGCCAAGAAGGTCGCCTCCGACGGCGGCGAGGCGGCGGGCAGCTACCGGGACGCGGCGCAGTCGAGGTCGGTCCGCGCCAGGGTGCAGGACGCGATCGACCGGCTCAACTCGACGCTGCCGTCCTACGAAACGGTCAAGCGCTTCACCATCCTCGACCGCGACTTCTCGCTCGAGTCGGGCGAATTGACCCCCACGCTCAAGGTGAAGCGGAAGGCGGCCACCCAGAAGTACAAGCCCCAGATCGACTCGATGTACGAGGGCGAATCCCTCGACTGAAGCCGATCCGGGTCAAAGAGATTACACCACGGAGCACACGGAGCACACCGAGGATCTCGTTCATTTCACGATCGCGCGCTGGCGCACGATCCGGGAACAAGGAAAGACTCCGTGCTCTCCGTGTGCTCCGTGGTGCAATCGTTTTGTCGTCGCTCGCGGACAGTCAGCCGCAGTTGAGGGGGGGATCGGTGCGGAGGTCGAGGATGATCTGGCCGCGGCGGAGCGTCCATGTGCAGCGCGCGAGAGGCGCCGACGGTGCAGGCCCACAGCGCCTGCGCCGGAGAGAGCCCGCTGAACAGGCAGCCTGCAGCGAGCAGCAGGGAGGATCCCTCCATGCGCTGGCTGCCCGGGTTGAGGTTCGACCCCAGCGCGACCGGCACGCCCGCCGCCAGGAATGGCGCCGCCTGGGCGGGCTTCGAATCGCGCAAGAACCACGCCGCGAGCGGCAGCAGCACCGCGGTGGTGCCGGCGCGGGCCATCGCCTCCACGCCCGCCGCCCCGGTGCGCTCGAGGTGGTCGGCGCTGGAGCAGCCGATCACGGCGGCGAGCGCGGCGCCGGCGGTATTGGTCAGCTGGTCCGCGTGCAGGTGCGCGGCCAGGCCCGCGCGAACGCCGGCCTCCAGCGCCGTGCGGCACTCGTCGGTGGTGAACGCGCCCTTGTCGCAAAACGCGTCGCAGCCGTGCGCGAGTCCCTGCTGGGCGGCCTCGGTGGTCAGCTCGGTGGAAACCACCTTCACCCACGCGTGCCGATCCATCTCCGGCGGCACCGTATGCAGGCCCAGCAGCGTGGGGACCACGTCGCAGCTCGCGCCCTGGCCAGCCTGCCGGATGAGGCGCAGCAGCCGGAGCTCCTGCTCGATCGACGCTCCATACCCGCTCTTCACCTCGACGGTGGTGACGCCGCCGCGCGTGAGGCGCGCCAGCCGCTGCCTGGCCCCTTCCACCAGGTGCTCGTCGGAGGCTGCCCGGGTCGACTGCACGGTGGAGATGATTCCCCCGCCGGTCTGCGCGATCTCCGAGTAAGTGGCGCCGGAGAGCCGCTGCGCGAACTCCGCGGAACGATCGCCCGCGAAGAGCAAGTGCGTGTGCGGGTCGACGAAGCCGGGCGTGACCAGCGCGCCTGCCGCGTCGATTTCCAGGGCGCCGCGGTCGCGACGGAGCTCGCCGCGCGCGATCTTCTCGGCCAGCTCGTGATCGGGCCCGGCGAACGCGATGCGCTCGCCGTCGACGGCGACTCCGCCGTCCTCGATCAGGGCGAGCGGCCCGTCTCCGGGCGCCGCCTGGGCGCCCTCCATGGTCGCGAGCCGGGCGTGGCGGATGGAAAGCGAGATCATCGCGTCAACCCCGGAATCTGCACGCCCCGTTCGCGAGCCACCTGGATGGCCTCCTCGTATCCGGCGTCGGCGTGGCGCAGGATGCCCATCGCCGGATCGCTCGTCAGCACCCGTTCGAGCCGCCGCGCCGCGGCATCCGTGCCGTCGGCGACGATCACCTGTCCGGCATGGAGCGAGTAGCCGATGCCCACGCCTCCGCCGTGGTGGAAGGACACCCAGGAGGCGCCGTTCACCGCGTTCACCAGCGCGTTCAGGATCGGCCAGTCGGCGATCGCGTCGGAGCCGTCCTTCATCGCCTCGGTCTCCCGGTTGGGCGAGGCGACCGATCCGCAGTCCAGATGGTCGCGCCCGATCACCAGCGGCGCCTTCACCCGTCCGCTCCGCACCAGCTCGTTGAAGACGAGGCCGGCGCGCGCGCGCTCGCCGTAGCCGAGCCAGCAGATCCGCGCCGGCAGTCCCTGGAACTGGACCCGCTCGCGCGCCAGCCGCAGCCAGCGGTGGAGGGCGGGCTTGCCGGGGAACTCGGCCATCAGTGCGTCGTCGGTGGCGTGGATGTCGGCCGGGTCGCCCGAGAGCGCGACCCAGCGGAACGGACCCGCCCCCTCGCAGAACAGCGGTCGGATGTAGGCAGGCACGAATCCAGGGTACGCGAATGCGTCGGCGGCGCCACCTTCTTGCGCCTCCGCCCGCAGGTTGTTCCCGTAGTCGAAGACGTGGGCGCCGCGCCGGCGCAGCTCCAGCATGGCGCGCACGTGCTCCGCCATGCTGGCCCGTGCGCGTCGGACGTACTCCTTCTCGTCGCGCGCGCGCAGCTCCGCGGCCTGTTCGACCGTGAGGCCCGCCGGGACGTAGCCGTTGAGTGGATCGTGCGCGGAGGTCTGATCGGTGAGCAGATCCGGGACCACTCCGCGCCGCGCCAGCTCGGGCACCGCCTCGGCGGCGTTCATCACCACGCCGATGGAAATCGCCTCGCCACGATCGCGGGCCTGCGCGGCCCTCCGCAGCGCCGCCTCCAGCGAGGGCGCCTCCTCGTCGAGGTAGCGCTGCGCGAGCCTGCGGCGCAGGCGCTGGGGATCCACCTCGAACCCGAGGAACACCGCGCCGGCCATCGCGGCCGCCAGCGGCTGCGCGCCGCCCATGCCGCCGAGGCCGGAGCTGACCACCAGCCGCCCCGAGAGGTCCTCGGTGCCGAAGTGCCTCCTCCCCGCCGCCATGAAAGTCTCGTAGGTGCCCTGCAGGATTCCTTGCGTGCCGATGTAGATCCACGATCCCGCCGTCATCTGGCCGTACATCGTGAGCCCGGCCCGCTCCAGCTCGCGAAACTTCTCCCAGGTGGCCCACTTCGGGACCAGGTTCGAGTTGGCGATCAGGACGCGCGGGGCGTCGCGATGGGTCCGCAAGACGCCGACGGGCTTGCCGCTCTGCACCAGCAGGGTCTCCTCGTCGCCCAGCGTGTGCAAGCAGGCGCAGATCCGCTCGTACGATGGCCAGTCGCGCGCCGCCTTGCCGCTGCCGCCATAGACGACCAGCTCGTCGGGTTTTTCCGCGACCTCGGGATCCAGGTTGTTCTGCAGCATGCGCAGGGCGGCTTCCTGGACCCAGCCCTTGCACGACAGCGTGGTGCCTCGCGGAGCGCGGACGGCGTGCGGCATTCGCACCTCCTGCCGCGCGGGATTACCATGCCCGCATGGACGAGTGGCGCCGGAACCTGATCGAGGACGACCAGGGCCGCATCGCGCAGCTCTTGAAGAGCGCGCGCCGCGTCGCCGTGCTGGGCATCAAGACCGAGGCGCAGAGCGGACAACCCGCCTTCTACGTGCCTGCGGCGCTGCAGAAGATGGGCCTTTCGGTCGTCCCGGTGCCGGTCTACTTCCCGGCCGTGCAGGAGATCCTCGGCGAGAAGGTCTACCGCAAGGTCAGCGAGGTGCCGGGCGGGATCGACATCGTCGACGTGTTCCGGCGGCCCGCCGACGTCGCCCAGCACCTTCCCGATCTGCTCGCCAAGCGCCCTCGCGCGGTCTGGCTGCAGAGCGGCATCCGCGACGACCGCACCGCCGAGGCCCTGGCCCGAGCCGGCATCCTGGTCGTCCAGGACCGCTGCCTCATGGTCGAGTACCGCGCCCTCCGAGCATAGACCAAAGATTCGTTGGTCATTCCGGACGCGGGGTCGGCTCCCGGTGGCGATCGAACCAGGCGATCCAAGGGATCAGCGCCCAGCCGATCAGCGCGCTCGCGGCGCCCACCTGCGGGCTCGGAGGCTCCCCGCCAGCGAGGATCGAGGCGTAGGCGACCACCAGGAAGGCGACGAATCCCCAGAAGCCCCAGGTTCCCGCCCGGTCGCGCGGGCGCGTGGTGCGCGCGTACGCCGCGAGGCCTGCGACGAACAGCAGTCCCTCGACGGCGATGGTCGCGGCGGCCGAGGTCCACAGACCGAGCCCCACCCGCGGCGCCAACCCGGGCGCCAGCTGCAGGTCGGGCCGATGCGTGATCCAGTCGAGCACCCAGTGCGAGACCACCAGGGCCCCGACGACGGCCGCGCCGCGGCCGTACCCGGTCCGGGCCCGGTAGCCAAGCGCGAACCCGATGCCCCAGACGATCGCCATCAGCAGGCTGTGTGTCCACGGGTAGTGCACGAACCGCAGCTTGAGGAACGGGTTCGGCGCCGCCGCGTCGATGCGCACCGTTTCGATCCCCAGCAGCACCAGGATCGGCCAGATCAGATCGAGCAGCTGCGCCGCTGCGATCAGCGTCGCGAGCGAGGTCCGCGGCACCACCTTCTTCGCCCCGAACGCCACCGCGAAATGGCCGACGAACATCCGGCCACACTACTCGCCGGCCGGCTGCCGGATCTACTGGTCGGGGGTGGAGAGCGCCGTCGCGGTGGTCGGCGAGGAGACGGGAGAGGCCGCGACCGCCCTGGCGACGGTTCCGACGCGGTCCGCCTCGAACACCGCGAGCCCGAGCTGCTCTTTCTGCTCTGCGACCTTCTTGCGAAGCCGCCCGCGCGCCTGCTGGGCCTGGGCGAACGCGTCCGCGCTCTTCTGGCCGCGCGAGAGCCGCGCCCGGTAGTCGACCACTCCGAGCAGCTGGTGCCAGAGGGAATCGTAGAGCTTCTCGAAGTGGTCCCGCATCTCGGGCTCGAGCGCCGACCCCGGCACCTCGGCCGGCCCGCCGTCGACCAGCACGACGATGGTGTCGAGGGTGCCGAATCCGCTCTGCGATCGGTCGACGAGCGCGAGCGCCTCGCGCGTCACCATCGGGTAATCGTCGTCCAGCACGGCGAAGCGCAACGTGCCCGGGTCGGCCAGCTGGGCCAGCACCGCGCGTCCGCCGAAGGGGAAGATCAGCGTGCGCGACTGCTCGGCGAACAGCTCCTTCACCACCCGGTCGCGGTCCTGCGCGGTGATCTCGGAGCGCAGCCCGCCGTCGCGGCGCGGGACCCGCAGCGTATCCAGCTCCTCGCGCAGCTGGTCGATGCCAACCACCACGTTCAGCGCCGCGGCCTCGGCGTACCCGGCGTGGAACACGCCGACCAGCTCCGGCTCCGAGGTGCGGCAGGAGACCGCGAATACCGGGCTCCCGCTGTTCCCCGCGCTGAGCAGGGCGTCGATGACGAAGTCGCTGTGGCTCCAACCCTTCTCGGTATCTTCAGTGTATGGGTTGACGACCTTGCCCACGCTCACCGCGGAGAACGCCCCCAGCGGGAACCCGCGCACCTGCACCAGGTTCCCCGGCCGCAGCGCGCTCGAGCGGCCGAAGCGGAACGGCATCAGCGGCAGGAGCTTGTGCGCCTTCACGATGGCGATGTCGGAGGCGGCGTCGGAGAGCACCTTGGCCAGCGGGACGTGGCCCGGCTCGTAATCGTCGTCCTCGTTGCGGACGATCTTGAGCTGCTCGCGGACCTTCTTGCTGCCCGGGGGGACGCCGTCGACGCCGTGCTCGTCGTCGGTGACCTCGGGCCGTTCGGCCACGTGCTGGTTGGTGATGATCAGCGTCTCGCCATCGCGGACGCGGTAGGCGAAGCCAGTGCCGTGCACGACCGAGCGAACGTATCCGCGGCGCAGCTTGCCGTCGCGGCCGTAGTAGACGTGCTCGTAGGTGGCGGTGTTGCGGATGGAGAAGACGAACTGCTCGCGGACGCCATCGAGCACCTGCGAGGCGATGGCGGTGGGCACCGCGTCGGCATAATCGCCTTCGCAGAGCGGCTGCTTCTGTGTCGCGGCCGCAGCGGCGGGCGCGACTGGAGGCTTTTTCGCGCGCGATTTCGCCGGCAGGCCCGGGGCGGCGAGGACCAGCGCTGCCAGCAACACGACCATGCCCTCGCCTCCTCCCAGGGAAGCTAACGAGCCGCCCCCGTCCTGCAAGGGAGCTGGCGAACGCTTGTCCGGCGACCTTGCCCCACCCAGGACCGGGGTCTATGGTGCCGCGCCATGCCTTCCAAGATCCGCGTCGTCGCCGCAATGCTGGAAAAGGACGGCAAGTACCTGATCACCCAGCGACGCCCAACGGCAACCCTCCCGCTGCTGTGGGAATTCCCAGGTGGCCGCGTAGAGGAGGGGGAGACCGACGAGGCGGCGCTGGCGCGCGAGCTGAAAGAGGAGATGGGGATCGACGTCGAGGTGCGGGACCGCGTGATCCACGTGCAGCACTCGTACCCGAACTACGACATCGATTTTTGCGTTTACAGCTGCAAGCTTCTCGCGGGGCGCATCGCCCACCATCGCGTGCACGATCATCGCTGGGTCTTGCCGCAGGACCTGAACCAGTACGAATTCCCCGCCGCCGACGAAAAGACGGTGGCCCAGCTGCTCGATCTGACGCACTGAACGTGTCCCGCAGCTGGCGGTCGCCCGATCGGCCGTCCGGGGGGCGCAGGCGAAAAATCCGTTTTGCTTGCGACTCCTCCGCCGGGGCTTACCTTCACCTACGGGGGAGCGACGTCTCCGGAGGGGAGCGACAGGATGATCGGAAAGCCCAACCCACGCGGCAAGAAGATCGACAAGCAGGGAGGCACCGGTCCGCGGTTCGGTTCGCCGCTGGCCTACGTGCTTCTCGTGCTGGTCGCATTCCTCTTGCTGCGCACGCTCTTCCAGGACGCCGGCTTCCAGCGCGTCCCCTATAGCCGGCTGCTGGACCGCATCCAGAGCGATGGCTGCGCCAAGGTGGTGCTCAGCCAGGACTGGGTGAAATGCTACCCGAAGGGCGCGGAGGGCTCGGCTTCGCGCGGCGAGCTGCCCTGGTTCGCCGTGCGCGTGCAGGGCGACACGACCCTCATCCCGCTGCTCGAGTCCAAGCACATCGAGTACGAGGCGGTGACGGAGTCGTCCACCACCGACATGATCTGGATGCTCGCGGTGCCCATCGGACTGGGGCTGCTCTTCGTGAGCTGGCTCACGCGCCGCATGAGCGGCGGGATGCCGGGCGGTCCTCCGGGCGTGATGAGCTTCGGCAAGACCAAGGCGCGCATCTACATGGAGGCGACCACCGGGGTCACCTTCAAGGACGTCGCGGGCATCGACGAGGCCGTCGACGAGCTGAAGGAGATCGTCGACTTCCTCAAGACCCCCGCCAAGTTCCGCCGCCTGGGCGGGCGCATCCCCAAGGGCGTGCTGCTCGTCGGCCCTCCGGGCACCGGAAAGACCTTGCTCGCGCGCGCAGTGGCGGGAGAAGCGGGCGTGCCGTTCTTCAGCCTGTCGGGCTCCGAATTCGTCGAGATGTTCGTCGGCGTCGGCGCCGCGCGCGTGCGCGACCTCTTCCAGCAGGCGGCCTCCAAAGCGCCGTCCATCATCTTCATCGACGAGCTCGACGCGATCGGCAAGAGCCGCAACGCCGGCGTCTTCGGCGGCCACGACGAGCGCGAGCAGACGCTCAACCAGATGCTGGCCGAGATGGACGGCTTCGACGCGCGCACGGCGCTGATCGTCGTCGCCGCCACCAACCGGCCCGAGATCCTCGACCCGGCGCTGATGCGGCCCGGCCGCTTCGACCGGCAGGTGCTGGTCGACCGTCCCGACCGGCGCGGGCGCGAGCAGATCCTCCGCATCCACGCCCGCGAGGTGAAGCTCGGCGCGGACGTCGACCTGCGCGAGGTGGCGACGCGCACCCCCGGGTTCGCCGGCGCGGACCTCGCCAACGTGGTGAACGAGGCGGCGCTCCTGGCCGCTCGCAAGGATCGCGACAAGGTCGTGATGGCCGACTTCATGGAGGCCATCGAGCGCGTGGTGGCGGGCCTGGAGAAGAAGAACCGCCGGATGAACGAGAAGGAGAAGGAGATCGTCGCCTATCACGAGTCCGGGCACGCGCTCGTCTCCAGCCTGTGCCGGTACTCGGAGCCGGTGCACAAGATCTCCATCATCCCGCGCGGGCTGGCCGCCCTGGGCTACACGCTCCAGCTGCCGCTCGAGGACCTCTACCTCATGTCGCGCGAGGAGCTGTACGACAAGCTCGCGGGCTTGATGGGCGGCCGCGCCGCCGAGGAGATCATGGTGGGGAGCATCTCCACCGGCGCCTCGAACGACCTGAAGCAGGCCACCGAGATCGCGCGCATGATGGTCACCGAGTACGGCATGTCCGACGCCATCGGGCCGGTGTCGCTCGCGGAGCGCAGCCGCTCGCCCTTCCTGGGTGCGGCGAACGGGATGGCCGGCATCGCCGAGCGCATCTACAGCGAGCGCATGCAGCGCAA
>VBKO01000084.1 GCA_005888115.1 Deltaproteobacteria bacterium
CGTCTTGCCGGGAGTGATCGGCCTCATCCAGGCGGTCGAAGGGGTCAAGGTGATCCTCGGCCAGGGCGAGCCGCTGGTCGGGCGGCTGCTCCTCTACGATGCCCTCGAGCAGCGCTTCCGCGAAGTGAAGTATGCGCGGGACCGCGAATGCCCGGCGTGCGGCGACCACCCCATGCGGGAGCTGCTTCCTGAGTACACGGAGGCCAGCTGCGCGGTCGCTCCCCGCCGCGCCTCGGCCTAGCTCACGAGATCCTCGCGGCGTCTCCGCGGCGAGATCCGAAACGCACTACGGCCTAGCCGTAGGACTTCTCTTGCTTCTCCTGCTCTTCCTTGCAGCGGATGCACATGGTGGTGACGGGGCGGGCCTCGAGGCGCTTCACCGAGATCTCCTCTTCGCAGATCTCGCAGATGCCGAAGGTCCCGTTCTCGATGCGCGCCATGGCGTCGTCGATCTTCTTGAGCAGGAACTTCTCCCGATCGCGCAGGCGGAAGACCATGCTCTGCGTGTACTCCGAAGAAGCGAGGTCGATCTCGTCGGGGAGGTCGTCGGTGTCGAACGCCGCCTCCTCGGTGAGGGTCTTGCGCGCCTGCTGCAGGAGGGCGCGCTTCTGCTCTTCGAGGATCTTCTTGAAGCGCTTCAGGTCCTTCTGGTTCACCCTGCCGCCCCCGCGCCGCTGCGCTGCTTCCGAGCTGCTGGCCATTGCTCCCGCCCCTGCCACCGGGCCCATTCCCGGGTCGAAAAAAGAGGCGGAAGTCTATGGACAGGGTAGAGTCGAGTCAAGCCGCGCATGGCCGATTCCAAGCTCGACCGCGAGTTCCTCCGGACCGTGCTCTCGCTGGCGGCGAAGGCGGAGGTGGATCGGCTGCTGCTGGTCTCCGACGTCCCCCTCTCGGCCGAGCACCTGCGGGGCAGACCACTCAAGAAGAAGCTCGTCTATGCGGTGAGCGAGGACCGGCTGGCGCAGGCCCTGCGCCGTCAGGGGTACGTGTGCGTCACCGTGCCACCCTACGACTACTCCCGCGTCGAGAAGGTGAAGGTCGCGCTGGTCGCGGCCATGACCGCCAACGTGCTCGCCGACGGTGAGAACGTCCTGTGCCTGACAGGCCGGAGCGGCGCGCGCATGCCGGACACGCTGATCCGGCTGCAGATCGGCCGCGGCTTCGAGGAGAAGGCAGCGATCGACACCATCGGGCTGGGGGCCGAGTTCAATCCCCAGGTGGTCGAGGCGCTCGTCTCGCTGGCGATGGCGATCGGCCACGAGGGCTTCGAAGGGCATCCCATCGGGACCATCTTCGTACTGGGCGACTCGACCGCGGTGATGGAGCAGAGCAAGCAGCTGACCATCAATCCATTCCAGGGCATCTCGGAAGCGGAGCGCAACGTGCTCGACCCCAACATCCGCGAAGCGCTGAAGAACTTCGCGGTGCTGGACGGCGCCTTCATCATCCGCGAGGACGGGGTGGTGCTCGCCGCGGGGCGCTACCTCCAGGCCGGCTCGTCCGCGGACCGCAAGGGCGTCGAGCTTCCGCTGGGGCTGGGGGCCCGCCACGCCGCCGCCGCGGCGATCACGGTGGAGACGCACGCCATTTCCATCAGCGTGTCCCAGTCCTCGGGCACCGTCCGCGTCTTCAAGAACGGCGAACCCGTCCTCGAGCTCCAACAAGTCGCCCGCCGCTCCTGACCGCCAAAGAGATCACCGCGGAGACGCGGAGAGCGCGGAGGATTGGTGTGTCACGTGCGCGGTCGATCACCGTCGCCGGATCGGAGAAAACCAAAACCTCCGCGAGCTCCGCGGCTCCGCGGTGATCCTGTAGTCCTGCGTTATGGGCGGACATGCTAGAGAGCGGGAATGAGCAGGGAGGACAGGTTCATCAAGGCGTGCAGGGGGGATCAGCCGGATTGCACGCCGGTGTGGTTCATGAGGCAGGCGGGGAGGTACTTGAAGGAGTACAGGGCGGTGCGGGCGAAGGTCTCCTTCCTGACGCTGTGCAAGACGCCGGACCTGGCGGCGGAAGTGACGATGCAGCCGGTGGACATCCTGGGAGTCGACGCCGCCATCCTCTTCAGCGACATCCTGGTCGTGCCCGAGGCCATGGGCATGCACCTCGTCCTCGACGACGCAGGCCCGCAGTTCCCCGAGCCGCTGCGAGGTCCCGCCGATGCGCGCCGGCTGCACGTGCCGGATCCCGAGCGGGAGCTGCGGTACGTGCTCGATGCCATCCGGCTGATCCGGAAGCAGCTCGCCGGAAAGGTCCCGCTGATCGGCTTCTGCGGCGCGCCGTGGACGCTCGCCGCGTACATGATCGAGGGACACACCTCGCGCAGCTTCGAGCGCGCCAAGGCCGCTCTCCTTGCCGACGAGGCGTTCGCGCACGATCTGCTCACGCGCATCTCGGACGCGCTCACCAGCTACCTGCAGGCCCAGCTCGACACTGGCGCGGACGCCTTGCAGATCTTCGATTCGTGGGCGGGAGCGCTCGCCCCCTCCGACTACGCCCGCCTGGGTGCGCCGTACATCGCGCAGGTCCTGCAGGGGCTGCGCCGCGACAGGAAGCAGCCGGTGATCGTGTTCGGCGTGGAGACAGGCGAGCTGCTGGGCCAGCTCGCCGCGACGGGCGCGGACGTGGTGGGAGTCGACTGGCGCGTTCCGCTCGACGAGGCGCGTGGCAGGGTGGGACCCGCGGCGGCGCTGCAAGGAAACCTCGATCCGGCCTCGCTCTTCCTGCCGGCGCCCGCCATCGAGGCCCGGGTGCGGCGGGTACTCGAAGAGGCGCGACGCGCCCGCGGCGGCCACGTCTTCAACCTGGGCCACGGGATCCTCCCCGCCACCCCGGTGGAGAACGCAAAGCTGGCCGTGGAGCTGGTGCACCGGGGCTTGCCCGCCCGCTGAGCGCCCTGGCGCGCCCAGGGCGGCACGCCCGCCCTGCCGCACTTACGCGGTCCCCCGCCAGCGCGCAGCTTTGCCCGGCGACCACTACGGTCCGTGAGGAGACACCCATGACCTTGCAAGCAACGTTGCTCGCCGCCGCGCTCGCGCTCGTTCCGGCATTTGCGCGCGCCGACGACGCGAAGAAGAACGATCCCCGGAGCTCGTCGAACCCCGCGATCGACACGCGGACTACGCCGAACCAGGCGACTCAGCCCGATCCGGCCCAGCCGCCCAGCCAGGCCCAGCAGATGGATCGCGGCTCGATGGAGCACGGCAAGAAGCTGACCGACGACCAGGTCCTGCGGAAGCTGCACCACGTCAACCAGGAGGAGATCCAGGCCGGCCAGCTCGCGCAGCAAAAGGGCACCACCCGAGACGTGAAGGACTACGGCGCCACTTTGGTGCGCGATCACACCAAGGGTGATCAGGACGTGAAGACGTTGGCCTCGAAGACGAACCTCGACCTCGAGGCAATGAAGAGCGATGCGCGCCACCTCGAGAAGCAGCAGATGATGCAGAACAAGATGGACCAGCTGCAGAAGATGAGCGGCAAGGATTTCGACCGCGGCTTCGCGCAGATGATGGTGAACGGCCACCGCGAGGCGATCGAGATGGTCAAGGACGCGCGTGGCGACGCCAAGCCAGAGCTGAAGTCGTTCCTCGAGAGGTTGCTCCCCGTGCTGCAGAAGCACCAGGACATGGCGAACGACATCCTCAGCAAGACTCGCGACACCGCCAGCGCGAAGTAACCGCCGGCGCCGGCGGCGTGCACGGACGGGGATCACGGGCTAGAACGGGCGCGTGATCCCGCTCCGTCCGCCTGCAGATGCGCCCCGCACGGGCGTGCTCCTCCTCAACCTGGGCGGCCCGGACTCGCTGGAGGCGGTCGAGCCGTTCCTGGTGAATCTCTTCAGCGACCCGTTCCTCATCCGGCTGCCGCTGCGCGGCTGGCTGCGCCGCAAGTTTGCCCGGTGGGTGGCGCGCAAGCGCGCTCCGCACGTCCGCCAGCTCTATTCGGAGATCGGCGGGCGCAGCCCGATCGAGCCGATCACCCGCAAGCAGGCGGAGATGCTCGAGGCCGAGCTCGGCGCGGGGTACCGCTGCTACGTCGCCTTCAGCGCCTGGACACCGTACATCCGCGAAGCCGTCGAGCGCGCGCAGGCGGACGGGTGCCGGCGACTGGTCGGCGTGTCGCTGTTCCCGCAGTGGTGCAGCGCGACGACGGCCTCGGTGCTGCACGATCTGCGCGGCGAGGCGGGGCGGCGCGGCCTGCCCGTCGTCGAGGTGGATCACTATCCGGAGGACCCGACCTATCTCGACGCCTTGGCGAGCACCGTTCTCGCGGGATTGCGGCGCTTCGATCCCGACGAGCGCGCGCAGGTGCACGTGCTGTTCAGCGCCCACGGCGTCCCGGTCAGCATCATCAAGAAAGGCGACCCGTACGAGCGTGAGGTGCACGCCACCGTGCAGGGCGTCCTGGCGCGGCTACCGCCCGGGCAGCCCTGGTCGCTGTCCTGGCAGAGCAAGGTGGGGCCGGTGAAGTGGCTCGAGCCGGCCAGCGCGGACCACTTGCCCGCGCTGGCGGCGCTCGGCGTCTCGCGGGTGCTGGTGGTGCCGGTCGCGTTCGTCTCGGACCACATCGAGACGCTGCACGAGCAGCGGATCCTGCTGCGCGGCATCGCCGAGCAGGCGGGGATCTCGCGGTACGAGGTCGCGGACGCGCTGAACGATTCCGCCCTCTACGCTCGCGCGCTCGCTCGCCTCGTGCGCGCGGCCGAGGCGAGGGGCGGCTGATGGCGCACGCGGTGGTGGTCGTCGGCGCCGGAGTGGCAGGGATGGGAGCTGCGCTGGCGCTGCGCGAGCGAGGGATCACGCCTCTCTTGCTCGAGGCCGAGGACCGCGCGGGTGGGAAGCTGGGCACCGAATCGCAGCGCGGGTTCCTGCTGGAACGGGCCGCGCTCGGGCTCCTGGATCGGTCCGGCGAGCTGGCCGAGCTGTGCGCGAAGCTCGGCATTGCGCCCTACCCCGCCAGCCCCGCGGCCTCGCTGCGCTTCGTGGAACGCGGCGGGACCGTCCATGCCCTGCCCCGCGGCTTCGGCGAGGCGCTCACGACGAAGCTGCTCAGCGCCCGCGAGAAGGTCGCGCTGCTCGGGGAGCCGTTCCGGCCGGCCGCGCCAGACGGCGGAACAGTGGCGGAGTTCTTCGCCCACCGGCTGGGGTCGGGAGGGAGGTTCCTGGGCGACGCGATCCAGACCGGCATCCATGCCGGCGACCCGGACCGGCTGGAGCTGCGCACCGCCTTCCCTACCCTGGCCGCGCTGGCGGAGGCGGGACGGGGAAGCCTCATCCGCGGTGCTCTGGCGGGATCCAAGCGGAAGCAGAAGAAGCCTCGCGCCCGGCTCGCTTCGTTTCGCGGCGGCATGCAGGAGCTGGTGGACGCACTTTCCCGGCGGACGCTGCCGAAGCTTCGCGCCCGCGTGCGCGCGGTGAGGAGCGCCGGGCGCGGCTACCGCCTCCAGGTGGAGACAGGCGGGACGGCCTCGGAGATCGACGCCGAGCGGGTGGTGCTCGCCCTGCCGGCGCCGGGCGCGGCGGAAGTGCTGGACGGGCTCGACGCCCCACTCGCGGGCCGCCTGCGCGAGCTGAACGCCGCCGCGGTGTCGCTGGTTCACCTGGCGGTCGCGCCGCAGGACGTGGCGCCTCTCCACCAGGGGTTCGGGCTCCTCCGGCCCGGCAGGCCCGTGCTGGGCGCCCTGTTCCCGGCCGCGCTGTGGCCGGAGCGGGCGCCGGGCGGCCAGGCGCTCCTCTCCGCGCTGGTCGGTGGCGCCCGCCATCCGCAGGCGGCCTCGCTGCCGGACGAGGAGCTCGTGCAACTCGTGCGCAACGAGCTGCGCCTGCCGCGCCCGCCGGAGCTGCTGCGGGTCGTCCGCTGGGCACAGGCGATCCCCCAGTACGAGCCCGGCCACGGAGCGCGGGTGGCCGAGATCGAGCGGCTCACGGCCGGCCATCCAGGCCTGAGGCTCACCGGAGCGTGGTACCGCGGCGTGGGTGTGCTGGACTGCCTGCGCGACGGACGGAAGGTCGCGGAATCGTTGGGTGATTAGACACATTCGCGGCCCGCGCGCCACCGCGGGCCGCGCTTCATGCTAGGACAACGGTCCCGGCCATGGACCACCCCGCGCCCACACCGGCGCCTTCAAGTCCCCCGCCTCCGCAGCCCGAGCCCGAGCCGCCGCTCCCGCCCACGCGGTGGCAGCGATTCAAGCGGGCCCTGCTGGGCGGCCCGAAGGACATCCAGGATCCGCAGCTCTTCCAGCACATCTCCCTGGCCGCTTTCTTCGCCTGGGTAGGTCTCGGCGCCGACGGGCTGTCCTCTTCCGCATACGGCCCGGAAGAAGCCTTCAAGAACCTCGGCGACCATCAATATCTCGCTGTCTTCCTCGCGCTGGCCACGGGCATCACGGTCCTGGTCATTTCCGCGGCTTACACGAAGATCATCGAGCACTTTCCGCTGGGCGGCGGAGGGTACGCAGTGGCGTCGCGGCTGCTCGGTCCGCGCGCCGGCGTGGTCAGCGGCTCCGCGCTCCTCATCGACTACGTCCTGACGACCACCACCTCGGTCGCGGCGGGGGGCGAGGCGGTCTTCAGCAACCTGCCTGCCCACTGGCACGTCTGGAAGCTGCCCGTCGAGGTCACGGTGCTCGCGCTGCTCACCATCCTCAACCTCCGCGGAGTCAAGGAATCCATCCAGGTCCTCCTTCCCATCTTCCTGCTCTTCGTCGTGACGCATGTGATCCTCATCGTCGGCAGCGTGGGCCTGCACCTGGGCCGGCTCGACGAGGTGGCGCACGAGGTGACGACGGGCCTGCGCCGCGACGTTTCGAGCATGGGTGGGATCGCGGTGTTGCTACTCTTTTTGCGCGCCTACTCACTCGGCGCGGGCACGTACACGGGCATCGAAGCAGTCTCGAACGGTCTGTCGATCATGCGGGAACCGCGGGTCGAGACCGGCAAGCGGACGATGTTCTACATGTCGACGAGCCTGGCGCTCACCGCGGGCGGGATCATCCTCGGCTACCTGCTGCTCGGCGTCCACCACATCGAAGGCAAGACGATGAACTGGACGCTGGCGAAGTTGCTGGCGGGGAACGTCCATCCCTTCGGGCTGCCCTTCGGCGACTGGTTCGTGGTGGCCACGCTCGCGTCCGAGGCCCTGCTGCTGTTCGTGGCGGCGCAGGCCGGCTTCATCGCGGGGCCTCGGGTGATGGCGAACCTGGCGCACGACTCGTACTTGCCCCACCGGCTGAGCGCGCTCTCCGACCGCCTGACCATGCAGAACGGCGTGCTGCTGATGGGCGGCGCCAGCTTGTTCATGCTCATCTACACGCGGGGCTCCGTCGACGCCCTGGTGGTGATGTACTCCATCAACGTCTTCGTGACATTCTCGCTCAGCCAGGCCGGCATGATCCGCTACTGGCTGCGGCGCGACACGCAGCAGAAGTACCCGAATTGGCGCTCGTCGATGGCCGTGGCGGTCGTCTGCTTCGTCCTCTGCAGCTTCATTCTCGTCATCAACGTCTTCGAGAAGTTCTTCGAGGGCGCCTGGCTGACGGTGGTGGTCACCGGCGCCCTGA
>VBKO01000548.1 GCA_005888115.1 Deltaproteobacteria bacterium
CCGTTCGCATTCGCCGAGCTGCTCGCCCGCATCCGCGCCCTGCTCCGCCGCGGCCGCATGGACCAGGTGCTGAAGCTCGAGCACGAAGACCTGGTGATGGACCTGGTGGCCCGCACGGCGGCGCGCGGAGCGCTCGCGCTGGACCTGACTGCCAAGGAGTTCGAGATCCTCGAGTACCTCCTCCGCCGGCAGCGCACCGTGGTCTCGCGCGAGATGCTGGCCCGTGACGTCTGGCAGGTGACCGCGCGCGCAACCCCGCTCGACAACGTCATCGACGTCACCATCGCGCGCGTGCGGCGCAAGGTGGACGACCCCTTTCCGACGAAGCTGATCCACACCATCCGCGGCGTCGGATTCTTGCTGGGACCTTTGCCGCGATGACGCTGCGGCCGCGAAGCGTTCGTGCGCGTCTCACGCTCTGGCACGCGGCGGTGCTCGCCCTGATCGTCTGCGCGTTCTCGACGACCATCTTCCTCCTGGTCCGCGCAAGGCTGCTGGAGCAGCTCGATGCGCGCCTGGACCGCGACGTCGCCACCATCGAGAGGACCTACGGCGAGGACCCGGGCGAAGTTTCGGAAGCAGATTCCCGCGCAGGTATCCAGCTCTTCGAGGTCCTCGAGGCGGACCGGGTCCTGTACCGGACCGAGGCGTGGGCGCGCAAGGGGTTGCACTCCGCGCTGGACGGACGACCTGGGACCGCGGTCCTCTCGTGGTCTTCGCGGGACGGCGAGCCGCTCCGGGTCCACAGCGTGTCGTTCCCGACCCATCGCATCTCGGTGGCGGCGGACGAGAGCGAGCTCCGCCGGACGGTGGCGACGCTTGCGCTGGTGCTCGCACTCGGCATCCCGTGCGCGATCGCATTGGCGATCGGGGGCGGCTTCTTGCTCGCCGGTCGCGTCCTGGCGCCGGTCGGAGCCATGGCGGAGCGGGCGCGGAGGATCACCGCCGAATCCTTGGGCGAGCGGCTCCCGGTCGAGGACGCCGGCGACGAATTCGGCCGCCTCGCCACTATCTTCAACCAGACGCTGGGGCGGCTGCAGGACTCGTTCGAGCGGCTCCGCCGCTTCACCGCCGATGCCTCGCACGAGCTCCGCACCCCGCTCACCGCGATGAGGAGCGTGGGCGAGGTGGCGCTGCACGATTCGCTCGACCGCGCCGGCTATCGAGACGTCATCGGCAGCATGCTGGAGGAGGTCCAGCGGCTCACCGGGCTCGTCGAAAATCTCCTCACCCTGACCCGGGCCGAATCCGGGCGTCTGCAGCCGTCGCGGTCGGTCGTGGACCTCGGCGCGCTCGCGGCGCGCGCCGTGGAGCACCTCCGCGTGCTCGCCGAGGAGAAGGAGCAGAAGCTCGAGGTGGAGAGGAATGGCCTGGTCGAGGCGCAGTGCGATCCGGCGCTCCTCCGCCAAGGCGTCGTGAATCTCCTCGATAACGCCATCAAGTACACGCCCGCCCGGGGAGAGATCCGCGTCTCCGTCAGGACGCTGCCTTCCGGCGAGGCCGCCATCGAGGTGAAGGACAGTGGACCGGGGATCGCCGAGGTGCACCATCGACGCATCTTCGACCGCTTCTACCGGCTCGATGGCGCCAGGTCGCGGAGCTCCGGTGGAATGGGGCTCGGCCTCGCCATCACGCGCTGGACGGTGGAGGCGAACGGCGGGCGCGTCGAGGTCGAGAGCGAAGAAGGCCGCGGCAGCTTGTTCCGGGTCGTCCTGCCCGCTGGCTGACGCGGCGGTCCAGGCCGCTTCAATTTCCAATTCAAACCTGCAATATTGATGGTTGGGGAATCTGCAAAACGCCAGGAGGTACCACGATGAGGCGATTCGTTCCTGCGGTGATGGGGGTTGCGATGGCGGCCTGCGCGACGGCGTCGTCGTCGCAGTCCGAAGGGTCGAAAGCGACGGCGGCACCGGAGAGGTTCCAGGCGAAGCTGGATGCGCGCAACGAGGTCCCGGCGCCCACCCTCGACGGCGGCGCATCGCCCTCGGGCATGGCGGACTTCAACGTGAGCGGGACCACCGTGGCTTACAAGCTGAATGTGTCCGGCCTGAGCGGCGCCCCGACGGCGGCGCACATCCACCTCGGCGCTCCGGGGGCGGCGGGGCCCGTGATCGTCCCGCTCACGATCGCCGCCGGGCCCTCGACCGGGACCGGCTCCGGCGAGGGAACGTTCGACGCATCAGCCGTGAAGGGGAAGAAGGCCGACGGCTCCGCCATGACTCTCGACGACGTGCTCGCGGCGATGCGCTCGGGCGGGACCTACGTCAACGTCCATACGGCGAACAACAAGCCGGGCGAAGCGCGCGGGCAGATCGAGAAGTAGCACTGCCGGTGGGGCCCCGGACGGCTCGCGCTGCCCGGGGCGCCTCGCGGCCGTCGTGGCTCAGTAGAGAATGGTCTGCATCTGGAACGTGAGGTTGTTGGTGCCTCCCTGCTCCGTGCCAGGCGCGTCGTTGTTGTTGATCCGCTCGTATTGCAGGGCGAAGTTCAGGAAGTTGGCAGGAGCCACATAATACTTCACTCCGGCCGCGAACCACGTCTGGGTGGGGGACACACCTGCGGGGAGGGCCTGCCTGAACGCCAGGGGATAATCTTCGCTGATCTTCCGCATCTCGAACTTGCCGAAGACGGAGAAGTGTCCGGCGTGGTTGTAGTACCCTGCTTCCGCCAGGTAGTTGGTCTGCTTGAGAACGAGGGGGTAGGTCCCGAAGTCGGTCGCCCCTGTCGGCGTCAGAATGCCTCTCAGGCCGCCGTCGTAATAGCCAAACTGCAGCAGGCCCACGATCTCGTCGCCGCCCCTCGGGTTCGGCCCGTTGAGCGGATAGTTGATGAAGGCGGCGCCGCTCACGCCGTAGTACGCGTGCTTGTCGGCGCCCGCGCCGACCGTGGCTGCAAACGGAGTCGTCGCCGGCCCGCTCTTGCGGAGGGCCTGGTAATCGAAGTTGCCCATCACGCCGAGGACCTTCCTGGTGCCGTAGTAGTGACCCCCGCTGACGTAACCCGTTTCGGGGTCCCACAAGTTGGCCGACAGCATGGCGACGATGCGCGGCCCGTTGTGGCCGGCGCTCTCGGTGGCCATGCCTGCTTGCCGGGTTCCTTGGAAGACACCCAGGCGGTATTCGACGTGGTTGTCCGCGAAGAAGCCGTTGGCCTGGATGCCGAGGTCGCGGATGACGTTGGTGTTGCCCTGGAGGATGGGTGTCGCGGCGACATTGGAGGTGTCGATGCTCACGTAGGTGGTCGTCGGCTGCATGCCATTGCGGGTCAGCGGCATCAGGATGCTGCCGCCGCTCAGCCAGAAAGCGTCGGCGAACTTGACCTGGCCGTAGGCGTCCAGGACCTGGGGCACCGCAGTCGCCCTGGCTCCGGTGATCGGATCGGCCCTGCCGACGTTCGCGGACTCGAAGA
>VBKO01000549.1 GCA_005888115.1 Deltaproteobacteria bacterium
TCTCGAACCGCGTGAACCACATGCTGGACGAGATCGAGGCCACGCCCGAGCAGCGGCAGACCATCAACCAGGTGAAGGACGAGGCGCTCGCCAAGCTGCAGCAGAAGCGGCAGCAGCATGCGAACGAGCACGCCTACTGGATGAAGATGCTCACCGCGGACAAGCTCGACGCCAAGGAGTTGAACGCCGCGGCCGACAACCGCGCCCAGGAGATGGCCGCGACGGCGAAGGACATCATCATTCCGGCGCTGGTCAAGGTGCACGACACGCTGACGCCGGCGCAGCGGGAGAAGCTCGCGGCGATGGTCAAGAGCCACCATCCGCAGGGCGGATTCGGCGGACCGGAGTAGTGATCCGAGCGGAGCCGCCGCGCCGGAACCTGTCCCCGGCGCGGCGGCGCTGCGCTTCTGAGACGGCGCACGGTATGGTTGGTTGATGGTGCACGCGCTGCTCATCGAGGACGACCGCAAGCTCGCCTCGCTGCTCCGCGACTCATGCTGCCCGGCATGGACGGACTCTCGCTGACCCGCCGCATCCGGGAGCGGTGGAAGACGCCCATCATCATGGTGACCGCCCGTGGCGACGACGCGGACAAGATCGTGGGCCTGGAGCTGGGCGCGGACGACTACCTGGCGAAGCCGTTCAACCCGCGCGAGCTCCTGGCGCGCATCCGGGCCGTGCTGCGGCGAGCGCCCGCCGACGCCGAGACGCCGGTGTTCGAGTCCGGCGGCCTGCGCATCGACTTCTCGGCGCGCGAGGTGCGCGTCGAGGGCCTGCGCCAGAGCCTCACCGCGCATGAGTACGATCTTCTCTCCGCGCTCGCTCGGAACGCGGGCCGCGTCCTGTCGCGCGACCAGCTGCTGGAGCTGGTCAAGGGGGAGGACGCGGACGAGGCTTTCGACCGCTCCATCGACGTGCACGTCAGCCGCCTGCGGCAGAAGATCGAGCCCGACCCGCGGCACCCGCGCTACGTGAAGACCGTGCGCGGCGCCGGCTACCTGCTGGCCAGGGAGTCGTGATGGCGCGGCCGCGCCGCCTGTACCTGCGCTTGTACCTCGCCTTCCTCGGCGTCCTGCTCGCCGTGCTGGCGATATCGATCGGGGCCACCATCCTCTTCGGCCGGGGTCCGTTCCATTTCTTCCGGCAGGCGCCGCGGTTCGCCGAGCACCTCGCCCGCGCGCTGCCGTCGCTCGACGATCAAGCGGCGCTGACGCGGACCTTGGAGCAGTACCACGACGAGCTGGGGATCGACGCCGTGGTGGTCGATGTGCGCGGGACGCCGATCGCCTCCGCCGGCTCGGCCGTCCCCATTCCGGGCCCGGACGTGCTCGCCGCCGCGCAGCGCGGGCCCAGCTGGATGCCGCGCCCGCCGCTCCTGGGTGCGCCGGTCCGCGCGCGCCGCGGCGCGCCGACGCAGGCCATCTTGATCGTCCGCCTGCCGCCCGAAGGGGCGCGCGCGATCCTGCGCCCGGCGGTGTGGCTCGCCGTCGTGTTGCTCGTCTCGTCCGTCCTCATCTATCCGCTCTCGCGATCGATCACCCGCCCCATCGAGCGCCTCACGGCAGCGGCGGAAGCATTCGGCCGCGGTGACCTGTCCGCGCGATCGGGCGTTGCGTCCGACGACGAGGTCGGCAAGCTGGCGCGATCCTTCGACGAGATGGCCGCGCGCATCCAGGCGGCGCGAAAGGCGGAGAAGGAGCTCCTCGCCAACGTCTCCCACGAGCTGCGGACGCCGCTCGCCCGCATCCACGTCGCGCTGGAGCTGATCCAGGCGCCTGGCGAGGACGTGCGCAGGCGCCTCGCGGTGGTCGACGAGGAGCTGCAGGAGCTCGAGCGACTCATCGCCGACGCGCAGCGACCGGTGCAGGCGGAGGTCCAGCCCGGGTTGCAGGTCCTCGCCGACGAGCCACTGCTCTCGCGCGCGCTCGACAACGTGCTCGACAACGCGCGCAAGTACGGCGGAGGTCCGGGCAGCCCGATCCGGGTCGAGGCGCGGAAGGAGGACGGTGAGGCGGTCATCGCCGTGCTGGACGGGGGCGCCGGCATCCCCGCCGACGAGCTGGAGCGGATCTTCGACCCGTTCTACCGCGGCACCACCGCGCGGGCGCGGGAGACCGGATTCGGGCTGGGGCTCGCCCTGGCGCGGCGCATCGTCGAGGCGCACGGAGGCACGATCCGCGCGAGCAACCTGCCCGGCTCGGGAGCGCGCATCGAGATGCGCCTGCCGGTCGCCTGATACGCTCGCTTCAGCCGAACAGCGCCGAGAGCAGCTCGTCGGGGGTGGAGCGCACGGGGAGCGCTTCGAGCACCGTGGGGCCGACGAATCGCGCCGCGGTGGCGTCCTTCAGGAACTGCAGGAGGGGCGCGAAGTAGCCGTCCACGTCGCACAAGCCGATCGGCTTGTCGTGCAGCCCGAGCTGGCGCCAGGTCACCGCTTCGAACAGCTCGTCGAGCGTCCCGCACCCGCCGGGCAGGGCGACGAATCCGTCGGAGAGCGCTGCCATCACTGCTTTGCGTTCGTGCAGCGTCTTCACGATGCGCAGCTCGGTCAGCCTGGGGTGCGCGACCTCGCTGCGGGCCAGGGAGCGGGGCAGGACGCCCACCACCTCGGCATGCGCCAGGAGCGCCGCATCGGCGCAGGCGCCCATCAGCCCGACGGCGCCGCCGCCGTAGACCATCCCCATTCCCCGCCGCGCGATCGCGGTTCCCAGCGCGCGCGCCGCCTCGAGGTACTTCGCGTCGACCGACCCGCTCGACCCGGCGAACACGCAGACGCGAATCATGTTCCCTCCGCAGGACGCGCGCGACACGATGGATCTAGAATCCCGCGCCCTGCAAGCAGGAGGGGAACATGACCATCACCAGGCGCGAGCTGCTCGCCGGCGCTGCCCTGCTTCCCGCTGCCCGCGCGTTCGCGTGGGTGCCCGACCGCCCGCGTCCGCGCGACGTCGCCGATGCCGCGTTGCTCGCGGCAATGCAGGCCGGAGCGAAGTATGCCGACGTCCGGCTGGTGCGGCAGCGCAGGCAGAACCTCGCCACCCGCGACGACCATCTCACCTCGATCTCCGACACCGAGAGTTACGGCATAGGCGTCCGGGTACTGAAGAACGGCACGTGGGGATTCGCCGCCGGTCCGGAGGTCACGGCCCGCTCGGCCGGCGCTCTCGCGCGCAAGGCCGCCGAGATCGCCGAGGCGAACGCTGCCCTGGAGCGCCGCCCGGTGCAGCTCGCCCCGGAGCCACCGCACGAGGACACCTGGGAGACGCCCATCGAAAAGGATCCGCTGCGGGTCCCGGTGAAGACCAAGGTGGCGCTCTTGGTCGAGTCGGCCGCGGCGGCGAAGGCGGCGGTCCCGCAAATCCGCGCGGTGACCGGCTTCTTCCGCCTTGCGATCGAGGAGAAGGCCTTTTTTTCCAGCGAAGGCAGCGCGATCGAGCAGATGATCACGCGGACCGGGGGAGGGTACACGGTCACCGCGGTGGAGGAAGGGCGCGGGTTCGAGACCCGCCGCACGCTGCTCCCGCCGCGCGGCGCCGGATTCGAGCACGTCGAGCGGGCTGGACTCGTGGAGCAGGCGCCGCGCATCGCTCGCGAGGCGCTGGACAAGCTGCGGGCGGACCGGGTCAAGCCCGGACCGCGCGATCTGGTGCTGGACCCGAGCCACCTCTGGCTGACCATCCACGAGTCGCTCGGGCACTCCACCGAGCTTGACCGCGTGCTCGGGTACGAGGCGAACTTCGCCGGAACGAGCTTCGCCACCGCCGATCAGCTCGGCAAGCTCCGCTACGGCGGGCCGCTCATGCACGTCACCGCGGACCGCGTCGAGCCAGGCGGGCTCGCCAGCTGCGGCTACGACGACGACGGAGT
>VBKO01000158.1 GCA_005888115.1 Deltaproteobacteria bacterium
CCAACAACGTCCACTGAAACGCCAAGCCATCCGTTGACACTGCGCTGCACGTCGAGGTCGCCGCTGCGGAGACGGTCACGCGGTCGCCCGCGAACACCGAGAAGCTGCCGACCGCCCCCCGCGGGAACGTGTCGCCTGGAGGCGAGGCGACGCCGGCGATCGCCGCCGCGACAGTCACGTTCGGTGGCGAGAAGCCGCAGAGCGTGACGTGGACGGTGAGCGTCACGGGCTCGCTCCTCACGACGCCGTTCGAAACGATCAGTTGCACGACGTAATCGCCCGGCATGTCGGCGAGGAAGCTGGGCAACCTCTTGTCCGCATCGACGAGCGTCGCTGCGCTGCCGGAGGGAACCGAGATGAAGCTCCACTCGAAGAACAGAGGCCGGCCCTGTGGGTCCTTGGACGTGCCGCCGTCCAGCCGCACGACGCTGCCGGTATTGACGGTCGCCTGCAATGCTGTCGCAGTAGCCGTCGGCGACCCCACCGATCCCGAGCACGCCGCCAGCAACACGGAAGCAATGAGTGTCCCAACGCGTGCGATGTTGCGCACCATGATTTCCCCCCAGAGCTAGAACGAGGTGTCGAAGCCGAGCGCGACGCCGTGCGCCGCGCGAGTCACGTAGGTGAAGGCGAGGAAGTCGGCCTGGTAGCTGACCTCGAGCGCGTAGCGGTTGCCGAAGGGCAGGGCGACGCCCGCGCGGAGCGCCAGCTCCCGCAGCGGGCGCCCCAGAGCTGATCGCGCCTGCGACACCGAGACTGGGAAGGTGTAACCGAGCTCCGCGCGCGCATCGAGGAAGCGGAACACGCGGAAGCTGCTCCGCAGCATCAGGTCAGCGCCGAGGTAGTCCACTGGGGACAGGTCGTTCCGGAGCGCCAGGTAGTGCAGCCCCAGCATTGGCTGCAGCGAGAGCCGGCCGTCCGCCATGAGCAGGTTGCCCAGCTCGTAGCCACCCGCCCCGATGACGTCGTAGCGCTGCTCGTCGAACGAGGACCGGCCCTGCGGGTCGGCTGTCGAGGGGAGCACGTAGGGCTGGCTTGCGCTCCGCCATTCGGCGTGCGCGAGCGCGACGAACCCGTGCGGCAGATCGCGCGTGGCCTGCAGGGCAGCGTAGCCACGCGCGATCCCCTGCGTGTAGCTCTCGGTGCTGCGCTCTGCGCCGAGCAGCGCGCGCACCTTCCAGCCGAGCTGCCTGCTTCGCGCATCGATGAGGCTGCCCACCGGCCGCTGCACGTCGAACTGCTGCGGCCCCGCTTCGCCGAAGCGGGCCTGCACAGGGCCGCCCGGCGGCACCGGCCTGATCGCCTCGGCGATCGCCTGGCGCAAGGGCGTCTCGGCTTCTTCCACCGCGATGGAGTGGGGCAGCTCCGGCGTGCCACTGCGCGCTGGTCCGTTGCCCAGCGAGTCGGAGGCCTCGAGGTAGTACGCGAAGCCGTCCGCGACCGCCGAAGCCGGGATCACCGCCACGTAGTCGTCGTTTGCGTCCGGAACGAGCGGGATGCACTCGTAGTCGATGTGGAACAGGTTGCGCCAGCACGCCTGGGCGTCGCCGACCGCGGATCGCTCGTCGACGATGCGCGCCACGAGCCGGAGCGCGCTTCCTGCCGGGGCCCTGCGCACCGCCTGGTGCGTGAGCACGGGAGGCTGCGTGTCCTCGTCGGGGAGGATCGGTAGCGGAAGGGCCACGCTGCGGTCCGGCGCGACCTGGGCGATCTGCGGAATCGGCGGCAGCGGCGGCGCTTCTGCTCCCGGCAGCGGCTGCACCGCCTGGGGAAGCGGCTGCACCGCCTCGGGAAGCGGCTGCACCACTGTGGGCGGAGGCTCCTTCGACTTCTGCGCCAGCTGTCCGCCGGGCGCCGCGATTGCGGCCGGCCGCAGGACCAACTGGCAGAACGCGATGTACTGCTCCGCCTGCGTCTTCACCTTCGGGTTCGGGTCGCTCTTCTCGCGGAGGAACGCCTGGTAGGCGTCGATCGCCTCCTTGAGGTTGCCGCTGCGGCGATGCGCCTGCGCGAGATTGAAGAGCAGCTCCGGGCGGTGCGTGTACTCGTACGCGGCACGGTAGCCCGCCGTGGCGCAGGCGTAATCCCCCGCCGCGTAGCAGGCCTCGGCCCGCTTGTACTGGGCGCGCGCCAGCTCCAGGGCCACGGGCGCATCGTGGGCTTCGGCCTCGCGCACCGGCTTCAGGGCCACGGCAACGCGCAGCTCGAAGCCGGGCTTGTCGGGCAGGCGGGTCGGCGCGGACCACGTCTTGTACCCGTCCAGCACCAGCCGCAGCTCGTGCTGCCCCGGCGTGGTGGGTGCCTTCTTCGGCGTGGGGCCGACCAGCTTGCCATCGAGGTACAGCAGCGCTCCCTCGGGAGCGGAGTTCACGCCGACGATCGGGGGGGCGTTGTCGCCGCCCGCGGCCGAGAGCGTGAGCCGCAGCGACACCTGCTGCGCCGGCGCGAGCGTGATCTGCTGGGCGAGGCTGCGGTAGCCGACGCTCGAGATCTCGACGTTGTGGTCGCCTGACGGCAGCTCTCCCGAGTACGGCGCGACACCCGCCGCCTGGCCGTCGATGGCGATCTCCGCGTCGGGCGGCTCGGTCTCCACGCGCAGCCGGCCGGGACCGCCGATGCGCTCCGGCGCGAAGGACAGGTGCGTGTCCCGGTTGGCCTGCAGGGTCACCGCGCGCTCAGCGGCGAGGTACCCCGCGCGGCGGACCTGGACCATGTGATCGCCGAGCTTGAGCTCGCCGCTCCAAGGCGTCAGGCCCACTTCCTTGCTGTCGACGACGACCGCGGCGCCGTCCGGCACCGAGGCGACGGTGAGGCGCGGCGCTCCCGAAGCCTGCCCGAGCTCCATCCGGAGCGACAGATCCTTGTCCTTCGGCATCGTGAACTCGGTGCCGACCTCGCGTCGTCCGGCGAGCCTCAGCACCAGATCGTGCGTGCCGGCCGCGACGGGAGCGAGGAAGGGCGTGCGCCCGCGCTCCTTCCCGTCGATGGCTACCGAGGCGCCGGGCGGCTCCGACTCGACCGTGAGCGCCGGCTCCTTGGGCATCGCGGGCAGCACGAAGGCGAGCTGCACGTCGCGGCCCTGCCGCGCGGAGATCTGCCTCTCCTGGCGCAGGCGGCCGGCCAGCTCGACGGCGACGGCGTGAGCGCCCGGCGACAGCTCGATCGAGTACGGCGTGACGCCGACCGCCGCTCCGTCGAGGAACACGCGCGCCCCCGCCGGGTCGGAGGTGACCCCCAGCGACGCCGGCCCGCCGGCGCGCGAGGGCAGCGGGACGACCATGTCGAGCTTGCGGCCCGGCTTCACGTCGATCTGCTGCTCGGTGCTGCGCCCGTCGGGCGCGATCACCTGGATCACGTGCGGTCCCGGCCCCAGGGCCACCGTCACCGGCGTCTTCCCGGCTTCGTTGTCGTCCACCTTCAGCGTCGCGCCCGGCTCATCGGTGCGGAACGTCGCCTTGACCGGCCGCGGCGGCGGGTCGAACGCGACGCAGATGAACGGCCGGGTGGGAGAGCCGAAGCGCGTCGCCTCACCCTCGTCGTGGCGCGCCTCGATGAAGTACTCGAACGAGCCCTCCTCGAGGATCGCCGACGGCAGACGGAGGACGAATCCGCGATTTCCCCGGTCCGCCATCGTGTACGCGCCGAAGCGCTGCGAGCCGGCGGTGCGCGCGAATACGAGCGGCGCGAACAGCCGCGCCGGGTCCTTCACTTGCGCGCGGATGACGATCGGCGCGCCGCGCGGCGTGCGCTCCAGCGGCTTGTGATCGATCTTCCCCTCGATGGCGGACGGAGCGGGCTGGACGCCGGGTTGCGGCGTGGCCTGCGCGAGGAGCTCGGAAGGAACCGACGCTTCCACCGCCGCCGCAAAGGTTGCGGCGACAAGGATCGTTCGGAGCTGCATGTTGCCGTCCCCCCTAACAATCGACCGGCAGCTCGCAGCGAGCCGGTGCCGAGCCAAACGAGCTTGGATGTTTCTTCGTGGGGCAGGCTGCCCCGCGCTTCCCCAGGCCGAGCTTCTTACCGCTTGCCCACTAGTACACACAAGCCCCCCGTGCGACCTACCGGGCGGTCTTGGCGGGCTGCCGTGTAGCAGCCGAGCCGAGCAGCCTGGCAAAAAGGGACATCGCACGACGCGTTGCGAAAAAGCCCGTGGGATCGCAAGCTCCCGTCCCTGGTGAAGGACGGAATCCAGGTCCTGGGTGGTCTCGCGGAGGTCCCCCGCCAGGATTGGGATGCGCTGCTCGATCCAGCCGCGACGCCATTCGTGCGTTGGGACTGGATCGAAGCGATGGAGCGCTCTCGCTGCGCCTCCGAGCGCTCCGGATGGTCGCCGCGCCATCTCGCGCTCTTCCGGCGCGGCCGGCTCGTCGCGGCCGCCCCCGCCTGGGTGAAGGAGGACTCGGACGGGGATTTCGCCCGCGACTGGGACTGGGCGGGGGCGGCCGCCCGCGCCGGTTTGCCCTATTACCCGAAGCTCTGCGTGACGGTGCCGTTCACGCCTTGCACCGGCCGGCGCGTCCTCGTCGCTCCTGAAGAGGATCGAGCCGAGGCAGTGCGGCGGATCGCCGACGGCGCGCGCGCCCTGTGCCGGCGGGAAGGCATCCCCAGCCTTCAGATCCTCTTCGCCACCGAGGACGAAGCGCGCCACCTGGGCGAGGCAGGCCTGTCGCTGCGGATGGGGTTCCAGTTCCACTGGCGCAACGAGGGGTACCGCACTCCGGAGGACTTCCTGGCGCGCTTCCGCAGCAAGGATCGGAACGCGATCAAGCGCGAGCGCCGCGCTCCGCAGGAGCAAGGCATCGCCATCCGTACCGTGCGCGGCGACGAGCTTTCCAAAGCGCCGCGCGAGTGGGCCAAGGCGGTCCACGAGCTGCACAGCTCGACGGTTCGCAAGCTGATGTGGGGCCGCGGCTGGCTGAACCGCGCCTTCTACGACCTGGTGTTCGAGCGCATGCCCGACGCGCTGGAGGTCGTCGAGGCGCGCCGCGACGGGAAGCGGATTGCCGGCGCCTTCAACGTCGCCGGTGGAAATCGCCTCTACGGCCGCTACTGGGGAAGCTTCGAAGATCACCCGTTCCTGCACTTCAACGTGTGCCTGTACCACTCGATCGACGAGTGCATCCGGCGCGGCGTCGCCGCCTTCGAAGGCGGCGCGGGCGGCGACCACAAGCTGTCGAGGGGATTCCTGCCCAGCGAGACCTGGAGCGCGCACGCCTTCCTGGACGCCCGGCTCGACGACGCCATGCGCCGCGCCCTCGCCGCCGAGACCGAAGAGCGGAAACGCGCGCTGCGGCGCTGGTGCGAGCAATCGCCTATCCTGAAGCCGGCATGAGCCCGAAGCGCCAGGAAGAAAGCGATCCGGGCGTCGTCACCAAGACGCGCCCCAAGACGAAACCGAAGCTCGCCCGGCCCAAGCTCTACAAGGTGCTGCTGCACAACGACGACTACACCCCGATGGAGTTCGTGGTGCTGGTGCTGGTCCAGGTCTTCCACAAGTCGGAGAGCGACGCGGCGAGCATCATGCTGCACGCGCACACGCACGGGTACGCGGTGGCGGGGGTCTACACCTTCGAGATCGCCGAGACCAAGGTCAACGAAACGACGGCGCTCGCCAGCAAGGCGCAGTTCCCGCTGCTCTGCACGCTGGAGCCGGAGTGAGAGGCCGGCTGCGGGGCGTCTACTTCCTCCATTACGGCTACGTCGGAGCGGTCCTCGGATACCTCGCGCCGTACCTGCGCGGGCTCGGCTTCTCGGGCGAGGCCATCGGTGGCGTCTCGATGGCGGCACAGCTCGTCGCCGCGCCCGCGGCACTCCTCTGGGGGCACGCTGCGGACCGGCGCCGATCGCGCGTAGCCACGCTGCGGATCTGCGCGCTGGGCGGGCTGCTGGCCATCTGCGCGTTACCGGTGGCGCGGACGCCGCTGGCCGTCGGGGCGGTGCTGGTGTTGCAATCGGCGTTCGGCGCCGCCGTGGTGCCGCTGCTCGATTCGCTCACCATGGAATGGTCGCGCGCCGAGCGGGGGCGCAGCTACGCGCGTACCCGGCTCTTCGGCTCGCTCGGATTCGTGGTCGTCGCGCAGGGGCTCGGCCTGTGGCTGGCGGCGCGCGGCGACAGGCCGGCCGACCCGCTCGTGCCGCTGTCCGCGGTGGCGTGCATCGCCGGATATGCTCTCCTGCTGCACGCCTCGCCATTGCCCGCGCCCGCGAGCCCGGCACCGGCGGTGCCGTTGCGGCTCCGCGATGCGGCGGCGCTGCTCCGCGACCCTGCCATCCTGCTGCTGTTCGCGCTCTGCTTCATCCACTGGGCGTCCTGCGCGCCTTACCACCTCCTCTTCGGCGTCCTGGTGCGCGACCATGGACTGGCGTCGAGCGTGACCGGCGCGGGGCTCGCGCTAGGGGTGCTCGCCGAGGTCGCCGCTCTGTGGACGTTCCCGGCGCTGCTCAGGCGATTCGACTTGCCGGCGCTGCTGGGCGCCGCCTGTGCGGGGACCGCGCTGCGTTGGTGGCTCGTCTCGCGCGCGCACGGCGCCGCCGCGCTCGTGCTCCTGCAACTCTTTCATGCGTTGACGTTCGGACTGTGGTGGGCGTGCGCCGTCGAGGCGATGGGGCGCCTCGTGCCGGTCGGGCTTCGCGCCACCGGGCAGGCGCTCTTCTCGGCGCTGGTCTTCGGCGCCGGCAATGCCGCCGGGTACGGGCTGTCGGGTGCGGCGTACCAGAAGCTCGGAGGCGCATCGCCGCTGTTCGCGCTCGCCGCGGCCGTCGAGCTGTGCGCCTTGCCGCTCTGTGCCGTCGCCGGCCGACGCCTCGGCAGCGCGCAGGCTGCGCGGGCCGGCTCCGCCGAAGGTGGCGCCCCGCCAGGCAGTGCCTAGCTTTCCCGCCTTGGCGCCCCGGTGAGGCGCGGAGGAGACGGATGCCTAGCTCCTGGAGCAACAAGCGCGAACGGCAGTACGAGAAGATCAAGCGCAGCGCGAAGAGCCGCGGCCGCAGCAGCGGGACAGCGAAGCGGATCGCGGCGGCCACGGTGAACAAGACCCGTCGCCGCAAGGGTGAGACGAAAGGCGCGAGCAAGGCGCGCCGGCGCACCTCGCGTTCGTCGAAGCGCAGCTCGACCAGCCGCAGGCGCGCAGCGGCGGGCCGCAAGGGCGGCCGGCGGTAGAACGTCGCGATCTAAAAGGGCGTAGAGCCGCGCGGGTGAGCGGGTCCGCGTGAGCGGCGGTCCGGGCGATTTGGCGCTGGGCGGGGGCCGGTGTAGGTGTACGGCCCCCGGAGGCCCCAGATGACCGTCCGAATCGCTGCTGCAGTGCTCGCCCTCGCCTTGCCCGCGCTCGCCGACCGAGACCCCAGCAAGCCGACCTGGTGGGACAAGTACCAGTACCTTTCCACGCACGCGCCCGATGCCTCTCCGGGCGGCAGCGGATCGCTTTCGGTCGGCCGCAACGTC
>VBKO01000159.1 GCA_005888115.1 Deltaproteobacteria bacterium
TGCGGAAAACGAAGAAGTCGCAATAGTTCGCCGCGTCCTTGTCGTGCGGAGGCTCGGCCTGCGGCTCCCGGCAGCCGTACCGCGCGGTCTCGTCGTACGCCGCGCAGTTGCGGCAGGCGTGCAGCGGGGCGCGGCAGTGGGGGCATTCGTCCCGCCGGCCGGCGGAGCCGCCCAGGCCCAGGTCGATCTCCTTCCCGCACGCGTGGCACACCTGCATGTCCGCGCTCCTTGCCCGTCGCCGCGTAAAGAGACTACGCTCCTTCCGCCTCGATGCGACAACCCGTCCAGTTTGGAAAGTACCTGCTGCTGGACCGGATCGCCGTCGGCGGCATGGCGGAAGTGTTCGCGGCCAAGGCGTTCGGGGCCGAGGGATTCCAGCGCATCCTGGCCATCAAGAAGATCCTGCCCACGCTGGGCGAGGACCCCGAATTCGTCTCCATGTTCGTCGACGAGGCACGCATCGCGGTCCAGCTCTCGCACGCGAACATCGTCCAGGTGCTCGAGCTGGGCAAGCACGACGAGAGCCTGTTCATCGCCATGGAGTACGTCTCCGGCCGCGACCTGCGGCAACTTCTCGATCGCTACCGGCGGCGCGGGGAGCCCCTGCCCATCCCGCAGGCCTGCGCCATCGCGGCGCGGGTCTGCGAGGCGCTCGACTACGCGCACCGCAAGCGGGACGCTTCCGAGAATCCGCTCGGCATCGCCAAGGCGGAGCGGCGGTTGCGGGAGACCCAGTCGGGGATCCTCAAGGGGAAGTTCAGCTACATGAGCCCCGAGCAGGTGCGCGGGGGACCGGTCGACCAGCGCAGCGACGTCTTCGCCGCAGGCGTGCTGCTCTGGGAGCTGATCTGCGGGCGCAAGCTCTTCACCGGCGACAGCGACTTCGCCGTGCTGGAGAAGGTGCGCAAGGGAGAAGTGCCGCCGCCCGCGGGCGTGAATCCCGCGGTGCCCGAAGCGCTTTCCCGCGTGGTGCTCGCAGCCCTCGCGGTCGAGCCGCGCGACCGGTATCAGTGGTGCAGCGAGCTGCACGACGACCTCCTGCCGTTCACCCAGGACGCGGGGATGCCGGTCGGGTCGCGCCGGCTGGCCGACTGGATCCGGGAGGAGCTCCACTCCGAGCACGAGAAGGAGCAGGCGCGGATGCGCCGCTGGCTCGGCCTGGGCGAGCAGCAGCCGGAGCGGACCTCGCCGGACGCGGTGCGGGGGCAACCCGGGCCGAGCGGGACCGTTGCCGTCGCCGCCACGGTCGAGGTGGAGCAGCCCGGGCCCCAGTGGCATCTCGCGCCTGACGCCGACACGCTAGTCCGTCCTCCGACTCCGACGGGCCGGACCCGGCCGGGAAGCGGGGCGGAGCCAGCGCCTGCCGCCGAGGTCCCGACCATCGAGGTGGACGCCTCCGTCCTGGCGGAGGAGATGAGCGCGCCGCAGCCGACCCGGACGCTGCGCCCCGGACAGGCGGCGACGCCCGCGTTCGACAGCTCGGGCGACCCCACTGCGGCGCGCCGGACCTCGCGAAGGAGCCCGCTGACCAGGGCCGGGAAGCCCCGCCCCAGGATCGGCGGGTGGCCACTCGCCGCAGCCGTGGCGCTCGGTCTGCTCGCGGCCTCCGGCGCCGTCTGGTTCGTCCGGTCCCGCGCGCCGCTGCCCGGGAAGGTGATCGTGACCGTCCAGCCGGCCGTGCCGGCGGAATTGCTGGTGGACGGCAGGTCTTCAGGACCGCTGCCGCCCTTCGTGCGCCACCTGCCCCCGGGGAGGCATCGGCTCGAGGTCAGGGCAGAGGGGTACAAGCCGTTCACGGCGGCGGTCGAGCTGGGACGGCGCCCGGTCGAGGTCGAGGCCGTGTTGTTGTCGCGCGAAGAGCCGGCGGCGCCGCTGCAGGTGCAAGCGCCGCCATCCGCGGCGCACTCACAGCCGCAGCCGAAGTCGAACGCCGCCCCGCCGCCGTCCGCGGTGCGACCTGCCTCGGGGACCCGGGCGACGCGGCGCTCGAAGGCGTACGAGCCGCGGCCGCCAGTCGTCGCCGCCGAGCCGCCGCAAGTAGAGCAGACGCCGGCGCCGAGCGCGGACGAGCAGCCGGCGTCCGCGGCTCAATCCGAGGGCGCTGCCCTCGAGACGCGGCTGCACGTGATCAGCGAGCCCATCGGGGCCGAGATCAGGCTCGGCGGAAAGTCGATCGGGCGCGCACCGCTGACCACCGATCTCTTGCAGCCGGACCGCGAGTACGAGCTCAGCGCGAGCCTCGAGGGCTACGTGAGCGTTCGCCGCGTGATGATGCCAGCGGCCGGCGTGACGGACGTCACGCTGGCGCTTCCCATCCAGCCGGTCGCCGGGGCCCTGACCGCCGTCGCCCGCGGCGAAAGTCCGGCGCAGACTGCCTCCGCGCTGCTCGGCTACCTGGTCACGAACACGCGCCCGGCCGCGCGGGTGAGCATCGACGGACGCGAGACGGGCCGCTGGACGCCGGTACCGGAAGCAAACCCGATCGCGCTGCCGGCCGGCGCGCACACGATCCTCTTCGAGACAGCGGACGGAAAGCGCCACGAAGAGACCCTGCAGATCGAGCCCGGCAAGACATCGCGCCTGGTCCGCGATCTACCCAGGTGATGACAAAACGATTGCTGTCGTTGTTTTGGACCCAAGAGATCACGGTTTGTCCCCCCACAGGCCCGGAGGCGGATCGGCGTGGCCGTACTCCCAGCGGGCGCGCCCCTCGGCCACGTTCCAGTCGACGTACGCCTGCGGCGCCTGCTTGCGGACCACGGTGAGGTTGCTGCCTTCCGGGTTCAGGTGGACGGACGCGACCTCGAGGAAGACGCGCTCCACGTGCCGGAGCGCGGTGCGCGCATCGCGCGGCCGGCGCGTGTCGTGGAACAGCATGCAGCCGCCGACCGCCAGCATCGGCCACGCGCGCTCGGCGAACTCCGCCCGCAACCGGTCGATCCCGTCGTCGAAGATCATCTCGAACGGTCCCTGCACGCTGCGCCAGAAGCCGCGATAGGGCACGAAGCGGACCTCGCGCCTGATCCCGAGCCGTCGCAAGTTGGCGCGGGTGCGCTCGACCCAGTCGGGCTTCGTTTCCACGGTGACGATCTCGGCGCCCTCGGACGCCGACTGCGCCAGCACCTGGGTGGATGCGCCTGCTCCGAACTCCAGGATCCGGCGCGCTCCGGCCGCGGTGCGCGCGAGCAGCTCTGCGTCCTCGCGGGAAATGTCGCCGATGTAGCGGATCTGTGAGCCGTACACCGCTCATCCCAGAGGGTTGAGCCGGCGCACGTAGAGCGCGTCGCCGCTGTGCGCGAAGCCGTGCTCCTCGAAGAAGTCGTGCCGATCGTCGCGCGGACCGGGCAGCCGCAGCTCGACGCGCCTGCACCCGAGCGCCTGCGCGCGGCGCATCGCCTGAGCGAGCAGATCGGTGCCCACGCCCTTGCCGCGCTGCCCCTTCTCGACCGCGAACAGGTCGATGCAGGCGAGCCGCCCGCCAAGCCGCAGCTGCGGCCGGTGCGAGAGCGTCAGCACGGCAAAGACGCTGCCGTAGGACGCGGCGTGGTGCGCGACGAACGACTCCATCTCCGGGTGCTGCACGACCCAGGAGAGCACCGTTTCTTGATCGGACCCGGGCACCACCCAGCCGTCGTCCGCGAGCAGCCGGAACAGCGGCTCCTTGTCACCGCGCTTGAGCGGACGGATGCGGTAGTCCTTCCCGGGAGCGGGAGGCGGTCGCGAGACGACGGGCAACGGCATGCGACGATTCGAGCACGAAACGCGCGCTTCGGTCCAGCCCCCGCCTACTTCTTGGCCACCGCCGAAGCCAGCTCCGCGTCGATGAGCTGCTTGAACGCGTCGATGGGCTGGGCTCCGACGAGCTTCTTGCCGTTGATGAAGAACGTCGGCGTTCCCTCGGCGCCGACGGTCCTGCCGGCGGCCATGTCGGCCTGGATGTGGGCCGCGCTCTTGTGGGCCTGGACGGAGGCGTGGAACCGGTCCATGTCGAGGCCGAGCTTCTGGGCCACCTCGTCGTAGAGCGAGGGCGAGAGCTGCCCCTGCTTCTTGAAGAGCGCGTCGTGGAACTCCCAGAACTTGCCCTGCTCGTGCGCCGCCATGGCGGCTTCCGCGGCGGGCATCGCGTTGGGATGGAAGGAGAGCGGCTGGTTCTTCCAGGCGACGCGGATCTTGCCCTTGTACTCTTCGCGCAGCTGCTGCAGCGTCGGCTCGACGCGTCCGCAGAACGGGCACTGGAAATCCGACCACTCGACGATGGTCACGGGCGCGTTCTTGGGGCCGAGGACGGGCGCGTTGCCCACTTCGATCCGGGCGGCCACCTGTTGCTCGACCTGGCCCGCCGACCGGACGTTCTCGGCGACGAGCACCTCGTAGAGCTTCTCCGGCTTGACGCCCTTCTTCAGCGCGGCGTTCGCCTTCTCGATCTGCTCGTCGATCACCGGCTTGAAGGTCTCGAACGGCATGGCGCCGGAGATGAGCCGGCCGTTGATGAAGAACGCCGGCGTACCGTCGGCGCCCACCTGGGTTCCGTAGCGCGCCTCGGCCGCGATGGCGGAGGCGATCTCCGGCGACTCCTTGTCCTTGCGCCAGCGAGCGACGTCGAGCCCGATCTGCTTCGCCCACTCCTCGTATTTGGCGTCGGACAGCTCGGTCTGGTGCTCGAAGAGCAGCTTATGCATCTGCCAGAACTTGCCCTGCTTGTGCGCGGCCATCGCCGCCTTGGCCGCGGGCAGCGCGTTGGGGTGGAAGGAGAGCGGCTCGTTGCGCCAGACGAGCTTCACGTCGCCTTTGTACGTCTCGAGGATCTGCTGGATGGTCGGCTCGGCGCGCCGGCAGAAGGGGCATTGGAAGTCGGAGAACTCGACGATGGTCACCTTGGGCTGCTTCGCCCCGATCCAGGGCGAGTCGGTCCCCAGGTCGACACCGCGGGCCTGCGGGGCGGGAGGCGCCTGGGGAGGCGGAGCGGGCGGGCCCGCCTGGCCGTCCTTCACCAGCGTTTCGTACAGGTCCTTGCGCGGCACGCCCTTCGCCAGCGCCGTGTCGGCGCGCTTGAGCGCTGAATCGACGATCAGCTTGAACTGCTCGAACGGCTGCGCGCCCGCGATGCGCTGCCCGTTCACGTAGAAGTACGGCGTCCCGGTGGCGCCGAGGGAGCGCGCCTGCGCCTGGTCTGCCTCGACCTGGTCCTTCGCCTCCTGCGATTCGGCGTCGCGGTGGAAGCGATCGAGGTCGAGCCCGAGATCGCGCGCCATCTGGTCGATGCGATCGGGCTTGAGGCCGTCGGGAGTGCGCGCGAGGTTGGCCTCGAAGAGCTTGTCGTGCATCTGCCAGAATTTGCCTTGCTTGCCGGCGGCGATCGCGGCGCGCGCGGCGTACGGCGCGTCCGGGTGCATCGGCAGCGGGTTGTGCTTGAACGCGAGGCGGAGGTCCTTGCCGTAGCGCGCCTCGACCTGCTTCACCACCTCGACCGCGCGGCCGCAATAGGGGCACTCGAAGTCGGAGAACTCGACGATGGTGATCTTCGCCTCCGGGTCTCCCTTCACCGGAGCCGCGCCGACCGGCACCTTGTAGACGGCCTCGGAACCCGGAGGGAGCGGCGCCTGCTGGGCGGCCCGATTCTCGGCGCGCAGCGGCGTTCCCACCGCGCCGCCGGAATGCATCTGCAGCCCGACGAAGTACCCGATCGCGCCGCTGACGCACGCGGCGACCGCGACGTTCCACGCATTCTTCACGTTTCCATCTCCTCGAACCTTGAAAAACAGCAAGTCTTCACTCGGCATTCCTTTATACCTGGATCCCGTAGATGACCTCCGCCGCCCTGGCCAGGAGCGCCTGCGTCAGCCGCGCGGCCGACGCCTCGTCCGTACAGAGGGCGGTGAGGCGCAGCACGGCGCCGGCAGCGTCCACTTTCAGGAACTCGACGCGGGGCGGCGGAGCGGAGTGGTCCAACCCCGGCTCCGCCGCGGCCACCCCGAGCAGCGCCTCCATCGTCGCGCGCGCGTTTCCCTTGGGCGGAACCAGCACGTCGGTCCGCACCATGCGCGAGACCGAGCCGAGCGTCAGGTTCTTGACCACTTCGGTGGAGAGCGTGTCGTTGGGAACGATCATCCGCTTGCCGTCCCAGAGGCGGATGACGGTGAAGAGCAGGGTGATGTCCTCGACGACCCCGCGCTCGCCGCGCAGCTCCACCTCGTCGCCGATGCGGACGGGCTGCGCGAAAGCGATGGTCACGCCCGCGACGGCGTTTCCTAGCGTGCTGCGCGCGGCGAACCCGACGATGAGGCCCGAGATCCCCGCCGACGCGAGCAGCCCGGCGGAGAGGACTCGCAGCTCGGGGAATTGCGACAGCCCGATGGAGATCGCCACCACCCAGATGACCGCGTCGAGGATGCGGCGGGTGATCTGCAGGCGCGTGATCGATTCCGGCAGGAGCGTGCCGCTGTGCCGGTGACGCTCGAGGGTGCGGCGGACGACCGAATTGACGAACCGGCTGAGCAGCGCCGCGACGACAAGCAGGAGCAGCACCACGACGATGCTGCGCGGGTGCAGGTCGCCCACCACCTCGCGCAACACCGACATCGTCCGGCTAGCGCCTGCTTGCGGTCCCTCCAGCACGGTGCGGGAACCTCGCAACGGCTCGCGACGCCGTCAAGCCGCGTCCTCCGGGTAGTGCAGGGTATGGGCCAAAGTGGGCGGGAGGAATTCGCTTGGACCGGCGGTTGCTTTCCGGGAATCTTTGCCGCGCACCCCACTCCAAAAGTACAGTGAACCGACGGTGACCCAGACCCACGTACCTCGAGGCCCCGGCGCCGCGAAGCGCGCCATCCTGGCTGCGCTGCTCCTTTTCGGCGGCGCATTGGCCGCGCGCGCCGGCCAGCGGACGCTCGCGCAAGCAGAAGGCGCCCCGGCGCCAGACGCGGGTCAGGCGCAAGCGCTCCCGCAACCTGACTCCCCGGCGCCCGGCGAGTCGGGCGACAGCGAGGACAAGACCGACGACGAACGGGCGGTGGAGAGCGCCGTCACCTCGGAGGTCCCCGCGCAGCCCGACGCGGGCTCGCCAGAGCACCCGGCCGAGGTGAACGCGGTGCCCGCGGCCGCCGCCAACGCGGTGGCGCAGCACAAGAACCACCTGGAGGGGCTCGCGCTGTGGAAGAAGGCGAAGCTCACCGGGACCGACGACGCCCTCGGGTACTTCGCCGACGCGGCCGACGGCAAGCGCGTGCGCATCTCGGTGGAGCCGGAGCTGCAGAAGCAGATGGCGAGGCTGATGCGCACCTACCAGCCGATGCAAGGGGCGCTCGTCGCCATCGATCCCAAGACGGGCAAGGTGCTGGCGCTGGTCGAGTACGCGAAGGACGGCAAGTCCGACGGGCTCGCCACCCGGCCGCTGTACCCGGCCGCCTCGGTCTTCAAGATCATCACCGGCGCCGCGCTGCTCGAGGCGGGCGTCTCGCCGGACGCCGAGACCTGCTACCACGGCGGCCTGCGCGGCATCGTCAGCAAGCTGCTCGAGGACAAGCCGCACATGGATCGGCGCTGCATGTCGCTCTCCAGGGCGCTGGCCAAGAGCGCCAACGTGGTGTTCGCCAAGATGGCGGTGAAGCACCTCGACGGCGAGTCGCTGCGCAAGGAAGCGGAGCGGTTCCTCTTCAACCGGCCCATCTGGGACGTCCCGATGGAGGCGTCGCCGGCGAACATCCCCGACGGCAAGCTGGACCTGGCGAAGAGCGCGGCGGGGTTCGGACAGGTGAAGCTGTCCCCGCTGCACGCCGCGCTGATCGCCGCCGCGGTGGGGAACGGCGGCATCGCCTACGAGCCCAGCCTGATCGAGGAGGTGGACGGCGAGCCGTTCAAGGCCACCGGCTCCTCGCGGCTGCTCAAGCAGGAGACGGCGGCGGCGCTGCGCGACATGATGAAGTACACGGTCACCGAAGGCACCGCGACCTCCTCGTTCCGCGAGCGCGGCCGCTCGGTGCTGGGCGACATCGAGGTGGCCGGCA
>VBKO01000160.1 GCA_005888115.1 Deltaproteobacteria bacterium
AAGACGCGCAATCCGCGCGATCCCTCGCGCACGCCGGGCGGATCGTCGAGCGGCTCGGCCGCCGCGGTGGCCGATCGCATGGTTCCGGCTGCGCTCGGCTCGCAGACGGCCGGTTCCGTGATCCGGCCCGCCTCGTTCTGCGGCGTGGTCGGGTACAAGCCCACCTTCGGCACGTTCGACTTGCGCGGAGTACATCCGCTGTCGCCCTCGCTCGACACGCTCGGGTTCTTCACCCGGAACGTCGCGGACGTTCCCTGGATCGCAGCGGCGCTGTCCGGCGCGCATCGGCCAACGGCAATCGGCCGCGCGGCTCGGGCGCGCGGGCGCCGAGGTCCGCGAGGTGGAGCTCCCCGCCGGGCTGGCCGAGGCCCAGGGCGTGATCATGTCGGCGGAGGCCGCGGCTGCACTGCGCGAGGAGCGGCAGCGGCACGGCGACCGGATGAGCGAGGTCTTCCGCTCTTTCCTGAGCGAGGGCGAGCGCTGCCCGCCGGAGCGGCTGCGAGAAGCGCGCGAGAAGGCGGAGCAGGGCCGCCGCGAGCTTCCGCGGATGTTCGCCGAAGCGGACGTCCTGCTCACGATCGGTGCCGCGGGCGAGGCGCCGCTTGGCCTGGAAAAAACGGGCGATCCAGCGTTCTGCCGCGCCTGGACGTTGCTATGCTGCCCGTGCATCTCGCTTCCCGTGCTCACCGGGCCCGCCGGGCTGCCCGTGGGCTTGCAGCTCGTCGCTGCGCCCGGCGCGGACGATCGGCTGCTCGCGGTGGCGGCGTGGATCGAGCGCGAGCTGGGCGGCTGAAACGCGCAGGCCTAAGGGCGACGACCGGGAGGATCCCACGTCGCCGAGGCCAGGACGCGGCCGCTCGACCGTTCCTGGACGAACGCAACCAGTCGCAGCGTTGCCGCCTGCGCGCCGAGGTCCACGTCACCCGACCATGCGCCTTGCTCGATGCGGCCGATGCGCCGGAGCTCGCGCACGACGCGGACGTGAGAAAGCGTACGCCCCGCGTTCTCGCCCCGGGCGACGCGTCCGGGCGGCGGATCGTCGACCGCGGCGAGGAGCACCTCTGCGCCGGAGTGGGGTGGAAGGGTTGCCTCGAGGTGGAGCGCGTTGCCGCGGCGCAGCGCGGTGATCGTCCCGTGCGGCTGCCCGGCAGCCTGGACCGCGGCGGAGCGCGCCGCCTGCTCGTCGCTGCCGAGGACCTCCGCGCGCCCGTCGACCACCGCCTGCGGCGTGTAGATGTTCCCGCGCCGCAGGTGGGAGGAGTAAGTCTGTTGCCGTTCGGTGAAGATCCGGTGGGAGTACGGGTCCTGCCAGCCCAGCGAGTCCCAGTAGTCGACGTGCTCGGAGAGGGCCAGGATCTCGACTCCCTGGACCGGCTGCTCCCGCACGAGGCGTGCGAGGACGGCGTCCGCCGGCGGACAGCTCGAGCACCCTTCGGAGGTGAACAGCTCGACGAGCACGGCCACGCGATCGCCGGCGCGGGCCGGGAGAGCAGCCAGGAGGAGCAACGCGGCGGTGACGATGCGAGACATCCGGCCTCCGCGACGCATGCTAACCCGGTCTCGCGCGGGACGCAGCGGATTCAGTCGATCAGCGTGGCCACTACCGTCAGCAGCTCGTCGAGATCGAACGGCTTGTGCAGCGCTCCCGAGATGCTGGAGGGTAGCTGGCGTAGCTCGAACGCGGTCATCAGCACCACCGGGATGGCACCCTCCCGGGGCAGGGTAACGGAAGATTCACACCGAGTGAAATCCGGATGCCGCGTGATAGACGAAAAGCTCCATGGGCTCGCTCGCACCGGGAATCCACTTGCTGCACAAGCCCGCCGGGCCGACCAGCTTCTCGATGGTGCAGCCGTTCCTGGAGGAGGCGCGCGGCCGCAAGCCCAGGCTGGCGGTGTGCCATGGCGGGGCGCTCGACCCGTTCGCCGACGGGCTCCTGCCCATCCTGGTAGGCCGAGCCACGCGCGTGTTCGAGCTGCTCCACCCGATCCCGAAGGAATACGAGGCCGAGGTGACGTGGGGCACGGAGACCGACAACGGCGACCCGCTCGGCACGGTCGTGGCGCGCGGCGACGCGTCCACGCTGGACCCTGCGCAGCTCGAGGCCGCACTCCAATCCTTCCTCGGCTGGCGGGAACAGGTGCCGCCGGCCACGAGCAACAAGCGCATCGGCGGGGAGCGCGCGTACGCGCGGGCACACCGAGGCGAGCAGGTCGAGCTGCCGCCTGTGCGCGTGTACCTGCACGAAGCCCGCTGGAGCAGGCACGATCTGCCGCGTGCAAGCGGACTGCGGCTCGTCGTGCGCGGCGGATACTATGTCCGTTCGCTCGCGCGCGACCTCGGGCGCGCTCTCGGGTGCCGCGCGCACCTGTCCCGCCTCACGCGCCGCTCGATCGGACCGTGGCGCGATCCCGGCCCGGGTGCGCGCGAGTTGGTGCAAGGGGCGCAGCTCTTGCCTTGGATGCCCTCGCGCGAGATCGACGCCGACGAAGCGCGCGCGCTGCGCGGTGGCGGAGCCATCCCGCGCGGCGAGCTCCGAGCGCCAGAATGGCCGCTGCCGGCTCGATTCCCCGATCCGCAGGCGCCCGTGCGCGCGCTGCTCGACGGGGTTCTCGTCGCGCTGCTGCGCGAGCGCGGCGGGATGTGGTGGCGTGAGATCGACCTGAGCAGTCGCGACCGATAAGGCGGCGACGCCGCGCGCCGGGCCGGCCCTGGTCGAGGGCGGCCCGGCGCCATTTTTGTGACTACTTCGGCGTATTGTCCGGCGGCGGCGTGCTCGTCGTCGTCGAGCTGCTGCTTCCGGGCGTGCTGCCCGGCATCGTCGTCGTGGACGTGCTGCCCGTCGACGTCGAGCTATCCGGGGTCGTCGTCGTGCCGACGGAGCCGCTCGCCCCGGGCGTGCCTGTCGTGCTGCTGGTGCCCATCCCCGTCGTCGTATCGGTGGTGCCGCTGGACGGGCTGGTCGTCTGGTCCGTCGAGCTTCCCATCGTCGTCGACGACCGCGGGCTGGTGGTCGACGAGGTGCTGCCGCGCGAAGTCGACGGCCCGGCGCGGCCCTCGGGAGGGCGGCTGCGCGTAGTCGAGCTGTCGCTGCCCACGCCGGTTCCGCTGCTGGGCGAGGTGGTGCTGGTGCTCCCCTGATCGGTGGTCGTCCCGGTCGCCGAGCCCGTCGTCGTGCTCGTGCCGCTGGTGCCCTGGTCGGAGCCGGTGGTGCCGGTCGTCGAGCTTCCGATGGTGCCGCTCGTCCCGGTGGCGCTCTGGTCCGTACCCAACGTCCCGGTCGTGCTTCCGGTCGCGCTGGTACCGGTCTGACCGGTGGTGGTCCCTGCCGAGCCGGTCGTCCCGGTCTGCGGCGAGGTGACGGTCCCCTGCGCGCCGGCCGAGGTGCCACTCGATCCGGTGCTCTGCCCGAGGGCCGCGACCGCGGCTCCCAGGACGAACGTGGCTAGAAACGTCGCGAGCTTCTCCTTGATCATCATTGCCTCCTGGCTGTGAAACGGGAAGCTACGGACGCCGCACCGCGGTGGGAACCGCGACTCACGAAGCAGTCCCCCATGCGCTCGCCCGCCCGCGGAGCAGGGATCTCGCCGGCCGGATCGGTCCGCCCGTTTTCTCGGGCGTCGCGGACCAGGCCGCGCTGCACTGAAAGCGAATGTTTTTAGGTGTAATCGCGGATGATCACTTCGCCGGGCTTCGGATCGGCCAGAAGCAGCTCCAGGGTGTCCATGAGGATCCATTTCTGGAGTGCTTCGTCATTCGGGCGGCCCAGCGAGTGGCCGGCGATGAAACCGCGCGGGCAAAGGGCGCGAGGTGGGCGCGCTTGCGCGCTTTCCTCCGGCTCGACCGTGACGAGCACCGTCGGGATGCCGAGCATCTCGATCGCCCGCTGCACCGTGACCACGGTGCGGTGGCAGAGGCGTCAGCCTCCGGTCAGCAGCACCGCGTCGGGGCGGGCCGCCGAGACGGCGCGCGCGAGCTGCGGGACCGTGGTCTCGCGCAGCTCGCGCAGCGCCTGGGAGAACCCCATCGAGAAGTGCTCCTCGGTCAGGCCCGCGATGCGGCCTTCTCGCGCCAGCGAACGAAGCCGATCGATGGGGAAGACGCAGTTCACGTCCTTGTCGATGCAGCCGTGGTCGTAGTGGGTGTCGTCCACCGCCAGCTCGATGGCCGAGAGGCTCCCGTCGATGCGCTTGAACGAGTTGTCGCCTTCGAGGTTGAACGGCGCATCGACCTTGGCGCGCACGCCCGCGGTGCTCACCAGGCAGACGAGCGACTCCTCCAGCTTGCGCTTGAACGGCGTGAACGGAACGCAGTAGCGCGACAGCTCGAGCGCCTTCTCCACGGCTCACCTCAGCTTGTCGAGCGCCTCCATGATCTTGTCCGTGGGCGGCTGCTCCGCGATGTTGTGGATGTCGATGTAGCGGAGGATGCCCTGCCGGTCGACCACGAAGATGGCGCGCTCGGTGGTGCCCGAGCCGCGCAGCACCCCGTATTGAACGGCCACGTAGCCGTAGGGCCAGTTGTCGCTGCAGAGCGGATAGGACAGTCCGCCCATCGACTTCGCCCATGCCTCGTTGCTGAACACCTGGTCGGTCGAGATGCCCAGGACCTGGGCATTGCGCCGCTCGAACTCGGAGAGATCCTCCTCGTACGAGGGCATCTGCACCGTTCAGACCGGGGTGAACGCCGCCGGATAGAAGGCGAGCACCACGTTCTTCTTTCCGCGGAACTCGCTCAGGCGGACCTTCTTCTGCGGTCCCCCCTTGCCGGCCCCGTCGCCCGTGGCGGTCAGCTCGAAGTCGGGAGCTTCCTCGCCGACCTGGAGGCGCCAGACCGCCCTCTTCGGTTGTGCCATATCTGTTCCTTTCCGCGCCGAAGCGCTCGCGCACTCTACTCATTTGCGCCCCGGAGCGCTTCCCCGCGGAGGTCTGGCGTGCGATTCCATTGCGCGCGAGGGAGCAGCGTGGCATCCCTCGGGCATGCGCTGGGCATCCGCGCTCTCGGGGAAGGAGCAGGCCGAGGAGGCCGTCGCCGACGCCGCGGCCGAAGTCCGGCGCGGACTTGCGGGCGCCGCCGCTGACCTGGTGGTGGCGTTCGTCTCGCCGCACCACCTCGATGCGTCCGCGCGCCTGCCCGCGATGGTGGAGGCGGCGCTCCCTGGCGCGCTCCTGGCCGGCTGCACGGGCCGCGGCATCATCGGGGCGGGCCACGAGGTGGAAGACGCTCCGGCGCTGTCGCTGACCGCCGCCTCGCTGCCGGGAGTGCGGATCACGTCATTCCACCTGGACCAGCGCGAGCTGCCGGAGAGCGCCGATGCGCAAGAGTGGCGCGACACGATCGACGTCGATCCCGCCACGCGGCCGCACTTCGTCCTGCTCGTCGATCCGCTCACCGTCGACGCGGGCGCGCTGATTGCCGGACTCGATGCCGCGTACCCCGCGGCGAGCAAGGTGGGCGGGCTCGCCAGCGGCGGTCCGGTGCCTGGCGCGAACCGCGTCTTCCTCGGCGCGCGGGCGCACCGCAGCGGGCTCGCCGGCGTCGCCCTGGCAGGGAACGTCGCGGTGGAAACCATCGTCGCGCAGGGATGCCGTCCCGTCGGCAAGCCGATGATCGCGACCCGCTGCCAGGCGAACGTGCTGCAGGAGGTCGACGGGCGCGCGCCCATCGAAGTGCTGCGCGAGCTGTACCCCTCGCTTTCGGCGCGCGACCAGGAGTTGTTCCGGCACTCGCTGTTCCTCGGCATCGAGATGCGCGACTCGGTCGAGTACCGCGAAGGCGAGCTGCTGGTGCGAAATCTCATGGGCATGGATCCGAGGACGGGCGCGCTGGTGATCGGCGCGGCGCTGCACCCGATGCAAGTGGTGCAGTTCCTGCTGCGCGACGCGCGCACCGCCGAGGAGGACCTGGCGCGCCTGCTCGACCGCAGCGCCGCGCGCGTCAGTCCACCGCGGGGTGCGCTGCTGTTCTCCTGCCTGGGCCGCGGCGCGCACCTCTTCGGCCGGCCCGATCACGACACCGACCTGTTCCGCTCGAAGGTCGGCCCCGTGCCGCTCGGCGGGTTCTTCTGCAACGGGGAGATCGGCCCGGTGGGCGGCGCCACCTTCCTCCACGGGTACACCAGCGCCTTCGCGCTGTTCCGCGAGGCCGCGTCGTGAAGCTGAATCGGCGGATGCAGGGCTACCTGGGCGAGCTGCGCAGCCGCAGCATCGACGCCGAGCCGCTGCTCCCGGGCAAATGGCCCGACCTCACCGTCGCCGAGGTGAACGGGTTCGTCCTGCTCGACTCGTTCCGCCGCAAGCCTTCGCTGAGGCCGGCCGATTTCGACGGGCCGAGCGCTCTGGAGGCGTGCGCGAACAAGCTCCTGATGGAGAAGATGCTCGATCCGCGCCTGGTCTCGGCGTGCCCGCTGCTGCTCCTCACCGCCGGCCTGCTCATGGCCGAAGCGGTCTCGCGCAAGTTGGCCGTGCTGCCCGGCCGCTTCAATGTGATCGTGTCCTACGACGGCGAGAGCTGCGCGGTGAGGTTCCACAAGCTGCGCCTCGGCGAGCGATGGCTGTCGGAGGACCTGGAGGCGTACGTGGACGAGGGCGTGCTGGTAGTGGAAGCGGGACCAGGGCTCACGCCCTTCGCCCAGCTGGCCGCGGCGACCGCTCAGCGCCAATAGGGCGGCGCGCCGTTCATGGATAGTCTTCGGCGTCGTGCGCGTGCTGCATCGCTTGCACCACGCGGTCGGGCAGCTTCTTCGGATCGACGATCACCTTCTCCTCGACAACTTCGACGACGGCGTCGAGGGGAATGACGAAGTCGCCGGCGTTCTCGATGTCGACCACCAGCTCCGGGCGCCCGCCCGGCGCCACCTCGCGCACCGCGCCGACTTCCTCGTCGCCGCCCTGGGGAAAGATGTGGAAGCCGACCTCGATCATCGGAAGCTTGCGAGCCATGGAGGACAGCTTTCCACCAGCGGGCCGCCGCGTAAAGCCCGCCCGTCTGCTTTCCGGCCCTGCTCGCACGGGCCGCACGCGATGCGCATCTGTCGCCCGCAACAAGGAGGAACGCCATGGCACAAGGGAAAGTCGCCTGCTTGCTCGGCGACGGATTCGAGGACTCGGAATTCCGGATCCCGTACGACCGGGTGCGCAAGGAAGGATATCAAGTCGACATCATCGGGCCGAAGACGGGCGTGGAGCTGAAGGGGTACAGGGGCAAGGAAAAGGTCAAGGCCGACAAGGGCATCGACGAGGTCCGGCCCGACGACTACCTCGGCCTGCTCATCCCGGGCGGGTATTCGCCGGATCACCTGCGCGTGGATCCGCGCTTCGTCGAGTTCGTCAAGCGGTTCGACGCGCTCAAGCGGCCGCTCGCCGCGGTTTGCCACGGGCCGCAGCTTCTCTTGAGCGCGAAGCTGGTCCGCGGCCGGACGCTGACCGCCTGGCCGACCGTGCAGGTGGATCTCGAGCTGGCCGGCGCGAACGTGAAGGACGAGCCGGTGGTGATCGACCAGAACTGGATCACCAGCCGCAAGCCGGATGACCTGGAGCAGTTCAGCGAGGCCTTCATCCAGGCGCTGCGCAAGGTGGAGCGCACCACCGCGAACGGCGAGGTGCGAGCACGGGTGTAGTGTTTCTTCCGTGAAGGTCCACCAGGAGGAGATCGACCTGCCGGCGCGCGGGCGCGGGCTGCACGACGTGACCTCCGAGGTCCGCCGGGCGGTCGCCCGCGCCGCCGTGCGCACTGGTCTGTGCACCGTCTTCCTCCAGCACACCAGTGCATCGCTCGTGGTCCAGGAGAACGCCGACCCGGCCGTCCAGCGCGACCTGCAGCGCTGGGCGGATCGCATCGCGCCCGAGGACGCCGACTACGAGCACGACACCGAAGGCCCGGACGACATGCCCGCGCACATCCGCGCGTCCTTCACCCGCACCTCCGAGACGATCCCCGTCCGCGACGGCGAGCTGCTCCTCGGCACCTGGCAGGCGGTGTATCTGTGG
>VBKO01000161.1 GCA_005888115.1 Deltaproteobacteria bacterium
CGCCTCGAGCTGGAAGGAGATGCGCCCGACCTCGGGGCTCCAAGGCCCGCGCGTCGGGTGACGTTCGACGTGCGCGGCGGGCGCCTATCCGACGCGGGCCGGCTGGCGGCAGCCCTCGGCGTCCCCACCGGAAGAGTGGACGGCGGCCATGGCGCGTTCGCGCTCCACCTCGGGGGTCCATCGTCGCGCCTCTCCGGGTGGGTGCGCGCCTCCCTCGCCGCCGGCCGGGCCCGCATTCAGGGGATGGCGCTCCACGGCGATGTCTCGGTCGATGCTTCGGTGCGCGACCTGGACCCCTGGCGCGGCGGGGATCTCTCCGGCACGCAGGTGCGCGTCGACGACGCACGCGTCGTCGATCGGGGCGGTGAGGAGGACGCCGCGCCAGGATGGTGGGCGCGCATCATCGCCACGCACGCGCGGCTTCGCCTCGGCGCAGCTCCGCTGATCGACGGCGACGTGGTGGCACGATGTCGCGACGCGCGCCCGATCGTCGGCTTGTACGTTCGCCGCGCCGATCTGCCCGGTTTCGTCTCCGGGCTCTTCTCGATGGACCGCCTGTCGGTGCGGCTTTCGGTCGCGCTCGGCAAGGACCTGGTCGCGCTGCGGGACCTCGTCGCCGGCGGCGAGGGCGCGTCGATCCGCGCCACCTATCTCGCCTCCGGCGGCCGCCAAGACGGTGCCGCGCTCCTCACCGTCGGCGGGTTCCCGGTCGGCGTCGGCCTGGGGGAAGGCAACGGCGGCATCCACTTGTTCGGGCCCGGCGATTGGTTCAGCGAGCAGCAGGCGCGGCTGCAGGCGGATGTCGGGACGCCCGACCAGGCACGCGCACGCAGGGCGGCGGCGCCCGCGAGACGCCCGGCCCGGTCAGGTCAGAAACGCGGACGTTGAGCCGCGCTTCAGGCCGGGAGCGGCGGGACCACCGCCGCCTTCTGCCGCCGCCGCTGCGCCAGGCGGTCCAGGGCCAGGTACACGACTGGCGTGGTGAAGAGCGTGAGCAGTTGCGAGATCAGCAAGCCGCCGACGATGGCGATGCCGAGCGGCCGCCGCAGCTCGCTGCCCACGCCGTGCCCGAGCGCGAGCGGCAGGCCGCCGAGCATCGCCGCCAGCGTGGTCATGAGGATGGGGCGGAAGCGCAACAGGCAGGCCTGGTAGATCGCGTCGCGCGTTCCGAGCCCCTGATCGCGCTCCGCCTCGATGGCGAAGTCGATCATCATGATCGCGTTCTTCTTCACGATGCCGATGAGCAGGATGATCCCGATGAGGGCGATGATGCTCAGCTCGGTCTTGAACAGCATCAGCGCGAGCAGCGCCCCCACGCCCGCCGAGGGAAGGGTGGAAAGGATCGTCACCGGGTGGATGAGGCTCTCGTACAGGACCCCGAGCACGATGTAGACGGCGAGGAGCGCGGTGAGCACCAGGAGGGGTTCGCTCGCGAGCGAGTCCTGGAACGCCTGCGCCGTTCCCTGGAAGCTCGCGTGCAGCCCGGGCGGCATCCGAATCTCCTGCTCGGCGCGGTGGATGGCGGTCACCGCCTGCCCGAGCGATACGTCCGGCGCCAGGTTGAAGGAGAGGGTCACCGCGGGGAACTGGCCCTGGTGATTCACCGAGAGCGACGTGGCGCGCGGCTCGAAACGCGCGAACGCGGTCAGCGGCACCGGGTCCGGGCCCTGCCCGCGCACGTAGATCCCGCGCAACGATTCGGGATGGGCGGCCAGCTCCGGCTTCGCTTCCAGGACGACGCGGTACTGGTTCACCTGCGTATACATGGTGGCCACCTGGCGCTGGCCGAACGCGTCGTACAACGTGGAGTCGACCACGGAGGGCGAGATGCCCATCCGCGAAGCGGTGTCCCGGTCGATGTCCACGAAGAGCTGCAAGCCCGCGGTCTGCTGATCCGTGTTCACGTCGCGCAGCTGGGGCAGCGTGCGCAGCTTGTCCAGCACGCGGGGCGACCACTGGAGCAGCTCCTCGAGGTTCAGGTCCTGCAGCGTGTACTGGTACTGGGTCCGCGATGTCCGGCCGCCGATGCGCACGTCCTGCACCGATTGTAGAAAGAGGTTGATCCCCTCCACGCGCGCGAGCTTCGGACGCAAGTCGGCGATGACCTGGTCGGCGGTCCGCTTGCGCTGGCCGAGCGGCTTGAGCTGCACGAACATGAAGCCGTTGTTCAGGGGCCCGTTCCCCCCGATGAACGAGACCATGTGATCCACGGCCCGGTCGGAGAGCACGACGGCGTTCACCGCTTCCTGCCGCTGCTTCATGGTGGGAAAGGAGACATCCTGCGGCGCCTCCGAGAAGCCGGCCAGCGCGCCGGTGTCCTGCTGCGGGAACAGCCCCTTGGGGACGATCACGTACAGCGCCACCGACACGCCCAGGGTCACCAAGGTGACGGCGAGCATCAGCCGGTCGTGCCCGAGCACCCATCGCAGCGAACGATCGTACCCGCGCAGCAGGCGGTCGAACGCGCCCTCCGCCGCGCGCGCGAGCCGTCCCTGTTCTTCACCGTGCCGTAGCTTGAGGAGCCGCGAGGCCATCGACGGCGTCAGCGTGAGCGAAACGACGCCGCTGATCGCGATGGCCACAGAGAGCGTCACCGCGAATTCGCGGAAGAGGCGTCCGACGATGCCGCCCATCAGGAGGATGGGGATGAACACCGCGAGCAGCGAGACGGTGATGGAGATGATGGTGAAGCCGATCTGCTTTGCGCCTTTGAGCGCGGCCTCGCGCGGCGGCATTCCTTGCTCGACGTAGCGCGCGATGTTCTCGGTGACGACGATGGCGTCGTCCACCACGAACCCGGTCGCGATGGTCAGCGCCATCAGGGAGAGGTTGTCCAGGCTGTACGAGAGCAGGTACATGGCGCCGAAAGTGCCGACCAGCGAGAGCGGCACCGCCACGGTGGGCACCAGCGTGGCCCGGATGCTGCGGAGGAAGGCGAACACCACCAGCACCACCAGGCAGACGCTGATCACCAGCGTGAACTGCACGTCACCTACCGAGGCGCGGATCGTCTGGCTGCGGTCCTGCGCGACCTGGACGTCGATGGCCGGCGAGATGGAGCCCGACAGCTGCGGGAGCAATGCCTTGACCCGCTCGATGACGTCGATGATGTTCGCGCCGGGCTGCCGGCGGATGATGATCAGCACGGCGCGCTGCGAGTCGGCCCAGGCCGCGACGCGCTCGTTCTCCACGCTGTCGATCACCCGCGCGATGTCCGAGAGCCGCACGGCCGCCCCGTTCCGGTAGGCGATCACCAGGGGCGCGAAGTCCTTCGCTCGCAGCAGCTGGTCGTTGGCGGCCAGCGTGCGCATCTGCGCGGAGCCGCTCACCGATCCCTTGGCCTGGTTCACGGTGGCGTTGGCGAGCGCCGCGCGGACGTCCTCGAGGGACAAGGACAGTCCCGCGAGCGCCTGCGGGTCGGCCTGCACCCGCACCGCGGGCTGCTGGCCGCCGCCGACGAAGACCTGCCCCACGCCGGGCACCTGGGAGATCTTCTGCGCCAGCACCGTATTGGCCTGGTCGAAGACCTGCCCGAGCGGGATGGTGGCCGAAGTCAGCGAGAGGATGAGGATGGGCGCGTCGGCGGGGTTCACCTTGCGGTAGTTCGGGCGCGTCGGGAGGTTGGCCGGCAGATCGCCGCCCGCCGCGTTGATGGCGGCCTGCACGTCCCGCGCGGCGGCGTCGACGTCGCGGTCGAGCTCGAACTGCAGCGTGATGCTGGTCGACCCCAGGTAGCTGACGGAGGTGACCTCGCGCAGCCCCGCGATGCGCCCGAAGCGGCGCTCCAGCGGCGCGGCCACCGTGGAGGCCATCGTCTCCGGGCTGGCTCCCGGCAGCGCCGCGTTCACCGAGATGGTGGGGAAATCGACGCGCGGGAGGGGCGCCACCGGCAGCTGCGTGTACGCAGCCGCGCCGGCGAGCAGGATCGCCGCCGCCAGCAGCGAGGTGGCCACGGGCCGCTGGATGAACGGCGCGGAGACGTTCATGGCGAGAGTTGCGGCTCGGGTTCCGCCGCCTTCCGCCGGCGCAGCACGCGCCCGAGACGGCCCATGTAGAGATAGATGACCGGCGTGGTGTACAGCGTGAGCACCTGCGAGACGAGCAGGCCGCCCACGATGCTGATGCCCAGCGGACGGCGCAGCTCGGAGCCGGTCCCCTGCCCGAGGGCGAGCGGCAGGCCGCCCAGGAGCGCCGCCATGGTCGTCATCATGATCGGCCGGAACCGCAGCAGGCACGCCTGCGTGATCGCTTCGGTGGGCGAGAGGCCCTGATCGCGCTCCGCCTCCAGGGCGAAGTCGATCATCATGATCGCGTTCTTCTTCACGATGCCGATGAGCAGGATGATGCCGATCAGCGCGATCACGCTGAACTCGGTCCCGCAGAAAATCAGCGCGAGCAGCGCTCCCACGCCCGCGGAGGGCAGCGTCGAGAGGATGGTGACCGGATGGATGTAGCTCTCGTACAGCACTCCGAGCACGATGTAGACGGTGAGCAGCGCGGCCAGGATCAGCGCGGGCTCGCTCGAGAGCGACTCCCGGAAGGCCTGCGCGGTGCCGGCGAACTCGGAGCGCACGCCCGGCGGGAGCCCCAGCTCGGCGCGGAGGGCGTTGATCGCGTCGACGGCTTCTCCCAGCGCGGAGCCCTTCGCCAGGTTGAAGGAAATGGTCACCGCGGGGAACTGGCCCTGGTGGTTCATGGCCAGCGGGGCGAGCGTCTCCGTCGCCTGCGCGAACGCGGAGAAAGGCACCTGGTCGCCGCTCTGCGTGCGCACGTAGAGCCGGTCGAGCGCCTCGGGGTGCTGCGCCTGCTCGGGCTCCAGCTCCAGGATCACCCTGTATTGGTTGAGCTGCGTGAAGATGGTGGTCACCTGCCGCTGCCCGAATGCGTCGTAGAGCGTGTCGTCGACCGCCTGCGGAGAAACCCCCAGCCGCGAGGCCGTGTCCCGGTCGATGGTGATCTTGAGCTGCAGCCCGTCCGATTCCTCGTCGCTGGCCACGTCGGCGAGCTGCGCAAGCTGGCGCATCTTCTCCAGCATCCGGGGCGCCCATTCCTGGAGCTCGCCGGGATCGGCGTCCTCTAGCGTGTACTGGAACTGCGTTCGGCTCGTGCGCGTCTCGATGGTCAAGTCCTGCACGGGCTGGAGGTAGAGCGTCATCCCCGGCACCTGGGCGAGCCGCGGCCGGAGGCGGGCGATGATCTCGCTCACGTCGGCGTTCCGTTGCGAGCGGGGCTTGAGCGTGATCGAGACGCGGCCGCTGTTGCTCGTCGGGTTCACGCCGTCGGCGCCGATCGACGAGGCGACCGAAGCGACGTCCGGGTCGGACAGGATCGTCTCGTCGACCGTGCGCTGCAGGTTCGTCAGCCGGGCGAACGAAGCGTCCGGCTGCGCGACCGAGACGCCCACGATGAGCCCGGTGTCCTGCAAGGGGAAGAAACCCTTCGGAATGACCACCGCGAGCAGCGCGGTGAGGAGCAGCGTGCCGACCGTGACCAGCAGCGTCGCGGGCTGGTGCGCGAGAACCCACCTCAGGCTGCGCTCGTACAGCCCCAGTATCCAGGCGAAGCCTCTCTCGAACGTCCGGGCCAACCTGCCCTCCCGCTCCTCGGCGCGGGGCTTGAGCAGGTGCGCGCACATCATTGCGGTCAGCGTCAGCGAGAGCACCGCCGAGACGCAGATGGCGATGGCGAGCGTGACGGCGAACTCGCGGAAGAGCCGCCCGATGATCCCGCCCATGAACAACAGCGGAATGAGCACCGCCACCAGCGACACGGTGAGCGAGACGATGGTGAACCCGATCTGCTTGGAACCCTTGAGCGCCGCCTCGAAGGGAGGGTCGCCGTGCTCGATGAAGCGGGCGATGTTCTCGATCATGACGATGGCGTCGTCGACCACGAATCCGGTCGAGATGGTGAGCGCCATGAGGGAGAGGTTGTTGAGGCTGTACCCGCACAGGTACATCACCGCGAAGGTGCCGATCAGCGAGAGCGGCACCGCTATCCCCGGGATGATCGTCGCCCGCAGCGAGCGCAGGAACATGTAGATCACCGCCACCACCAGCAGCACGGTGAGGATGAGCGTGAACTGCACGTCGTCCACCGAGGCGCGGACCGTCTCGGTGCGGTCGCTCAGGATGCTCACGTCGAGGCCTTGCGGCAGGCTCGACCGGAGCTGCGGGAGCAGGGCCTTCACCCGGTCGGCGACCTGGATCACGTTCGCGCCCGGCTGGCGCTGCACGCTGACGATGATCGCGCGCTTGCCGTTGGCCCAGCCCGCGAGCTGCGCGTTCTCGACGCCGTCCACCACCTGCGCCACCTCCCGCAGCCGGATCGGCGCGCCGTTGCGATAGGCGACGATCAGGGGCCGGAACGACCCGGCATCGGAGAGCTGGTCGTTGGTGGCCAGCGCGAAGTCCTGGCGCGGGCCGTCCAGGTTCCCCTTGGGCTGGTTGACGTTGGCCGCCACGAGCGCCGCGCGCACGTCCTCGAGGGTGAGGCCGGACCCCGCGAGCGCGGAGGGATCCGCCTGCACGCGGACCGCGGGCTTCTGCCCGCCACCGATCGTGACCAGCCCCACTCCCGAGACCTGGGAGATCTTCTGCGCCAGGATCGAGTCGGCGGCGTCGTCCACCTGCGAGACCGGCATGGTGTCCGAGCTGACCGCGAGCGAGAGCACGGGAGTATCGGCCGGGTTGCTCTTGCTGTACGTCGGGGGCGCCGGCAACGTGCGCGGCAACAGATTCGAGGCGGCGTTGATCGCCGCCTGCACGTCCTGCTCGGCGGCGTCGATGCTGCGGGACAGCTCGAACTGGAGCGTGATCTGCGAGCTGCCGAAGCCGGACACCGACGTCATCTGCGCGAGGCCCGGCATCTGGCCGAACTGCCGCTCCAGCGGCGTGGTCACCGCCGACGCCATCGTCTCGGCGCTCGCGCCCGGCAGCAGGGTGGAGACCAGGATGGTCGGGTAGTCGACCTGTGGAAGGGCGGCGACGGGCAGCTGCTTGTAGCCGATGAAACCGGCGAGGAGCAGCCCAGCGGTCAGCAACGAAGTGGCGACCGGCCGCCGGATGAAGGGCTCGGAGATGCTCACCGCTCGGCCCCGATGGCGCGGCCGCTCGGCTGGGCCGGCCGCGGCGCCGCTGGACGGGGCGCGACCTTGGCGCCGGGCCGGAGCGCAGCGGCGCCGTCCGCGACCACCACCTCGCCCGGCGAGAGGCCGCGGGCGATGGCCGCCACGTCTCCCTGGGTCATCTCCACCTCGACGGCGCGCGGCTGGACCGTCTGCTCCGGGCCTACGACGTACGCGAAGGTTCCTTCCGGCCCGCGCTGCACCGCGGTGGTGGGCACCACGATGGCGCCCTTGCGGACGGTGAGCAGGAGGCGCGCCTTGACGAACTGGTTGGGCCACAGGGTCCGCTGGGGATTCGCGAAGGTGGCCTTCAGCCGCATGGTCGCGGTGTTCTGGTTGATCTGGTTGTCGATGACGAGCAGCTCGCCGCTGCCGAGCTTGGTGTTGCCGTCGCGGCTCAAGGCCTCCACGGTCAAGGTGCCCAGCTCCATCTGCTGGCCCACCTGCGGCAAGTAGTCCTGCGGGAGCGTGAAGAGGACGGCGACGGGATCGAGCTGCGTGATGACGACGATCCCGCTTGCGTCGGTCCCGCGCACCAGGTTGCCGGGGTCCACCAGCCGCACCCCCGTGACGCCGTCGATGGGCGAGGTGATGCGCGCGTAATCGAGATTGAGCCGGGCGCTGTCGATCTGCGCCTGGTCGATGCGCACCGCGCCCTCGAACTGGCCGACCAAGGCCTCCTGGTTGTCGACGTCCTGCTGCGAGACCAGCTTCTCGCGCAGGAGCTCCAGGTTGCGCGCGAGCGCAAGGCGGGCGGTGCGGAGCTGGGCGGCGTCGCGCGTCAGCGCGCCCCGGAGCTCACCGAATCCAGCCGGCCGTCGACCTGCGGCCGCACGGTGATGGTCTTCGCGGCGATCACCGTGCCCAGACCGTCGAGGTAGATGGGCAGGTCCCGCTGCTGCACCTGCGCGGTCACCACCGGGACCGGCCGCTGCTGCGCCTGGGCCGCGGCGGCGGCCGCCGGCTGCTGCCGGCCCGACCGGCGCACGAACCAGATCGCTCCCACGACGAGGAGGATGCCGAGCGCCGCGAGGATCCACCGCCTCATCGCCGCCTCCCTCTCACGCCGCCGGCTCGAGCAGCAGGCGGCGCGCGGTCGAACGCTTCCAATCGGGCCATCGGCGGTCCCTGGAGATTGCGGATCACCTTGCGGAGCGATTCGCGCAGCGCCGTTTCCTCGGCGGCGTCCATTCCCGAAACCAGCCGCGCGCGAAGGTCGCCGGCGATCGGCCGCAGCTTGCGGACCAGCTCCGACCCGCGCCGGCTGAGGCTCAGGCGCGAGCGCCGCCGGTCGCCGGGATCGAGCTCGAACCGCACCAGTCCGCGACGCACCAGCGCCGCCACGATCCGCGAGGCAGCGGGAGGATCGATCCGCTGCCGCCGCGCGAGCTCTCCCAGCGAGCAGCCGGACATGTCCGCGACCGCGAGGAGCATCCAGAATTGCGGAGGATTGAGGCGCAGCGGCGTGACGCGCTCCTGCACCGCATGCCGCAGCGATCGGCGCGCCGCGCCAATCAGCAAACCCACGTACTCTTGCGATTGCAACATTTGCGAGTTGCAACTAGTCCCCGGCCCGTCCCGGGTCAAGGGAAGTGCGTGTCAGGTGTATTTCGGATTGTTGCGCCGACGCGGCGGGACTTCCCGTCAGTGCGTCGACATCCAGCGACTGACCTTGTCGAAGAACCCGATCACGCCGCCGTGGTGCTCGGTGCAATCGGGCGGCGCCGTGCCGGGCAGGAAGAGCTCGCGCGCGACGTGGTCGGACGGACACCCCGCGATGGCCAGCCCGCCGGAGGCCACGTCGACGTCGCGTTCCTCCAGATCGGAAGGGCGCGCCCACGCCTCGGGCGCGGGCCGTTTCCGGTAATACTCGCGCAGGATGCGGCCGAACACGGGCGCGGCGAGCCTGCCGCCCGACGCCGACCGCCCGAGCGAGCGCGGCCGGTCGTAGCCGAGCCAGACTGCGCCCGACAGCTCGGGCGTGCTCCCCACGAACCAGACGTCCTGCGCATCGTTGGTGGTGCCCGTCTTGCCGGCGAGCGGGACGCCCGCCGGACCTTCCGCGCGGGCGGCGGCGCCGGTGCCGCGCTCGACCACCTCGGTCAGCACGCTGGTCATGAGGTAAGCCACGCCGGGCTCGACCGCGGTCTTCATCTCCACCGAGGGGACCCACAGCACGTTTCCCGTCGGACCCTCCACGGCGGTGACGAATCGCGGGGTGATCCGCATGCCGCCGTTCGCGAAGGCGGCGTACGCCGCCACCAGCTCGATCGGCACCACCTCGCCCGCCCCGAGCAAGGACGAGGGAAAGTCGGGAATGGGACTGGTGACGCCCAGGGCGTGGGCTTGATCGATCACTCGTGGCACGCCGACGCGGGTGCCGAGCGCGACTGCCGCGCGGTTGGAGGACACGCGCAGCGCCTCGCGCAGGTTGAGCGGTCCGGCTGGCAGCGTGATGCGGTCGGCGGGTTGGTAATCGCCGTCGTCGGCGGTGAGGAGCGTGGAGAGCGGGATGCCGGAATCGAGCGCGGCTGCCCAGACGATCGGCTTGAACGCCGAGCCCGGCTGGCGCCGGGCCTGGGTCGCGCGATCGAACTCCGACATTGCGTAGTCGCGGCCGCCGACCAGCGCCCGGACGTCTCCCGTCATCGGATCGAGCGCGACGAACAGCCCTTCCAGGCACTCGGCGTGATCGTCGTTGCACGGCATCTTGCGGCGGTTCTCCAGCGCGGCGATCTGGCGCAGGAGCTCGCGCTCGCCGGCGCGCTGCAACCCCGCGTCGAGGCCGGTGCGCACGCGGAGGCCCATGGTGTCCGCCTCGGCGCCGAACCGGTCGTGGAGCTCGCGACGCACGGCCGCCACGAACCACGGGGCCCCGGCCGTCTCTTCCGGAGGCGAGAGCCGCACTTTGTCGCGCAGCGCTTTCTTCAGCTCCTCGGGAGAGATCACGCTCGCGCCGGCCATCAGCCGCAGCACCAGGTCGCGCCGGCGGCGCGCCGCGTCGGGGTATCGGCGCGGATCGTAGGTGGTCGGCGCCTTGGGCAGCGCCGCCAGCATCGCGGCCTGCGCGGCGCTCAGCTCGCCCACGGGCTTCCCGAAGTATCCGCGCGCCGCCGCTTCGACTCCGTACAGCCCGTTCCCCAGGTAGATCTGGTTCAGGTACAGCTCGAGGATCCGCTCCTTGGGCAGCTTCTGCTCGATCTCGCGCGCGAGCACCAGCTCCCAGAGCTTGCGCCTCAGCGTGCGCGCCGGTCCGATCTGCTGAGGGAAGACGTTGCGCGCGAGCTGCATGGTGATGGTGCTCGACCCCTCGCGCAGGCTGAGCGTCCGCAGGTCGCGCCAGAGCGCGCCGAGCATGCGGTGGAAATCGATGCCGCCGTGCTGGTAGAAGCGCCGGTCCTCGACCGCCAGGAACGCGCCGGTGACGCGCTGGGGAATCGCGGCGATCGGCACCAGGATCCGCTGCTCCGGCGCGAGCCGCGCGACCAGACGTCCGTCGCGGTCCAGCACCTCGCTCGCCTGGGGCGGCCGGTAGGACTCCAGCGCCGGAACCGATGGGCAAGCGCCCCCCTGGCACCGCGGCCACAGCAGCGCGAGCGCGATCAGCAGGCACGCGGCGGTGGCCAGCGCCCCGATCCACGCGCCGTGCAGGATGCGCCGGCGAAGCTCTGCCCGTTCCATCCACTCCTCAACCGTCGGCCGGCCTGGGATTCGTCCGGACGCGCGAGCGACCGCCGCCGATCGGGGGCGCTCACGTCGCAGGATACGCCCTCCCGGGCTCGTCCATTTCCTCCGCCCGTCCTACCCGCTCCGACATGTATGCCGCGGTACAGTCTGCGCATGGAAAGCTGCCCGCGCTGCGGAGCGCAAAGGCCGGCTGCGCTGGTCGAGTGTCCGCGGTGCGGAGTGATCTACGCCAAGGCGGAGGCGCGCGCCGCCGCGCTCGAGCCGGCCGGATCCTCCGCGCAAGGCGCCGCGCTGCAGGGTGGGCCGGACTTCGAGGGCGGTCCGGCCCTCGAGGCGAGCATCCGGACCTGGGCCATTCCCTCGGCGCTGCTCTGCGCCTTCTTGCTGGTCTCAGTAAGTCCTGGCCGCGCGGTGGTCCGCATCTTCTTCAGCATGTGGATCCACGAGCTGGGTCACGCGGCGGCGGCGTGGCTGTGCGGCGTCCTCGCGGTGCCCGGGCCCTGGCGCACACTGACCGCCTCGGGCCGCTCCCCCTTGTTTGCCGCGCTGCTCTCGGCGGGCCTGATCTACGCCACCGTCCGCGGCTGGCTGACCGGCCGGAGGAGGGCCGCGCTGTGCGCGGCTGCGCTGCTCCTCCTCCAGCTCTGCTGCACGGTATTGCCCAGCGCGCGCTCCGCCACGGCGTTCATCGTCTTCGCCGGCGATGGCGGCTGCCTCGTGCTCGGCGCGCTGCTCATGGCGAGCGTGTACGCTCCGGCAGAAGGAGCCATCCGGCGAGGCTGGCTGCGCTGGGGGTTCCTGGTCATCGGCGCGGGGGCGTTCGCCGACGCCTTCGAGCAATGGTGGAGCGCGCGGACGGACCCCGATCGGATCCCGTTCGGGATGAACGAAGGCGTGGGTCCGAGCGACCCGAGCGTCTTGAGCGACCAGTACGGCTGGAGCGCATCCTTGCTCGTGCACCGCTACGTTGCGCTCGGCTGTGTGTGCCTGGTCGCTCTCGCCTGCCTCTATGTCGTGGGCCGGCGAAGGTCCCCAACCGACGTCGCGCGGCCCCAGGACTGAACGGACGTCTTTCGCGCCCATTCGCCCGCGTGTGCATCTACCAGACCGCCCGGCGTGCGCGACGCGCGCCGCCCCCGGAGGTTCCCGTGAAGCTCTATTTCAAGCCCGGCGCTTGTTCCCTTTCGCCCCACATCGTGCTCCGCGAGCTGGGCCTGCCCTTCGACCTGGAGGCGGTCGACACCAAGGCGCAGAAGACTGCCAGCGGGGCCAACTTCACCGCCATCAATCCGAAGAAGTAC
>VBKO01000162.1 GCA_005888115.1 Deltaproteobacteria bacterium
GTCCACGTCCGAGCAGATCTCGCAGACTTCCGCGCCGAGCGCGGCGGCCAGCGCGACGGCGGTGGTGTCGCTCCCGCCGCGCCCCAGGGTGGTTACCTCTTTCTCGCGCGACACCCCTTGGTAGCCGGCGACGATGACCACCCGCCCCTTCCCCAGCTCCTCCAGGATCCGCACGGGTCGGACCTCGAGGATGCGCGCATTGGTGTGCGCCCCGTCGGTGATGATGCCGCTCTGCGATCCGGTGAAGCTGACCGCCTCCACGCCGCGCGCGTGCAGGGCCATTCCGAGCAGCGCCATGGAGATGCGCTCGCCCGCCGTGAGCAGCATGTCGAGCTCGCGGCGGTGCGGGTCCGGGCTGACCTTGCGTGCCAACCCGAGCAGCTCGTCCGTGGTATCGCCCATCGCGCTCACCACCACGACGACCTGGTGGCCTTGCGCCCGCGTGTCCGCCACCCGGGCGGCGACGCGCTGGATACGCTCCACGTCCGCGACGGAGGACCCGCCGTATTTCTGGACCACCACGCTCACGAGCGAGCCAGTGTAGGTCGACCCGCCGGCCGCGGTCGAGAAGCCGCACCAGAAAGATTGCGTTGTTCGTCCAGCGTTTTCGCGGTCTGAAAGAAAATCGCGGGTTGCGCTGTTGAGAGGAACCGGCGGGCCGCGCACGTGGGCGGAACGCAGGCAGGCTGCCACCCGGTCCGATCGACTGCTTGACAGCTTGCCTCGATGCTCTAGATTGCGCGCGCCGCAAGCCGCGCAATCGCCTTTTTTCAAGGAGTTGCACGCCCATGATCGAGGTGTCCCACCTCTCGAAGAGCTACCGGGATCTGAAAGCCGTCGACGACGTCAGCTTCCAGGTGCAGTCCGGCGAGATCCTCGGCTTCCTCGGCCCCAACGGGGCCGGCAAGACGACCACCATGCGCATCCTGACCGGCGTCCTGCCGCCCACCAGCGGGACGGTCAAGGTGTCGGGCTTCGACGTCTTCGAGCAGCCGCTCGAGGTGAAGAAGCGCATCGGGTACCTGCCGGAGAACCCGCCCCTCTACACCGACATGACGGTGCGCGCGTACCTGCGCTTCGTCGCGTCGATCAAGGGCGTGCCCCGCAAGGCGCGCGACGGCGAGGTCGACCGGGTCGCGCAGAAGACGAACTGCACCCAGTTCATCCAGCGCGTCATCGGCAATCTCTCCAAGGGCCAGCGGCAGCGCGTCGGTCTCGCGCAGGCGCTGCTCGGCGATCCCGAGGTGCTGATCCTCGACGAGCCGACCGTGGGGCTCGATCCGGCGCAGATCATCGAAGTGCGGCAGCTGATCAAGTCGCTCGCCGGCAAGCACACCATCGTGCTCTCGACGCACATCCTCCCGGAGGTCACCGCCATCTGCCAGAAGGCGCTGATCATCTCCCAGGGCAAGGTGGTCGCGTACGACACCCTGGACAACTTGCAGCGCGCCCACGCCGGCGCGGCGACCGCGGACGGCCAGACCGGCCCGATGCCGTCGCTCGAAGAGATCTTCCTCAAGCTGACCTCCGCTTAGTCCCGAGTCCCCATGAAAAACGCACTCGCCATCGCCAAGAAGGAGCTGAACATCTATTTCGCGACGCCGATCGCGTACGTGATGTTCACGCTGTTCGTCGTCATCGGCTCGTACTTCTTCCTGCGCCTGCTCGGCGCGTACGAGCAGGCGTCGCTCATGTACATGCGCTTCAACTCGCCCGAGATGATGAACCGGCTGAACTTCCAGGACGCCATCTTCCGCGCGCTGTTCGGCAACCTCGGCGTGATCCTCATCTTCGTGGTGCCGTTCCTCACCATGCGCCTGGTGGCCGAGGAGAAGAAGCAGAAGACGATCGAGCTGCTCTACTCGACCCCGGTGACGCCCGGGCAGATCGTCTGGGGCAAGTACCTCGCGGCGCTCGCCATCCTGGTGTGCACCCTGACGTTCACCCTGCTCTACCCGGCGCTGGTCCAGATCGTCGCCAAGGACCCGAACGGCGTCGAGTGGCGCAGCATCTTCCTCGGGTATGCCGGCCTGTTCCTGCTGGGCGCCGCGTACATGGCGCTCGGGTTGTTCGTCTCCAGCCTGACCGAAAGCCAGGTGGTGGCGGCGCTGATCACCTTCGTGGTGCTGCTCATGACCTGGATCATCGGTTGGACCGCCGCGGAGACCGAGGGCGCCACCCGCGAGGTGGTCACCTACCTGAGCTCGGTGTCCCATCTCGATTCCTTCAGCAAGGGCACCGTCGACCTGAAGGACCTCGTCTACTTCGTCTCGATCTGCGCGCTGGGCCTGTTCGCCACGCACCGCGCCGTCGAGGCGCATCGCTGGAGCTGAACGCCATGACCATCAAGCAGCAGGGCCAGGCCGCGGGCCTCTTCGGCGCGGTCGCGCTGTTCAGCGCGTTGTTCTGCTGGTTCTTCATCGCCGGCCGCTTCTCGCACCCGGCGGTGTGGATCCAGCTCGTCCTCGGGGTCGCGGCGATCGCGGCCTACCTGGTGACCAACCTCGATTCGCTGGGCACCCAGCTCGCCGGCCGCGGGACGTTCTACGGAGTCATCAGCGCCGCCACCACGCTGATCGTCGTCGTCGCGCTGGCGGGGCTGAACTACATCGCGGTGAAGAAGCCCCGGACGTGGGACCTCACCAAGGACAAGATCTACACGCTCTCCGACCAGACCGACGGGATCCTCAAGGGCCTGAAGAACGAAGTGCGCGTCATCGCCTTCTACGCGCCCAACGAGCCGGAGTTCGGCGAGCTGGAGCAGCGCCTGCGCCAGTATCGGCAGCGGACCGACAAGCTGAAGGTCGAGATGCTCGACCCGACCAAGCACGTCAAGGAGGTGAAGGAGTTCAACATCTCCCAGGGCGGCCCGCGGGTGATCGTCAAGGCGGGAGGGAAGGAGTCGCGCGCGAAGGACGTGGGCGAGGAGTCGCTCACCAACGCCATCGCCGAGGTCACGCGCGGCGCGAGCAAGAAGATCTACTTCAGCAAGGGACACGGCGAGCACGCCGTCGCCGACGCCAGCGAGCGCGGCATGAAGCTCTGGGTCGACGGCCTGAAGTCCGAAGGGTACCAGATCGGCGAGATCGAGCTGGCCGCCACCAAGACCATGCCCGCCGACGCGCAGGCGCTGGTCATCGCGGGTCCAGTCGCGTCGCTGACCGACGGCGAGGCGAAGCTGGTGCAGGAGTGGGTGGACAAGGGCGGGAAGCTCATCGCCATGGTCGACCCGAGCGTCCACACCGGCCTGGAGAAGGCGTTCGCCGCCTGGGGACTCAAGGTGGGCGACGACGAGGTGATCGACACCGAGTCGCAGCAGCCGGAGGTCGCCATTGCGCAGGAGTACGCCGACCACCCCATCACCAATCCGCGTAGCTCGCCGTTCCAGGTGGCGAGCATCTTCCCGCTCGCGCGGAGCGTCTCCAAGCTGAAGGACGCGCCAGCGGGCTGGAGCGTGACCGAGCTAGCCCGGACGGGGGCGCGATCCTGGGGCGAGACCGATCCCATCCGGGACGGCCGGGTGGAGTACACGCCGGGCAAGGACCTGAAGGGCCCGGTTCCGCTCGCCGTCGCGGCGAGCCATGGATCGGGCGATGCCGAGTCGCGCGTAGTGGTGATCGGCAACTCGAACTTCGCGGCGAACGGGTTCTACCAGCTGCGCGGAAACCGCGACTTCGCGCTGAACGCGGCGAGCTGGGTCGCGCACGAGGAGGCCAAGATCTCCATTCGCCCGAAGAGCCGCAGCGGCAACCACCTGTTCCTCACGGCGGAGCAGAAGAACAGGATGACGCTGTTCGCCTTCGACCTGCTGCCGTTCTCGCTGCTCTTCGCGGGCCTGTTCGTGTGGCAGACCCGCAAGGCCCGGTAGACGCGCCATGAAGCAGACCACCAAGTCGCTGGTGACGACGCTGGGCGTCCTCGCCGCCACGGCCGCGATCGGCGGGGCGGCGCTGTGGGTCACCCGCGACTCCGAGAAGAAGGCCGAGCAGAAGGAGAAGTCAGCGAAGCTGTTCGACGGGCTGGACAAGGCCAAGGTGCGGCAGGTGAAGCTGGTGCGCGACGGCAAGCTCGTCGCGGTGGTCACCAGGGCCGATGCCGGCGCCCCGTGGAGGATCGCGGAACCGGTCGCGGCCGAAGCCGATGCGTCCACGGTGGATGGGCTGGTGAACGGCGTGGCCGACTTCAAGCAGAAGAGTGACCTGGGGGAGGCCGACTCCAAGCAGTACGGTCTCGAGCACCCGGTCATCTCCGCCTCGGTCAAGACCGAGGACGGCAAGGAGCAGGGCCTCGAGATCGGCGAAACGAATCCGTTCGACTCGAGCATGTACGTGCGCAAGGCGGGCGAGAAGACCGTGCGCATCGCCGAGGGATGGACGAAGGCGCCCTTCGAGAAGCAGCTGCTCGATCTGCGCGACAAGCGCGTGCTCCACCTGGACGACACCGCGGAGGTGCGGCGTTTGCAGGTGGCCGGCACCGCGCCCGCCTACACGCTCGAGAAGGACGGCACCGCATGGAAGATGGCGGCGCCCCAGAAGGACACGGCGGACACGGCCACCGCCGACCGGGTGGCCACGGCGCTCAAATCGTTGCGCGCCACGGGCATCGCGGCCGAGACCGCCGACGGCGCCGCCCTCAAGCGGTACGGGCTTTCGCCGGCCAGGATCACCGTGCAGGTCACCGTCGCCGCCGGCAAGGACAGCTATAGGAGGACCCTGCTGCTCGGCCAGGCCGCGCGGCAGAAGGGCTCGGTGGCGGTGAAGACCTACGCGAAGCGGGATGACGCGACGACCGTATTCGAGGTGGACCAGCAGATCCTCAAGGACCTGCAGAAGGACGTCTTCGATCTGCAGGACAAGGCGCTGGTGCACGCGAATCGCGAGGACGTGCGCAAGATCGTGCTCGAGCAGCCGGGCAGCCCGAAGATCGTGGTGGAGCGGAAGAAGGAGCAGCCGAAGGACGGCGGCTTCGCGGACGAGACCTTCACCGTGCTGGAGCCGAAACAGGGTCCGGCGAAGAAGTGGAAGGCGTCGAGCGCGCTCTACTCGATCAGCGGCCTGCGCGCGGCGGCGTTCGCGGCGAAGCCCGACGGCAAGGCCTTCGACCAGGCTCGCACCGTCACCCTGCTGGGCGACGGCGACAAGGTCCTCGCCAAGGTCCGCATCGGGTCCCTGAACAAGGACGGGAAGCGCCGCTACGTCTCTTCCGACGGTCAGCCCCGCATCGCCGAAGTCGAGAAAGGCCCCGTGGACGACCTCCCCAAGTCCCTCGACGACCTCCTCGAACCCCCTCCTTCCGCCACTGCGGACGCCGGCTCGCCTACCCAGGCCGCCAAATAGACGGACCAAGAGCTTTCACAGGGAGCGCGGGAGGTTGGGAGCGCGGGAGAGTCATTCGATTCTCCGACGTCCGAGCATTCTCGTTCGCTACGAACTCGTCTCCCAGCCTCCCGCGCTCCCCCAATCTCCCGCGCTCCCTGTTTGTTTTTTGTCATGGACTGCCGGCGGATTTGCGGCTATGTAGCCGGGCTCGCTGGAGGAATGGATGGCCAGGGTAACCGTCGAAGATTGCTTGCCGCTGGTGGACAACCGGTTTGCCCTGGTGCTGCTCGGCACCAAGAGGGCGCGGCAGCTGATGGCGGGCGCGCGGCCCCTCCTCGAGGCGAAGGACAAGCCGCCTGTCCTGGCGCTGCGTGAGATCGCCACCGGCAAGGTCCGCTTCGACCGCAGCGTTCGCGCCGCGCTCGAGGGGAAGTTCGACACGGAGAAGGTCCCGCAGGGCGCGCGGAAGTAGCGCGGGCGTCCGTTCACGACAATTCTTTGTGACCTCTGTGACCGGACCCGCCGGCTCATCCTGAAGGAACCCCGGGAACAGTTGCGACGGCCGCGGCCTGTCCGCGGGCTCGCTCCATGAACGCGCGGCCGTACATCTGTTCGGCGGCGTGCTGGTTGTGGGCTCGGCACAGCAGCCGTATGTCCTCTGCCCGGTGGACGTGCGTTCGCGCAAAACCGTCCACGTGATCGAATTCGAGGGCGCCCGTCTCGGGACACCTGCGACCAAGCTCGTCGGTGAACGTGCAGCGTCCAGCGTCGCGCTCGAACACGACCCGCTTGATGGCGTCGGGGATGTGACGCGATCCGGACGTGGTGCCGTCCTCGATCGGTGTCGTCCTTGGCTTGCGCCCTGAGGCGAACCGCTCCTTCTTCACCTGCTCGATGAGGAGATCGAGCGCCCGTTCGACGATCGTGCCCACGTCTCCATCGGGGATCCGGTGCCGCAGCAGCGCCTGCGCTTGGCGGAGCTTCTCATGACACGCACGGCTCGCCGTAAACTGGAATTTGTACGTGTCCTCCGCGAGCGGCTTCATCACGGCTCGGCGCCCGTCGGATTGCCCGACCGGGGCGGGTACCAACCCGGTTGCGGGCGAGGACTCACGCGAGGCTGCCGCCAAAGAGGACTCGAACAACGTTGGTGACGGCTGTTGAGGGATGACCTGCGTCGGGAGCTTGCGAATGATGGTCGGGACGGGTGGCTTCGGTGCGAGACGGGCGATCAGTTCTTCGATCTGCCGCGTCGATTTGCCAGCAGCCTCGGCCAGCACGTCGCCGACGTTCTCCGGATTCAGGTGCGGCGCGAGGAGACGCAATCCCGTCATGTGCACGCGGCCCGAGCGCAGCGAGTCCAAGATGCCCGGCAGGCGTCGCGCCGCGCGGGCGACGGCAATTCTCTGGCAGGCAACATCCTCCGAGAACCCATACTCGCCGACGCAGAACGCGAACATCGAGGGAAAACGGACCATCGAGGTACAGCTTGCGCTCCTCGATCTCTCCAAGGTGCTCAAGGACGTCTGCCTCGGTGCCTCGAGACTTTTGCACCAGCTCTCGCGTGGCCGAGAGGAGTTGCGAGGAGCTCAGCGATTGGACGACGGTGCGTGAATTCATCATGCTCGTGTCGTAGCACACGGTTTTTCGACGCTCTGGGGACGCGCCACACGCGCGCACAGCAACACGCCAGCGCGCGAGGTGGAGGCGTCCGAAACGCACGATCTGCGCGCCCGTGCGGCCGCATGGAAGCCGCTTCCAGCGAGGCTCGCGAACGCGCTCGAGTAGTGGCGCGCAGACTCGTCAACGGAAAACGACGGGATACGTAACTTGTCCGATGCAGACGATCGCGGTCGGCTCCGAAGCGTGGCGCTCACGACAATCCGTCTTGAGACGGGCCGCACCGCGTCAAATCACCTGGGCGGCGGACGCGAACACGTTGGCTTCGAGTACGTCGCAACTGCGCCCCTGGATGGCTCTCCGAATAACGGGGAGCTACTTCCCGCTGAACTGCGGAGCCTACCTACCTACCCTCTTGGATCTCGCTCTTCTCGTCGGCGTCGTCATAGAGCACGACCCTGGAAATGCAGGTGTCCGTCAAGCGGGTGCCGGGGAAGACCTCGCGGATCGTGATCCTCAACTTCGAGACGGGCTTGGCGTAGTCGAGGACGGGGATGAGCTGGCCTTCGGGCCTGTCGCCCAGGGTGGCGATGAAGCGATGCTCGCCGTTGAGCACGATCTCGACACGTGAGGGTCGACCGTTTTGCTCGAAGCGTGCCGGGTTGTTGAAGGATTGGAAGCCGGGCCAGATGCCGAGTGCGAGGAGCGGGCGGGGATTCGTCGGCTCGAACTCTACCCATTGCCCGATGCCAGGGCCCACT
>VBKO01000163.1 GCA_005888115.1 Deltaproteobacteria bacterium
CCTGCCAGAGCGCGGACCGCGTGCCGACCTGGCACCGGGACGTGCGCTCCATCGTGACGCAGAGCTGCGCGTCCTGCCACACCGCGGGCGCGATCGCGCCGTTCGTGCTCCAATCGTACGCGGACGTGTTCGCCCGCCGGAGCCTGGTCCGCACGCAGATCGAGTCGCGCAAGATGCCGCCGTGGCCTCCCGCGCCCGGCTGCGCCGAGTACGCCGACGACCGCTCCCTGCCGGAGCAGGACCGCGCCACGCTGCTCAGCTGGATCGACGGCGGCGCTCCCGAAGGCGATCCCGCCGACGCCCGCCCCTCCTCGGCGCCTCCGCCCGGCGGCCTCTCGCGCGTCGACCGCGAGCTACAGCTCGGCGCGCCCTACGTGCCCGTGCAGGCGCCCGACGAGTACCGCTGCTTCCTGCTCGACTGGCCGGAGACGCAGAGACGCTACGTCACCGGGTTCGTCGCCAAACCGGGGAACGCGGCCATCGTCCATCACGTGCTCGTCTTCCTCGCCGCGCCGGCCCAGGTCGCGCAGTTCCAGGCGCTCGACGACGCCGATCCCGCGCCCGGGTACAAGTGCTTCGGGGGACCCGGCGGACTTGCGCCGACGCTCGGCGGGTGGACGCCCGGGAGCCGCGGCGGCGACTTTCCCGTCGGGACCGGCGTGCCCGTCGATCCCGGGTCGAAGATCATCCTGCAGGTCCACTACAACCTGCCCAGAGGACTCGGACCGTCCGACCAGACGTCCATCCAGCTCAAGCTCGACACCGCCGTCGACCGGCAGGCGTTCCTCCTCCCGTGGGCGGACCCCTCGTGGTTGAACGCGCGCACGATGGTGATTCCCGCCGGGCAGGCCGACGTGCGCCACGCGTTCACCTTCTCCCCCGGCGCCTATCTCGGGCTCATCACCAGCGGCGCCATCCCGCCCGGCCCGTTCACCGTCTACGGCGCGGGCTCGCACCAGCATCTGCGGGGCACGCGCAACCGGCTCGAGATCCAGCGCGCGGGCGGCGCGCGCGAATGCCTTCTCGACATCCCCCGCTGGGACTTCCACTGGCAGGGCACCTACGCGCTCAAGACTCCCAAGCGCGTCGAGACGGGCGACAGCATCTCGATCGAGTGCCACTGGGACAACAGCGCGGCAAACCAGCCCGGCGGCGCGCCTCCGCGCGACCTGAACTGGGGCGAAGGCACCGAGGACGAGATGTGCCTGGGATTTCTCTACATCACGCAGTAACGACCGACCGCTGCCGAGCAGCTTAAAAAGTTCATGCAGCGTTGACAATCGCCGCCGCCGGGGCGTATGGGCCGGACAACTTCGCCTCGAGGGCGGCCAAGGCGAAGGTCTTTCTCCCGCGAATCCTCGATCGCCGACGCCGCCGGACCGCGCGATCCTCGCGCGGAAGGGGAACCCATGAAGAGCGTCCTGATCACGGCTGCGCTGATCGCCGCGGCGGCCGGGCCCTCGTTTGGGAAGACAGTTCGCATCCCCGTTACGCGCGGGGCCGGTGGCGTGCCCGTGCCGTGCGGTGAGGATCCGCTCCGCACCTGTCACAACCGCTGGCATCCCGACATCCCCGAGGCCGCCGAGGCCAGCGCCGGCGACACGGTGATCTTCGAGACGCGCGACGCGTTCGACAATCCGTTCAACCGCACATCAACGCCGGCGACCGTCGCGGCCGCCAACTTGAACCTCATCCATCCTCTCACCGCCCCGCTGCACGTCAGGGGCGCCAAGCGCGGCGACGTGCTCGCCGTGACGATGATCGACGTCGGTCCCGGGCCCGATAACTTCGGGTACACAGTCGCGGTGCCGGGCTTCGGGTTCCTCCGCGACAAGTTCACGGATCCCGCCATCGCGCATTGGGAGCTGGGTCCCGCGACGAGCACCGGTGCGACGCGGTACGCGACCTCGAGGGATCTCCCGGGCGTGCGGCTGCCGCTGCATGGATTCGCCGGTACCATCGGCGTCGAGCTGGGCCTCCCCGAGATCGAGACCGCCTTCTCGCGCGAAGAGGACCTTCGGGCGAAGCAGGGATTCGTGCTGCCGCCTGAACCGACCGACGCGGTGCCGGCCAGCCTCTGCGGTCCGACCGGAAGCGCGAAGGCCCGATGCCTGCGCACCATTCCGCCCCGCGAAAACGGAGGCAACACAGACGTGAAGCAGATGGTCAAGGGAACGACGCTGCTCTTCCCCTGCTTCATCGACGGCTGCGTGCTGTCGGTCGGCGATGTGCACTGGGCGCAGGGGGACGGCGAGGTCTCCGGCACCGCCATCGAGATGAACGCCATCGTCACCGTGAAGGTCGACGTCCGCAAGCGTCAGGCCGCGGCCATGGGCAACTGGCCGCGGTTCGAGAGCAACACGGCCGGTGTCCTGAAGGAGCTCGCGCCGAACCAGTTCGTCGCCACGATGGGCATTCCGGTGAAGCCCGCCGACGTCGTGATGGCTCCGGAGCGGTGGATCGACGAGAACTCCAACCACCTCCTGCGCCCGCTCCGCAACGAATCGGAAGACGTGACGCTGGCCGCGCGTGACGCGCTGCTCAAGATGATCGACCTGCTGACCGGACCGATTTCGCCGGCGCCGACGCCGCTCAACGCGGAGCAGGCATACCTCCTCTGTAGCGTCGCCTGCGATCTCCACATCAGCAACCTGGTAGACGTGCCCAACTACGTGGTGTCGAACTTCCTCCAGCTCGACGTCTTCGAAACGACGCCGTGAGCACCAGGCTGGTCACGCTCTCGCTGGTGGGAGTGGCCGCGATGCTCTTGCCCGGCCACTCCCCGTACCGCCAGTGGTACGCGTACCGGGCGAAGCACCTGGTCGTCGTGACCGACGAGGCGCGGCCGGGCGCGCTGGCCGTCGCCTCTGCCATCGCTTCCGCCATCGCGGCCCGCTGGCCGGAGACCAGATCGGTCGCGGCGGCGGCCAGGTCGCCGACCGAGGTCGTGAAGCTCCTCAGCAGCGGACAGCTCCAGGTCGGGCTCGTTCCCGCGGCCGATGCCCTCGAGGCGCTCGACGGGCGCGGCAGGTTCACCGAGATCGGCAAGGTGCCGCTGCGCGCGGTGGCGACCGTCGGCGACGACTTGCTCGTCGTATTGGAGAGCTGCGTCCGGGAGCGCGCGCACGCCATCGCGCAGGCGCTCGCCGAATCCCGCGCCGACGGACCGCTCCCGAAGAAGGCTTTGCTGCGGGGCCCGGCGCCCATCCCGTTCCATCCCGGCGCGCTCGACTACTACGAGGGCAGGACGGCGTCCGAGGGCAGACCGCTCTAGACCCGGCCGATGCGCCCGAGGCCGCGGCGTACGCTGGCAGTCTGCTGGCCCTTGACGCTATTCATTCGGAGGCATATTCATCCCGAGGCATGGGTCGGGCCGAGCTGCACATGTCGCTGCGCGAGCTGCGCGCCTACACGGGGCGCACGCAGGTCGAGGCGGCGGCGGAGAACGAGATGACCCAGTCCGAGCTGTCGCGGTTGGAGCGGCGGGAGGACTTCCTCCTCTCCACGCTCCGCCACTACGTCGATTCGCTGGGTGGCACGCTGGAGGTGAGGGTGATGCTGGGATCGAGCGAAATCCGGCTGAGCGACAGCGAGCGCGCTGCGACGGTCTGGGAGATGAAGGCGATCCGCCAGGCGGTGGAGGTGCTGGCGTCCATCGAGGAATGGCTGCCCGCCGTCCTCGTCGGACTCGCGCCGGAGAAGCTGCGCGAGCGACGCGAAGGCTGCGGCGCGTTCTGCCTGCTCGAGCACGTCTGGCACCTGCGCGACATCGACGAGCTCGGCTATCTGGAGCGGGTGCGGCGAACCTTGCGAGAGAAGCGACCGGAGCTGCCCGACGTCGACGGCGAGCAGCTCGCGGCCAAGCGCGCCTATGTGAAGCGTGCCCTGCAGCCGGCACAGCGGACCCTGCTTCAGGCGAGACGGAGAGCGGTGGCGCGACTCCGCCGGCTCGAAGAGAAGGACTTCCACCGGGAAGCGGTGTTGGAAGGCACCGGCCCCTTGACGCTCGGCGATCTGGTGCTGCGCTGGCGAGCGCACGACATCGGCCATCGGGTCGAGATGGAACGGCTGGCCGCGGCCCTGCGGCCCTGACTAGGAACTCGCTGCGATTCGTTCGGGCCACCACAAGATGCCGGCTACGAGGCCGAGAAGCACCGCGCCCACCCCGATCGGCGGTTGAACGAGCGTAAGAACCTGGAAGACGACGGCGGCCGCGATGAATCCGCCGAGCGGACGCCAAAATCGTTCCCGACGGAGCACCTGCACGGCTCCAACCAGCACGAAGGCGAACGCAACCACGAAGAAGGCGACGTGGACATGATTGAGGACGCGCCCCCGGCTCGACCCCTCGCCGAGCTGCTTGAGCCCGATCATCATGCGCCGTTCCATCATGAAATGGAGCGGCTCGAAGATGGAGCGGTCGAAAGCCACCCCGAGCAGCGAGCGGCCCGCAGCCCCGCGCTCGCGAATGAGGAGTCTCGTGGTCCAGGCGTCGAGGGGCTCGAGAACGAATGACCAGCTGCCGTCTTCGGGCCCGGTCGGCGCGGTGCCCGCGACGTGAGTCCCGAACCCGAGCGCGCGGCCGCCCAGATAGACGTGAAGCGTGGCGAACCCGATGCCTCCCGCCTTGCGCTTCGGATACATCCAGAGCTTGTCGCCGACCCGCCACGACTGCTTCTCGGGGCGTAACCGGTCCTCGGTGGGCATCTCGCAGCCGACGACGTTCTCGAGCAGGTCGAAGCTGTAGAAGCCGCCGCGGTCCTGCCCGAGCTGTGCCATCCAGGGCCAGATGTGTGCGACCGGCGCATCGATGGTGATCGCGCGCGTCTGTTGCGCAACCGCGCTGGCGATGATCTCGTCGCCCGGGAGGGGACGGCGCATCTCGTCGTCTGTCGCGCCCCATCGCAAGTACCAGGGCCGCACGGCGATGAAGAACGCGCCGGCGATCGCGGCCGTAACCGCGAGAAGTGCGAGAGCCCGCATCCCGATGCTGTGTGTACTCCTTCTGGGATGCGCGCGTCACCGGACGCGTGGCGCCAATCCGGGGCGCAACTAGCGAGACGTGTCCGCTGGGCCGAGCGCGAGCAACCCCTCCGCCACCACCCGGCAGACGTTGGTCGCGAGATCGGACTTTGCGCTCACCGCGTACAGGTGCGGGTTGAGCGCCCAGAGATCCCGCTCGATGCGCCGCGGCCCGCTCGCCCCGCTGCCCAGCTCAGCGACCAGGAGCGGCAGCACCCGGTCTGACAGGCGCAGCGCCGTGTCCATCGCGAAGACCGCCACGTCGGGGCGCAGCCTCCGCACCCGCGCGAAGAACGCCGCCACCTCACCTTGCGTCAAGTGCTTGGGCGGTGATGACTTCGCCTCCACATAGATGAGCTTCCCCTCCATCGCCGCGACCACGTCCAGATCGCCGCCGAGGCCGGGAGCGCGGAACTTCACTCCGGTGGCCACGTCGCAGCCCAGCCGGCGGCGCAGCTCGCGCGCCACGTACCACTCCAGGGTGGGGCCGAAACTGGTCGCCCGGCGGAGGAAGCGGTAGCGGTCGCGCGGCGTCCGGACCAGGATGCCCAGCTCGACCAGCGCGTCGGCCAGCGACTTCTCCTGGGCGGCGGTGAGGTAGCGCGTCGCCTCGCCCGGCGCGAAGTCGCTCCGGCGCTGGATGGCCCCGCGCAAGAAGAGGCGGAACGAGTAGTGACCGAGAAGCTCGCCGAGGCGCTCGGCGGCCTCGCCGTCCAGGTCGCGCGCGAACGGAAGGTCGGGCCGGCCCGACTCGGGACGGAAGCCGCGGCGCGCCAGCATGGCCATGGCTTCTCCGGACGGCAGCAGCGGAGCGGGCGCGACCGCCTGCGCGGCGGCGGCCTGGGCTTCCATCTCCCGCGCAGTCAGCCGCCGGCGGGGCGAAGAAGATGCTGCCCGATGCGCGTGGCGGCTCATGTGCGTGGGGAGAATACCAAGGTAGCCGGACGCCGGTGTTAGTCTCGATTCTCGTGGGCCAGGCTTCCTTCAGGCAGCTCCCGCTGCTTCGCTGGGCGAACTGAGTGCGCGCCGCCGGCATCCTCGCTCTTGCGCTGGTCTGCGCCGCGGTGGTCGCGTTCCTCTGGCTGCGTCTGAGCAGAACCGAGGCCGGTCGGACCCCGGCAGCATCGTCGCCGCAACCCCAACCCGGAAGCGCCGCCGCGGGCCCGGCGAAACCGCCGCAGCCGGTCGCGCCGATGGCCGCCGCGAACGGGCTGGCCCGCCTGGACCCGGTGATGCTTGCCTCGCCCGGCGCCACCGTGCAGACCGAGCTGCGGCTGCTCGAGGCGGGAAAGCTGGAGCCGTTCCGCCAGACCTTCCTCCGATCGGTGCAGCCGCAGATCACGGCCGAAGCGTTCGAAGCTTGCCGCAAGCGCGTGCAGCAGGTCCTCGTCCGGCCGGACTGGGAAACGGCCAAGCCGGGCAAGTCGCGCGGACATCGCGTCGTGCGCGTGAGCATGTTCGGCAAGTCGATGACCGGGTTCCACGAGGTGGACGGACGATGGCTGGCGGACGCGGTCTGGTGCCTGCCTGTCGGCCTGCCCTAGACCGTTCTGACTCGTTGCGGCTTGACGCACCGGGCGCGCAGCGCGCATCGGACCGGCAGGTCGGGAATGCCCTCGTTCCCGATGTAAACGTCAAGGACCCGCGGCAGCGCTGCCGCTCCTCGCCCGCTTG
>VBKO01000164.1 GCA_005888115.1 Deltaproteobacteria bacterium
AAAGGACCGCAGCGGCAAGCCTGTCCGCCTCGCCGGCTCGCTGATGGACGTCACGCAGCGCAAGGCGGTCGCCGACCGCATGCTGCACGACGCCCTCCACGATCCGCTCACACGGTTGCCCAACCGGGCGCTGTTCCTCGACCTGGTGAAGCGCGCCTTCTCGCGGGCCCGCCGGCGCGAGGGGTACCGCTTCGCGGTGCTCTTCCTCGACCTGGACCGCTTCAAGGCGGTGAACGACGGTCTGGGCCATGCCGCGGGCGACGAGCTTCTCGTCCAGATGTCCGCGCGCCTGCACACCTGCCTGCGCGAGGGCGATACGCTGGCGCGGCAGGGGGGCGACGAGT
>VBKO01000166.1 GCA_005888115.1 Deltaproteobacteria bacterium
CGCTTGCTCGACGCGCAGGGCGATCTCTGTCAGCTCGTCGAGGCCGAAGGATCCCGCCGTCGCGGCCAGCTCATGGAGCGAGCTTCGCGTCTCGGCGAAGAGGCCGCCATCGTGCGGCCGCTGCCGAAGCTGCTCGAGCGCACACCGGACCTGCGGCAGCCGATCGGACAGGCCCGAAGTGAACTCGACCCGGGCGCCGTAGCGCTCGTTCGACATGGGTTGCCTCCCACTGACAATGATCGGCGCGTCCGGGCGAATCTTGAGGTGCGCGCACATGCGACTCGCTGGTCGGGTCAGGGCGGCGGCACACGCCGGAAGAGCACGCTGGTGGGATCCGAGAAGTTCCCCGAGTTGGCTGCCGCGAAGAACGAGACGAAGGCAGTCCCGTCCCAGCCCAGCCCCTGGTAGTCCCCCAGGAAGTATCCCATCGAGAACGGCGCGGTCTGCAGATCGAAGGGCCCGGCGAGCGCCGTCTCTTGCCAGCTGGCGCCGCCGTCGACGGAGGTGGCGAGCCAGGAGGAGGCCAGGAAGCGCGATGCGTCTGGAGCCGCGTCGTCGCGCACATCGTAGTAGGCGACGGCGAGCTTGCCCCCGCCGGCGGCGACTGCTGGAGTGAACGCTGGCGCCGCCGGCGCGCGGTTCACCTGGACAGGCGCCGACCAGCTCAGGCCGCCGTCCGTCGAGGTGGCGAGCGCGACCCCGTTGCGGGTGTGGTCGCCGAACTTTGAGTCCTCCCAGACCAGGTGGACGTTGCCCGTCGATGCGTCGACCGCGATCGAGGGCAATGGTCCGCCGGTCCGCACCGGCAGCTGGGTCTTGGCAAAGAGGGTGACGTTCTCCACCCAGCTGACCGTGATGGGCGGGTCCGGCCAGGTGGCGCCTTTGTCGGCCGAGCGGAGCACCGCCATGTTGGCCTCGACGGCGGTTTTCGTGCTCAGCTTGGTCAACACCAACATCGCATTCAACAACGTTCCGTCGGGCAGCACGGCGATCACGTTGCCGATCGTCTGAGCGTCCGCGCCGGGATCGTAGATCTTCTGCGGCGCTTCCCAGGTGGCGCCGCCGTCGGTCGTGCGAGCGAACCAGGCCGGCCCTTGAGCAAACGGCGAGTTTTCGACGACCTGGTCCGTGAGCCTGTCCCATACGGCGTAGACAAACGACGAGCTGTGCGGGTCGGCGGCGATCGATCCCTTGTCGAGGGCGAAGAAAGCGCTCGAGTCTCCCTGGAGCGTCTGCGCCGCGCTCCAGGTCCGGCCGCCGTCAGACGAGCGGCTGGCCAGGATGGCGCGGTGGCCGCTGCCCGCGCCGACGTCGAATGCCAGGGCCAGTTGGTGCGCCGTGCCGTCGGGCGAGATGGCCACCCATGGGTCGCTCGCGCGTTGATAATCGCCGCCGTTGGCCGCTGTTCCGCCGGTGCAGTGCGAGAACGGCGCCGAGGCTGTCGCCCACGTCTTGCCGCTATCGAACGAGACGTCCACGAGCAGCCCGATGGCACCGCCCCTGGAATAGCGATCCTGCTGCCAGACGCTGACGAGGTGCGCGGGATTGCCGGGATCGACCGCGAGGAACGGCTCCACCTCCGCGTTCTCGAACAGGGTCTCGCCCGGCAGCAGAGGGCCCCGGCACGCCACCGGGAACACCGAGCTCGAGGTCGGCTCCGAGTGGCACGCGGCGAGGAGGAACGCTGCCGCGAGGGGCACAACCGCGGTCAGCCGGGGAGCGGCCATGCCTGCCGCTGTAGCAACCTTCGCCGGGTGGGTCCACCCGCGTCGGCGCTAGTGCGGAAGCGCCAGCCGCAAGTTGAACGTGTAATAGACGTCGACCGGCTTGCCTTGCACGGTCGCCGGCTCATACCGGCGGCGCTGCAGCGCCTCGACCACCGACGCGTTCATGAAGGGGAGTCCCTTCAGCACGCGGCAGCCGCGCACCGAGCCGTCGTGCGCCACCACGCACCGCACGGTCATCCGGCCCTGGACGCCGCGCTCGACCGCTTCCTGCGTGTACTCCGGATCGGGACCGGAGATCATGGCGGGACCCCTCATCGTGGCCTCGTCGAACTCGACCGCGACGGGAGCTGGAGGAGGCGGCGGGGGATGCGGCTCCGGCATCAAGAGCAGCCTGACCTTCATGCGCCGGCTTTTGACGACCAGACCTTCCGGTGAGAACGGCAGGAACCCGTCGTGGTGCACCGCCAGGGCGTAGGTGCCGGGAGGAAGCATGGTGATCTCGAATGCGCCCGCGTCGTCGGTGACGGCGGTCTGCTCGCCCATCAGTGCCGGGCCGCGCGCCGTGATCACCGCGCCAGCGAGCGGCGCCTGCGTGGTCGCGTCCAAGACCAGGCCCGAGATGATGCCGCTCGGCTGCGCACCCGCGGGCGCGGCCAGCACCAGGACCGCGATGCTCAGCACGCGGGCGGCGCGAGGGTGCGGACGAGCCGCGCTGCGGGACCTTCTCACGTCTTCATGCTGCCGGACCGTCTCTGCGGCGATCAAGAAAACCGTTCGCCAGGAACGCACCAAGGGCGGGGGGATGTACGTTTTGCAAGGTGGAGGTAGGATGCGCCCCCTTCACTTGCCAGGAGGCCAGATATGGGCCAGACGCGAAGGAACTTCCTGAAGCTGGCCGGCGCGGCCGGGATCGGCGCCGCCGCCGCGCCGCGAGCACTCGGGGCAGCGCAGGGCAAGGCCCGGACCGTGGCGGCGCGAGGCAACGGCAACGCCGGCCCGAAGGAGCTCCCCAGGAACATGACGTTCTGCACCCTGCGGCGCGACGGCCGCTACGTGCTGGGCATCCGCACCCAGCGCGGCGTGCTCGACGTGGAGAAGGCGGGCAAGGCGCTGCGCCGCCCGGCGCCCTCGACCATCGAAGAGGTGCTGCAGGGCACCGACGCCCAGGCGCTCAAAGCGCTGGTCGACGCCGCCGTGGCCAACGGGGCGGCCAAGGCCGCCTTCGTCCCCGAGGACCAGGCTCCGTTCGGGCCGTGCGTGACGAATCCCGAGAAGATCATGATGCTCGGGTACAACTACAAGAAGCACGTGATCGAGACGAAGCGGCCGATGCCCGACTCGCCGGTGCTCTTCAACAAGTACAACAACGCGCTCAACTGGCACGGCGGTGTCATCAACCTTCCGCAGAAGGTCGCGAAGAAGTTCGACTACGAGGTCGAGCTGGTGGTCGTGATGGGAAAGACCGCCCGCGACGTGCCCAAGGAGAAGGCGCTCGAATACGTCTTCGGCTACTGCGTCGGGAACGACTTCTCCGCCCGCGACCTGCAGTTCAAGACGCCGCAGCTGATGCTGGGGAAGACCTCCGATGGATTCGGTCCCATCGGGCCCTGGCTGGTCACCGCCGACCAGATTCCCAACGTGCAGAAGCTCGGGCTCCAGACCCGCGTCAACGGCGAGCTGCGGCAGAACTCGAACACCGACGACATGATTTTCGATGTCGCCACCATCATCAGCTACACGTCGCAGATCTGGACGCTGAAGCCAGGCGACATCTTCTTCACCGGGACGCCGGAGGGCGTGATCCTCGGCAAGCCGGAGGCCGAGCAGGTCTGGCTCAAGGCCGGCGACGTGGTGATCACCAGCATCGAGAAGCTGGGCGATCTGCGCGTCACGCTGGCGCCACAGCAGCAGGCCTAGCGTCGGGGTCCCCGATCGGACGGCTCGCCCGGTGCAAACCGCGCCGAAGTGCGGTAGGCACCCCCGCATGAGCGCAGAAGCCAGGTTTGCCTGGGACGATCCCCTCCGGCTCGAGGACCAGCTCTCCGACGACGAAAGGCGCATCCGCGACCTGGCGCGCGATTACGCGCAGGAGAAGCTGATGCCGCGGGTCCTGGAGGCGAACCGCCACGAGCGGTTCGACCGCGAGATCCTCCGGGAGATGGGCGAGCTGGGATTCCTCGGCTCCACCCTGCAGGGATACGGCTGCGCCGGAGTGAATTACGTCTCCTACGGCCTCGTCGCCCGGGAGATCGAGCGCGTCGATAGCGGGTACCGCTCGGCAATGAGCGTGCAGTCGAGCCTGGTGATGTACCCGATCCACGCGTACGGCACGGAGGAGCAGCGGCAGCGCTTCCTGCCACAGCTCGCGAGCGGCGAGCTGGTCGGGTGCTTCGGGCTGACCGAGCCGAACCACGGATCGGATCCGGGTAGCATGGAGGCCCGCGCGCGCAAGGACCGGAACGGGTACGTCCTGCGCGGCGAGAAGACCTGGATCACCAACTCGCCGATCGCTGACGTGGCCGTGGTGTGGGCCAAGGACGATTCGGGAGAGATCCGGGGGTTCGTGCTCGAGCGCGGGATGCAGGGCCTGTCGATGCCCCCCATCCACGGCAAATTCAGCCTGCGCGCCTCGAGCACGGGGCGGATCGTGATGGATGAGGTGCGCGTGCCGGAGGTGAACCTCTTGCCCGGCGTCTCGGGCCTGAAGGGACCGTTCGGCTGTCTGAATCGGGCCCGCTACGGGAT
>VBKO01000165.1 GCA_005888115.1 Deltaproteobacteria bacterium
CCGCAGCTGCTCGACCTGGAGGCCGACCTGCGGCGGGCACTGGTGCGCGAGGAGTTCCGCGTGCACTACCTGCCCATCATCGAGGTGGCGACCGGGCGCATCCAGGGGCTCGAGGCGCTCATCCGCTGGGCGCATCCCAAGCGCGGGCTCGTCTCGCCCGAGCACTTCGTTCCCTTCGCCGAGGAGACGGGGCTCATCGTCCCCATCGGGCGCTGGCTGCTCGATCAGGCCGGGCAGCTGTTCCAGGAATGCCGCCGCGCCGCGCCCGCCACCTCGCTCACGCTCAACGTGAACCTGTCTTCCAAGCAGCTC
>VBKO01000341.1 GCA_005888115.1 Deltaproteobacteria bacterium
TTTCGCCGGCCTCGCCCGCGCTGCTCCTCCTCCGGATGCTCCTCGCCTCGCTGGTGGTGGTCCCGCCCACGTTCCTGATGGGAGCCACCCTTCCCGCGATCACGCGGGTCTTCACCGCGCGCGTGCCGGAGCTGGGACGCGAGCTGGCCCTCTTGTACGCGCTCAACACGGCGGGAGCCGTGGGCGGAAGCCTGCTCGCGGGCTTCGTGCTCGTCCGCGCGGTGGGGGTGCATCCGACGCTCTGGCTGGCGGTAGCTGCCAACCTCGCCGTCGGCGTACTCGCGCTCGCGCTGGCCCGGCGGAGCGAGGAGGTCCCGTCGGCCGCCGTCGAGGAGGAGAGTGGTCCATCCGCGCGCGGCGGGAACGCAGGCCTGCTGGTCGCGGTCGGGCTCTCCGGCGTGGTGACGCTCGCGCTCGAGGTGATCTGGACGCGAGAGCTGGTGCTCGTCGTGGGCAGCTCGACCCACGCGTTCGTCACCATGCTCACCGCGTTCCTGGTCGGTATCGCGGCCGGGAGCGCGCTCATGCGCGCGCTCGTCGTCCGCTTGCGAGACCGGCGCCGCGCGTTCGGCTGGTTGCAGGCGGGCATCGCCGCGTCGACGCTCGCCGCAATCCCGCTCATGAATGCGCTCGTCGCGCAGGCGCAGCAGTGGATGTTCGCGCTGGAGGGCCGCTGGATAGCGCTCGGCTTCGGGCGGTTCGCGATCGCCTTCCTGATCATGCTCGTCCCGACGACGCTCATCGGCATGGTCTTCCCGCTCGCGGGCGTTCTCCACGTACGCCGCGCCGGGTGCCTCGGGGGCCAGCTGGGGCAGGTCTACGGTGCGCTGACGCTGGGCAACATCGCAGGCGCCCTGCTGGCCGCGTTCGTGCTGCTGCCCCTCGTCGGCATGCAGCGCGGCATCGTGCTGGCCAGTGCCGCTTCGCTGGCCAGCGCCGCGTGGGGCTTCCTGCCGGCGCTGCGCGCTCCTCGTCCGTGGCTGCGCGCGTCCCCGGCCCTCGCCGCCGCGGCGCTGTGGGCCGGTTTGCTCGCGCTCTGGCATCCGCCGCCGTTCAAGAGCGTCGAGGAAGGGCCCGCGGACCCCGTCCGCTTCTACCAGGAAGGCCTGGTCTCCACGGTGAAGGTCATCCAGCGCGCCGGCGACGCCAGCCAGCTGGTGATGCTGGTCGACGGAGTCCGGATCGGGCAAAGCAGCGCCGGAATCGACAACAAGCAGCAGGTGCTGGCGCATTTTCCCTTCCTGCTCCGCCCCGGAAGGCCGCCGGCCCGGGTGCTTTCCATCGGGCTGGGGACGGGCATCCTCATCGGAGAAGTGGCGCGGCACCCGGGAGTCGAGTCCATCGAGTGCGTCGAGCTTTCGCCTTCGGTCATCGAGGGCGCCGGGCAGTTCTCGGCGTACAACGGCGGCGTGCTGCGCGACCCCAGGGTGCGCGTCGTCGAGGACGACGGCGTGGACTTCCTGAAGCGCAGTCCCGCGCGCTACGACGCGATCATCTCCGACGGCAAGTCACGGCTGGGGCAGTCCGGGAACGCGCTCTTCTACGCCCGGGAGTACTACCAGAGCGCGCGCCGCCATCTCGCGCCGGGCGGCGTCATGATCCAATGGATGCCGCTCGAGGAGGTCGCCGAGGACCTGCGCATCATCGTCCGTACCTTCCTGGCCGAGTTTTCCTACGGCTACCTCTTCCTCGCCCACGACTCGTCCTTCCTGGTCGGGATGCAGGAGCCTCTCTCGCTCGACCTGCCCCGGCTCCAGCGCGAGCTCGATGCGCCGGCCGCCGCCCACCTGCGACGCCACGGCTGGCGGGACGCGGCGGAGATCGCGAGCCTGCTGGTTGCGGGGCGGTCGTCGGCGAAGGCGTGGCTCGCCCACGAAGGCACCGTCAATTCGCTCGAGCACCCCGTCCTCGAGTTCTACTCGATGCGGGCCCTCGCCGCGCCCGCGGCCGCCCGCCGCGGCGAGAACGCGGCCGCTCTCGCCGCGACGCGCGAGGGAGCGCTCCGCGAGGTGTCGTTGACCGGCGCCGATGCGGCTGCGCTCGAGTCCCGCAACCGCGCGCTGGGCCGCCTTCTCTCTGCCCTGCAGCTGATCGGCCGCGGCGAGCGCACGTCCCTCGACGGCGCCGCTGCGCTCCTCCGCGAGGCCGTCGACGGCGCTCCGCAGGGCGGAGTGATCCGGTCGTGGGCGTCGTCCTTGCTGCTTTCACTCGGCCTCGAGGTCGAGCAGGGGGGCGACGCGGCGCGGGCCCTCTCCCTCTATCGGTCCGCCGTGGAGGCATGGCCGGAGAGCGTGAACGCCCGTCTCCAGCTCGGACGGGCGTGGGCGATGCAGGGGCAATTTCGCGAGGCGGCCGGCGAGCTCGCGAAGGCGCTGGAGCTGAATCCAGATTCGGGCGCCGCGCACCGCTCGCTGGGAAGGCTGTTCCGGGACATCGGCGACCCGTACCAGGCGATCGGACATTACCGCGAGGCGCTGCGGGTGGCGCCCGACCAGGCGGAGGTCCGCGTCGAGCTGGGGCAATGCCTCGCGCTGGCGGGCCGGCCCGACGAGGCGCTGACGGAGTTCAGCGAGGCGATGCGGCTCGAGCCGCGCGCGCCCGTCCCCATGGCGTTGACGGCGATGCTGCTCGCCACGCATCCCAACGCGACCTCGCGGAACTCGACCGAGGCCATCCGGCTGGCGCGGGGCGCGGCCCAGCTCACGGGTTCCAAGGATCGCGGGGTGCTGGAGATCCTGGCCGCTTCCTACGCCGCGGCCGGCAGGTTCGGCGAGGCCGTGGAAGCGGAGCGCAAGGCGTTGGAGCTGGTCTCCGCGAGCACCGATCCCCAGGCCGCCGCGGAGATGAAGGCCGCGCTCGACTTGTACAAGCGCGGCCTCACCCGTCGCTGACGAAGATCAGGGGGCCACCGTTCCCCGGCCGCCGGACGGACCCGATCCCGTCGACATGATGGTGGGCAATCCGCGGCGTTGGGTGAACGAGAGCTGCGGCTGATCGAGGCAGTCGTGCGTCCGGCGGCGCGTCTCGTTGATGTCCTCGACATAGCGGCAGGTCCAGCTCGGGACATGGCTGCCGGTCAGCACTTCGCGCTGGCAAAGCATCTCGCCGTTGCTGCCTTTGCGGGAAGCGAGCCCCAGCTCGTCCGCGGTAGTCGCGAGGCCAGTCATCGCGTCGTAGTGGGTCGCGGCGACGACCAGCGCTCCACTCTGCGAGTGCCCCATGTAGAGACCCGGCGAGCGGTCCGAGCTCGCCAGGTCCTCGGTCGGTACATTCCTGTTCGCGCCGGCGCAACCCGCAACAAGCACGACGCAGAGCGCGGTCGTCCTCGCTAACATATGCTCCTCCGTTCGATGTGGTGCTGCCTGCCGCCCCTCGGCCACGCACAATGCGCCACGCGCGCTCTCCTGCGCAACTCGGGCGCGCGCAAAAAGGACGAAAAGTCGATACGCGAAGCGCGCCGATCCTTCGCGATCCGTTCGTGGGCAGACTGACGCCAGCGCCTGCCTTCCTGGCGGGCGTCGAAGCAGCTCGGCACGCTCGCCGCGCGAGCCGGTGAAGAAATCCCGGAAGCGCTCACGACCAAGCCGGCGAAGGCGATCAGATGCGACGCGAACGGGTCGGCCTCGCCCCTGTTCCTGAGGGCGTAACCCCCACAGTTTCGTCGGTTTCGTCGCGGCGCGGCAGAAAGGCTTGCATTCCAGCGCCCCGGGCGTTCAGTCTTGCAGAGATTGCTCCTCCGCCGCGAGGACGTCCGGGAGCGAAGAAGATGACGATGGCAGAAGCAGGTTATCCGCCCCGCCAAGGGCTTTACGACCCGGCGCTCGAGCATGATTCCTGCGGATTCGGGTTCGTCGCCGACATCAAGGGGCGGCCGTCGCACGACATCGTCGTCAAAGCCCTCGAAGTGCTCCTGAACCTCGAGCACCGCGGCGCGACCGGGGCAGAGAAGGACACGGGCGACGGGGCGGGGATCCTGCTGCAGACGCCCCACGCCTTCCTGGCCACCGAGTGCGAGAAGCTCGGGCTCGCCTTGCCCGGACGCGGCCGCTACGGCGTCGGCATGATCTTCCTGCCCCCGAACCAGGCCGGCCGGGAAGCGATCGATCGCCTGTTCCAGGAGACCGTCCGCGGGGAAGGGCAGCAGTTGCTCGGTTGGCGCGATGTACCGACCGACAACGCCGCCCTGGGCCCGACGGCGAAGGCGAGCCAGCCGGTCATCCGGCAGATCTTCATCGGCCGAGGCGAGGACGTCACCAATGACGCCGCGTTCGAACGCAAGCTGTACGTGATCCGCCGGCTGGTGGAGAAGAAGGTCTCGCGGTCGGCGATCCCCGGCCGCAGCCACTTCTACGTCCCCAGCCTGAGCCACAAGACGGTCGTCTACAAGGGGATGCTGAACGCCAGCCAGCTGCGGCGGTTCTATCTCGACCTGCAGGACCCCGCGGTCGTGTCCGCCATCGGCATGGTGCACTCGCGTTTCTCCACCAACACCTTCCCCTCCTGGGGACGCGCGCACCCGTACCGCTACATCTCGCACAACGGCGAGATCAACACGCTGCGGGGCAACATCAACTGGATGCACGCGCGCCAGTCGATGATGCGCTCGAAGCTGTTCGGCAAGGATCTGCTGAAGATCCTCACCGTCATCGACACCGAGGGCTCCGACTCGGCGATGTTCGACAACGTCCTCGAGCTGCTGACGCTCTCCGGGCGCGAGCTGCCGCACGCGATCATGATGATGGTCCCGGAGCCCTGGTCGCGCGACGAGACCATGAGCGCGGAGCGGAAGGCCTTCTACGAGTTCCACTCGTGCTTGATGGAGCCGTGGGACGGCCCGGCGTCGATCGCCTTCACCGACGGCGTTCGCGTCGGCGCGGTGCTCGATCGGAACGGCCTGCGCCCCTCCCGCTACTACGTGACCAACGACGACCTCGTGGTGATGGCGTCCGAAGTCGGCGTCCTCGACATCCCGCCCGACAAGGTGCTGAAGAAGGGCCGGCTGCAGCCCGGGCGGCTGTTCCTGGTGGATACCGCCGAGCAGCGCATCGTCGCCGACGAGGAGATCAAGGAGCGCATCGCCCGCCAGGCGCCGTACGGCGAGTGGCTGCGCACCTCGATGCTCCGGATCGAGGATCTTCCGGCGCCTATTCGCGCCATCCATCCCGACCACGAGCTGTTGCTGCGGCGCCAGGAGGTCTTCGGCTACACGTCGGAGGACGTCAAGCTGCTCATGGGGCCGATGGCCGGCACCGCCAACGAAGCGGTGGGGTCGATGGGGACCGACACGCCGCTCGCCGTGCTCTCCGAGCGTCCGCAGCTCCTCTTCAACTACTTCCAGCAGCTCTTCGCGCAGGTGACGAATCCGCCGGTCGACGCCATCCGCGAGGAGATCATCATGGCGTCGGAGACCTCGATCGGGCCGGAAGGAAACCTGCTCGAGCCCGGGCCGGAGTGCTGCCGGCAGCTCGGATTGCCCGCGCCCATCCTCACCAACGACGAGCTGGGCAGGATCCGCGCGCTCGACGGCGGGCCTGGGACCAACGGACTCAAGGCGGTGAAGCTGCCCACGCTCTTCGATCCAAAGGGCGACGGCGCCGGCCTGCGCCGCGCGCTGGAGGACCTGCGCTGGAAGGCGTCGGAGTGCATCGCCGAGGGGTTCAACCTGCTGGTCCTCTCCGACCGCGGACACGATGCCGATTCGGCGCCCATCCCCTCGCTTCTCGCCGTCGCGGCCGTCCATCACCACCTCATCCGCGAGGGGACGCGCACCCGATGCAGCTTGATCGTGGAAAGTGGAGAGCCGCGCGAGGTGCACCACTTCGCGCTCCTGATGGGCTACGGCGCGAGCGCGATCAACCCGTACCTCGCGTTCGAGGCGGTGCACGACCAGGTCAAGCAAGGCATGATGCCCGGCGCCGACGCGGAGAAGAAATACCTGAAGGCGGTGGTCAAGGGCCTGGTGAAGGTGATCTCCAAGATGGGGATCAGCACCATCCAGAGCTACCACGGCGCGCAGGTCTTCGAGGCGGTGGGCCTCTCGCAGGACTTCGTCGACGAGTACTTCACCTGGACCGCCTCGCGCGTCGGCGGCGTCGGCATCGACGTCGTCGCCAAGGAAGCCCGCATGCGGCACGAGCGGGGCTTCCCGCCCAAGCGGCCGATCGTGCACACCAGCCTCCCGGCGGGCGGCGACTATCAGTACCGCGCCGGAGGAGAGTTCCATCTCACCAACCCGGAGACGATCCACAAGCTCCAGCACGCCTGCCGGACCGGGGATTACAAGATCTTCCAGGAGTACACGGCGCTGATCGACGACCAGTCGAAGCAGCTCTGCACGTTGCGCGGGATGATGGACTTCCGCGCCGCCGCCAAGCCGGTGCGCATCGACGAGGTGGAAGCGGTCGAGTCGATCCTGCGCCGCTTCAAGAGCGGGGCGATGAGCTACGGCTCGATTTCCAAGGAGGCGCACGAGACGCTCGCCATCGCCATGAACCGCATCGGCGGGAAGTCCAACACGGGCGAAGGCGGCGAGGATCCGGCCCGCTATGTGAAGGAGCCCAACGGCGACTCGAAGAACTCCGGCATCAAGCAGGTGGCGAGCGGGCGTTTCGGCGTCACCAGCAACTACCTGGTCAACGCGCGGGAGTTACAAATAAAGATTGCTCAAGGCGCGAAACCGGGAGAGGGCGGCCAGCTGCCGGGCAACAAAGTATACCCGTGGATCGCGAAAGTGCGGCACGCGACACCCGGGGTGGGTCTCATCTCGCCGCCGCCGCACCACGACATCTATTCGATCGAGGACATCAAGGAGCTGATCCACGACCTGAAGAATGCCAACAAGGACGCGCGCATCAGCGTGAAGCTCGTCGCCGAGCTGGGGGTCGGCACCATCGCCGCGGGCGTGGCCAAGGCGCACGCCGACGTGGTGCTCATCTCCGGGCACGACGGCGGGACCGGCGCCTCCCCGCTCACCTCGATCAAGCACGCCGGGATCCCCTGGGAGCTGGGCCTGGCCGAGACCCACCAGATCCTCGTTCTCAACGACCTGCGCAGCCGCATCACCGTCGAGGTGGATGGGCAGCTCAAGACCGGGCGCGACGTCGTCATCGGCGCGCTGCTCGGAGCCGAGGAGTTCGGCTTCGCCACCGCGCCGCTCGTGGCGCTCGGCTGCATCATGATGCGCGCCTGCCATCTCAACACCTGCCCGGTGGGCATCGCCACGCAGGATCCCCGGCTGCGCGCCAAGTTCGCCGGCAAGCCGGAGAACGTGGTGAACTTCATGCGCTTCATCGCCCAGGAGGTGCGCGAGTACATGGCCGAGCTGGGCTTCCGCACCTTCGACGAGATGGTCGGACGCTCGGAGCGGATCGAGATGCGTCGCGCGGTCGATCACTGGAAGGCCCGCAACGTCGACTTCAGCCGCATCCTCTACAAACCGACCGTCCCCAAGCACTACGGGCGCACCTGTCGCATCCCGCAGGACCACGGCCTGGACAAGACGCTCGACGGCGCCACGCTGCTCGAGCTCGCCCGGCCTGCGCTGGAGGAGAAGAAGCCGGTCCGCGCGACGTTGCCCATCCGCAACACGAACCGCGTGGTGGGCACCATGACGGGGAGCGAGCTGACGCGCCGCTTCGGGCCCGCCGGCCTGCCCGAGGACACCATCCACTTCCATTTCAAGGGTTCGGCGGGACAGTCGTTCGGCGCGTTCATCCCGCGCGGGATGACGCTGGTCCTGGAGGGCGATTCGAACGACTACATCGGCAAGGGCCTGAGCGGCGGCCGGATCGTGGTCTTCCCGCCGAAGGAGGCCGGCTTCGTCGCCGAGGAGAACATCATCGTCGGCAACGTCGCCTTCTACGGCGCGACCTCGGGCGAAACGTTCATCCGCGGCGTCGCCGGCGAGCGCTTCTGCGTGCGCAATTCCGGCGTCGACGCGGTCGTGGAGGGCGTGGGCGATCACGGCTGCGAGTACATGACCGGCGGGCGGGTCGTGGTGCTGGGCCCGACCGGGCGCAACTTCGCCGTGGGAATGTCGGGCGGGGTGGCGTACGTGCTCGACGGCGACGGCGCGTTCGCCAGCCGCTGCAACAAGCAGATGGTCGCGCTGGGCGCTCCGCAGCAGGACGAGTTGGCCGCGGTGAAGCGGATGGTCGAGCGGCACGCGCAGCTGACCGGGAGCGCGCTGGCGCGGCGGCTGCTGGAGCGGTGGGGCGACACGGCCGGGCGGCTCGTCCGGGTGATGCCCAACGACTACCAGCGCATGCTGGACGCGCAGGCCAGGATGCGGGCCAAGGGCATGTCGCCCGACGAGGCGGAGATGGCGGCTTTCGAGGAGAACGCGCATGACGAAGCGCGGGTGAGTGGGAATTGATGGGAAAGCCGACCGGATTCCTCGACTACGCCCGCGGGCCCGTCCACGAGCGCCCGCCGCTCGAGCGCATCCGCGACTGGGAGGAGATGCACACGGATGCCCCGTCAACAACTTCATTCCCGAATGGAACGACCTGGTCTGGCGCGGGCAGTGGAAGGAAGCGTGGATCCGGCTGGCGAAGACGAACAACTTCCCCGAGTTCACCGGCAGGGTCTGCCCGGCGCCGTGCGAGGGGAGCTGCACGGTCGCCATCGATCTGCCGGCGGTGAACATCAAGATGATCGAAGAGGCCATCGCCGACCGCGCGTTCGCCGAGGGATGGGTGAAGGCCGACCCGCCGCCCTTGCGCACCGGCAAGCGCGTGGCGGTGGTTGGCTCGGGCCCGGCGGGCCTCGCCGCCGCCGCGCAGCTCAACCGCGCCGGCCACGAGGTGACCGTCTTCGAGCGCGCCGACCGCATCGGCGGGCTGCTCATGTACGGCATCCCCAACATGAAGCTCGACAAGAAGCTGGTCGACCGGCGCGTGCAGCTGATGTCCGAGGAGGGCGTCCGCTTCGTCACCCGGGTGGAGGTCGGCAAGGATCTCCCCGGCGAGCAGCTGCTGCGCGAGTACGAGGCGATCGTCCTCGCCGGCGGCGCCACGCACGCGCGCGAGCTGCCGGTCGAGGGCCGGAGCCTTGTCGGCATCCATCCCGCGATGGATTTCCTCACCGCGAACACGAAGTCGCTGCTCGATTCGCGGCTCAAGGACGGCCAGCACATCTCCGCCAAGGACAAGCACGTGGTGGTGATCGGCGGCGGCGACACCGGCACCGACTGCGTGGGCACGGCGATCCGCCATGGCTGCCGCAGCCTGACGCAGCTGGAGATCCTGCCCCGGCCGCCGGAGGTCCGCGCGGCCGACAATCCCTGGCCGCAATGGCCCAAGACGTACCGGCTGGATTACGGGCAGGAAGAGGCGAAGGCACTCTGGGGCAGCGATCCGCGGGTGTACTCGGTGATGACCAAGCGCTTCCTGGGCGACGAGCAGCGCAACGTCCGCGAGCTCTTGTACGTCGGAGTGGAGTGGGTGAAGGGGCCCGACGGGCGATTCGGTCCGCGGGAGATCTCCGGCACCGAGAAGGTCATTCCGGCGGAACTGGTCCTTCTCGCGATGGGGTTCCTCGGACCGGAGAAGCCGCTTCTCCAGCAGCTCGGCGTCAAGGTCGACGAGCGCGGCAACGTCTGGACCGACCAGACCAAGATGACCAGCGTCCCGGGGGTCTTCGCCGCCGGCGACATGGCGCGCGGCCAGTCGCTGGTGGTGTGGGCGATCCGCGAAGGCCGCCATGCCGCCCAGCACGTCGACCGGTATCTGTCGTACGGCGACACGGTGCTTCCGCCGTAGCGTAGCTTTCAGCGATTGGGCGGCTCGGTGGCGGCGGGCGCTCCGTGCCGGCCGGCGCCGGCGGCGAAGAGCTGCGCTCCGCCGATCCCTTCCAGGGAAAGCGCGTGCACTCCGTGGCGCAGCTCGTTCTGCAGAGCGACGGGCAGATCCATCGTGTGCTGCTCGAGCGCGGAACGGCGGTCGCCGCGCAGGCACGCCTGCGGGAGATCGGCGAGCTGGCGGGCCAGCTCCTCGGCGGCGGCGCGCGAGGCCCCGCGCGGCACGACGCGGTTGGCCAGCCCGATCTGCAGGGCCTCGGCGGCCCCGATCGGCCGGCCGGTGAGGATCAGGTCCAAGGCGCGCGAGAGTCCGATCAGGCGCGGCAGCCGCACGGTGCCGCCGTCGATGAGCGGGACGCCCCAGCGGCGGCAGAAGACGCCGAGCACCGCGTCTTCCTCGACGACGCGCAGGTCGCACCAGAGCGCCAGCTCCAGGCCGCCCGCGACCGCGTGCCCGGCGACGGCGGCGACGACCGGCTTGTCGAGCACCATGCGGGTAGGGCCCATCGGTCCGTCGCCCTCGGGCGCGACGCGGTTCGGCTCGCCGGCGGCGATGGCCTTCAGATCGGCGCCCGCGCAGAACGTACCGCCGGCGCCCCAGAGCACGGCCACGCGTGCCTCCGGGTCCGCCTCGAAGGCACGGAATGCGTCGGCCAGCGCCTGCGCCGCGAGTCGATCGACGGCGTTGCGCACCTCGGGTCGCTCCAGGATGACGGTGGTGACGGGTCCCTGCTTCTCGATGCGCACGGGCATGTCGGCCTCCTCGCGCGGAGCATACGCCCAGCCGCCGCCAGATTCGGCGGCGCTGTGCTTTTCGCGGCGGTGCTGCGCTTTTCGCGGCGCCGACTGGACGGCCCCGCGGGGCGATGGCAGAACGCGCCGATGCTCAGCGCTCTGATGGTTGCCGCGGCGCTTTCGCCGGCGGTCCAGGCGTTCGTGAAGATCGACAAGCCCGTGGTCGCGATCACACGGGTCCGCGTCATCGATGGGACGGGCGGGCCGCCGCGCGAGGACCAGACGGTGGTGATCTCGGGCGGGAAGATCGCCGCCGTGGGACCCTCGGCGAGCACGCCGGTTCCGCAAGGCGCGTTGGTGCTGCAGCGCGAGGGTGGCACCGTGCTTCCCGGTCTGGTGGGCATGCACGACCACCTCTTCTATCCGGCGGGCGGCGCCATCTTCCACGCGATGCCGCGCAGCTTCCCGCGCCTGTACCTGGCCGCGGGAGTGACCACCATCCGCACGACCGGGAGCATCGAGCCGTACACCGATCTGGAGGTGAAGAAGGAGATCGATGCCGGCAAGCAGCCCGGGCCGCGCGTGCACGTGACCGGTCCGTACCTGGAAGGGCAGGGCACCTTCACGCCGCAGATGCACGAGATCCGCGATCCGGACGACGCGCGCCGGACGGTGGAGTTCTGGGCGGAGCAGGGGGCCACTTCGTTCAAGGCGTACAATTTTCTCACCCGGGCCGAGCTGGGCGCGGCGATCCAGGCCGCGCACGCGCGCGGGATCAAGGTGACCGGACACCTGTGCTCGATCGGCTTCCGCGAAGCGGCGGCGCTCGGCATCGACGATCTGGAGCACGGGCTCGTGGTGGACACCGAGTTCTTCTCGGGCAAGAAGCCGGACGAGTGCCCGTTGCCGCGGGCGGCGGCCATCGAGCTGTCGCGCATGGACATGGGGTCGCCGCAGATCCAGCAGTTGGTCGCCGAGCTGGTGAAGCGGAAGGTGGCGATCACCTCCACCCTGCCGGTCTTCGAGCTGTTCGATCCGACGCGCATGACGCAGCCGCGCGCCCTGGAGGCGATGTCGCCCGATGCGCGGTCGCTCTATCTGCAGAACCAGCTGCGCAACGCGCAGCCCGCCAAGGACGCCGCGGACTGGAAGAAGCTGCTGCAGCTGGAGATGCAGTTCGAGCGGGCGTTCGCCGCGGCGGGAGGGACGCTGCTCGCCGGCTGCGATCCCACCGGAAACGGCGGCGTCCTGGCCGGCTACGGCGATCAGCGCGGAGTGGAGCTGCTGGTCGAGGCGGGGTTCACGCCGGTGGAGGCGATCCGCATCGCGACGATGAACGGGGCGCAGTTCCTGGGAGAAGCGGAGCGGATCGGGTCGATCGCGCCGGGCAAGCTCGCCGACCTCGTGCTGGTGGAGGGTGACCCTTCCAAGCGAATCGCGGACGTCGAGAAAGTGGAAATCGTCTTCAAGGATGGCGTCGGGTACGATCCCGGCAAGCTGATCGATTCGGTCCGCGGCACCGTCGGTCTGCGGTAGCGGGTATTCATGCGCGCCGGTGTTATGGTCGCGTCGTGGCCCCCTCGTCACGGCAGCGTTCGTCGACGACCAAGGGAAAAGGGGCGATCGCGCCGGCGGAAGCCGCCCGTCGGCGCACCGAGGTACGGCGGGAAGAAGCGGAAGAGCGCCGCCGAGGCGCGGAGCAGAAGCGCTCGACGGCGGAGCGCAGCCGGCGCATGTCGGAAGAGGTCCGGAAGGCCGCCGAGACCGCGAGAAAAAGCGCCGAGCGCGCGCGTCTCGCCGCCGAGGTCGCGCGGGAGGCCGCCGACGAGTCGCGACGCGCACTCGACGAAGCCCGCCGGATTTCGGAGATGCTCCGGCGCAAGTCCGAGCACGAACGCGTCGCTTCGGAGCAGACCAGGCGTGCGGACGAGGCCCGCTTTGACCAGGCGGTTCGCCAAGCGGTCCGTGAACAGTCGGAAGTCTCGGCCGAGATGCGCCTGGCCGCCCAGGCTTTCGGCGCGAATCCGGTCGTCGGGCAAGCGGGGGAGGCGCGCGCGGCCGGCCCTCGCGCCCGGCGCAAGCGCAGCTGAGAGGCACCAATGCCCGTCTTCCACTCCCGATGCCATTGCGGCAACTTGCAGGCGGAGCTGGAGACCCGGCTGCGAGCGGAAGAGCTGACGCTGCGCTCCTGCCAATGCTCCTTCTGCACCAGGCACCGGGCCCGCACGGTTGCGGACAAGGAGGGTCGCGCGCGCATTCGCGTCTCGGACCCGGACCTGCTCAGCCGCTACCAGTGGAACCTGCGCAGCGCGGAGTTCCTCGTCTGCAAGCGCTGCGGCAACTATCTGGGCTGCGTCATGTCCGTCGGCGACGGTTGGGTGGCCTCACTCAACGCGAACCTCTTCGCCGAGTCGACGCAGCTCACCCAGCCCGCGCTGGAGGTGAGCTACGACGCGGAGACACTCGAGGCGCGGCGCCGGCGCCGGGAGGAGAACTGGACGCCCGCGGTGTGGGAACGCCCCTGAGAAAGGTGGAGATTGCTAGCTCGCGGATAGGAAGCCGGGAACTCGACCTTTCCGTCGAACCCACGACACGCGATCGTCGTTCCAAGCGCCGGCGCATGTCCGGAGCTCTCAAAACCGAAGATTGGAGACGCCGGCAGCCCGTGGAGGACGCCCTTTGAATGATGAGGCCCCGGTGGCGGGACGAACTTCGTCAGAACGGCAGGCTCACTGCGCTGCGGACACCTCCGACCTTCCATTTTGAGGGGCTCCGGGACATCTGAAGGGGTCGAGACGTAGTTCAGCCGGCTGAACTAGCTGTCTGGTCCCGAACGGTCCGAACCGGGCACATCGGTGACCGGGCGCGTGCCCGGAGGAGCGCGTGCCCTGAAGGGTGACTGACCCAGTGTCGGAGCGTCTGGCCGAGATGAGAAGGGCCAGCGCAGCGACTCTCGTTCGCGGTCGTCGCAGCAACCGCTGCCGCAGCCCTGAGCACGACGTGGGATCCTCGCCGTCGTTGCCCTCGATTCTCCCCTGAAAAGCAAGCGAGACCCCAGCGTGATTTGTCCGCGGACGCGGAATGCACGCTCTCCTGCTCCCGGAACCCGCCGGGGCGCACGAGCGAAAGTGACCGATGATGAGCCCCGGGGGGATTCGCGGTCATTCCAGATCTTTCCGGGAAAGCGTCCGGCGCAGGCTCAGAGGAGGAGCTTGAGGTACTCGTACCCGCCGCCGTGGATGTCTTCCATCGAGAAGCCGTCCTCCTCGGTTCCGGGCGCCAGGTACACGGCGTCGGCCACGACGTTCGCGAAGTTGAGCAAAGGCACGGTGGCGATCAGCCGGCCGAAAGTCAGGCGCGTCCAGTACTCCGACTTGGGGACGTCGCAGCGCTCGGCGAGGGTCCGGTCGCTGTTGGTGTCGGCCTCGACCAGGAACACGAGCGTGACGACGACGTAGCGCTTCTCGGCGGAGATGCGGCTCACCTCGTCGGCGGCCGTGCCGAGCTCCTCTTTCTCGGTGGCCAGGCTGCCTTCGATCTCGCTGGACCACGATTCGAACTCCTCGTCCGCCCCCTCCCCGCGGATCAAGTCCCAGTAGCCCATCTCGAAGGCGGGGACCGCCTCGTTGAGCACCGCGGCGACCCGCTTCCAGAAGGCGCGCTTCTCCGCCAGCGACTGCTCACTGGCCGACCGGGCGATGACCTCGTGAAGCTGGGGTCGCAGCGGATCGGTGATGAAGTTCGTCACCACCACCTGGATCCCGAAGAACGTGTTCGACATTGGCGAACCTCGTGCCGTGAAGCGCGAAAGTCCGGGGGCTTATCCGCCCGACCGGCCGCCTGCGCGCCCGAAGGACCCGCTCCGACCGGAGCGGATGCCGGTGATGGTGCCCGTCGACCGCGACGCGCGAACCGACACGCGGCCGAAGCCGGACGGTTTCTGCTTGCCGATGCCCGTCCCGCCTCCCAAGGTGCGCGACGAGAAGATCGTCGGGCGCAGCGCCGGCCGGTACGCGGCCCCGGCGGACACCTGCGACGGCTGCACCGGCGCCGGCTGCGCCTGGACCTGCGGCGTGTGCCAGCCGTAGCTGCTCCAGAACCAGAGGTGGGTGTGCGGACCGCCACCGTAATAGAAGGTCGCGGGCGCGCGGCCGGACGCAGCCGGCGCGTCCAGGTCGGTGAGCGGCATCGACTTGACGTCGATCGACGCGGCCGCCAGCGCGACGAAATCGTCGTTGAGATCGTCGAGCTCACGCATGTCCGACTTGCCCGGTGGGACGTAGAGGACGTGGCGGATGCCGAGCTCGCGCAGGCTCGTAGCCGTGGGCAGCCTGGCGACGTAGCGGTTGTCGAACTGGTCGTCTTCGTCCGCGTAGTGCGACAGGCGGTTGCGGTCGAGCACGAAAACCGGCGGCGCCGGGACGGCACGTGCACTGCGTGCCCGCAGGAAGACGGGCCGGTGGTACAGGACCGCGCCGAGAGTCAGGTGCGAGGCCACCACGCCGAGCGGATGAGGCCAGTTGTCGAAGATGAACACCGGCTCGAACCCCGGCGCCATCCCCGCCGCCACTGCCACCGCGGTCGGGCCGTCGAGATCGAGGATCACGGCGGTGTCCGCTGGCATCTTCACGGCCTCGAAGAGCGACAGGATCGACTTGCCCCGGAGGGTATCCACGCCGCCCGCCCGGGGCGCCACCGGCGTGATGGCCGCGCGCAGCGAGGCGTTCGACCCGGCGCCCAACGCCTGGAACAGGGTGGGCACGTAGAACGGGGCGAGCGACGCCTGCGCCGGAGCCAGATCGCTCGCCAGCGTGGCGAGCCCGTCGACCCACCCGGGGCCGCCGTCGGCATCGACCGCGATCGCGCCGGGGAAGCGAAGCGCGGTACCGGCTTGCCCCGCATTCCATCCCTCGCGCTTCTGGAGGTCCAACGCGTCCATGGTGACGTCGAGCTCGTCCGCAGGCTGGTTGAGCGCGGCGAAGAGGCCCAGGCCGGCCGCGGACCCGCCCAGCAGCAACAGCAGGCCCTTCAGCGCCCGGCGACGGCTGAGCGGCTCCGCGGACAGACGGAGCGACTCCTGCCACCAGCGCGCGCCAACCAGGGTGTCGCCGTCGATCAGCGCCTTCCGGGTGAAGGGCCGGTCGGGAGGGGCCTCGCTCATGGGCGCGCCTCTGGCCGGACGAGCACTGGCGCGGAGAGCGCGTGGCGGTCGGTCCCCGCGACGGAGAGGCGCGTGTACAGGCCCGACGCCTCTCCCGCCACCAGATAGACGCCGTGGTTCGCGGCGGCGCCATCCGGGCCGCGCAGGGCGTGGAAATGGCGTTGCGCCACCCACCGCCCGGGCACCGCGGCCACGAGCGACGCCTCCCAGACGTCGGGCGCGGTCTCCGCCCCGATGACCACCTCGTCGCCCTCGCACCCGTAGTCCGACTTGAGGACCCAGGACTCCCGCTCGGCGCGGAGGCGCGCGGGCGACAGCCTCTCCAACCGCACGGTCTCGGGAAGGTATCTCTCGATGGCGGCGCGGCTCCTCGGAGAGAAGAGGTCCATGCGTTCCCAGAGGAGCGCCATTGCGCGCTTGTTCTGGGGCACCACGGCGCCGAACGGATTCACGACCGCGCACCGCCCGTCGAGCGCGCTGCCCAGGATGACGGCGAGCTCCTCGGAAAGAGGATCGGGATCGGGCACCTTCGGCTCGTCGGACCAGACGGGCCTCCGCTCCGACCACCAGTCGGTCTTGTAGTGCCGCACGAACACGTCGCAGGGGGTGTCGAAGAGCCCCGCCTGCCGGGCGCCGAGACGGCGGAGGTTGAAGGGCGAGCCCAGGGTGACGCGCCAGCCGCGCTCCTCGAACCACTCCCGGTAGAGGAGGACCATGGAAAGGTCCTCGGGCATCTCCGTCGGATAGATCAATCCGACCGAGAGGGGTGCGCCTGCCGCGGCGGCAGGGTCCAAGCGCCCGACACGGGCGGCAACGGCGGCGATCATCGCGCAGAACCGGTTGCCCAGCTCGCAATTCGGATCGCAAAGGTCGGGAAAGGCGGGGGCGACGGTCCGGTTGAGGAGGACCGCCTCCGCCTCGCCGCTCGGGGTATCGCAGTTCAGCTCGCACAGGACCGGGCCCTGCTCGGTGAGAAACACGTCGGCACGCGCGATGCCGTGCCAATGCGGCGCCGACGAGAACCACAACGCCTGCTGCACCGGCGTGAGGCCGAGAAACTCCTCGACCAGCGCAGGATCCGCGGCGCAGCGGAGGCAGAGCTCGTTGTACGCCGCTGCCATCTCCTCCGCCGCCCGGTAGAGCGACGCCTGCACGGCCGAGGTGATCACGACGGGCCGCGGATGGAACCGGGGCTGCCCCTCGAACCAGGGATCGGAGATGAGGCCGAAGGCGGTGAGCCGTGCCGCGAATCCGGCGTAGTCCCAGGCACCGGCGGGGGCCGTCACGCGATCTCCGTGAGCAGCACCGCGGCCGCCAGGTACGAGACCGCCTCGACCGCGCTGACTCACACGTTGCGCTGCTGCGCCACCAGCCGGTCGAGGGGCCCGCCTCGCAGCGCGAACGGCTGGCGCAGCATCAGCGTCTGCACGACCAGCTGCCGGACCGGGTACAGCACCAGCGCCGATGCGAGCGCCGCCGCGTATGCGCGCAACGATGCGGCCCAGCCGGCGAAGGTGCCCTCGGTCGCGTGACCGACGATCATCGCGATCGCCACCATGGCACCCGCGTAGCTCACCGCCGCCGCCACGTTCTCGCCCATGATCTCCTGGTCCTCGGCGTAGAGGGTGAGGAAGCGGAAGAGGACGACGAACAGGTGCAGCGTCGCTTGCCCGAGGACGAAGAACACGACGGAAATGCCCAGCGTGGCGATGTCGTCCCCGTACAGGCACGGGGCGATGACGAGGCCCGTCGCGACGAAGTGGGCTCCGGCGGCCACCCCGGCGGCCAGGTTTCCTCGGGCAATCTCTCCCGGAAGACGCGAGCGGAGGAGCACCCGGATCCCGAGGGATCCCGCGGCGGCGAAGAGCAGGATGGCGCTCCCGCCGAACACCGCCGTCCAGAGGAGGTCGGCCTTCCAGTCGATGCCGTGAACGCATCCGCGGATCGCCGAGGCGACGATGAAGGCCGCGCCGCAGACGAACCCGGCGCGCACGATCGCCCGCGCCGGGTTGATGTGGGCCGCGTCGCTCATTCGAGGATTTTCTGCAGATCCGCGCGCCCCGCCCGGCAGCCTTCCGCTCTCACGATCGCTTCCAGGTCGGCGTACGCGCGGTCCAGGTCGTCGTTCACGATCCAGTACTCGTAACCCTCGGCCCGGGCGAGGAGCACTTCCACCCGGGCGGCGTGCAGGCGCCGACGGATGGTGGTGTCGTCGTCGGTCGAGCGCGCCCGCAGCCGCCGCTCGAGCTCCGCCAGCGAAGGCGGCAGGACCAGCGCCCGGAGCGCCTCGGGGTACTGGCGCTTGATCGCGCTCCCACCCTGCACGTCGATGTCGAAGACCACCAGCGCGCCCCGGCGCTGCGCTTCCAGGATGGCCGCCCGCGGAGTGCCGTAGCGGTGGCCGTGCACCGGCGCCCACTCGACGAACTCGCCGCCCTGGATCATCGCGTCGAACCGGGCGTCGTCGACGAAGTGGTAGTCGACGCCCTCGCGCTCGCCCGGCCGCGGCGCCCGGGTGGTGTAGCTGACCGAGAAGATCGCGCCCGGATGGGCAGCGACCAGCCGGCGCGCCAGCGTGGTCTTCCCGGTTCCGGACGGTGCGCTGAGGATGAGGAGGGTGGCGCTCATTCGACGTTGGCGATCTGCTCGCGGACGCGCTCCAGCTCCGCCTTGAGCTCCACCACCTGGGCCGCGATGCCGGCTTGCTGCGACTTGGATCCGATGGTGTTGACCTCGCGGTTGACTTCCTGGACGAGGAACTCCAGGCGCCGGCCGGCCGGGGCATCGGTCCCCACGAGCGCGCGCAGCTGGGCCAGGTGGCTGCCCAGGCGCGTGAGCTCCTCCGCCACGTCGACGCGCTCGGCGAAGAACGCCACCTCTTGCGCGAGGCGCGCCGGGTCGGCGGGCACGCCGCGCGACAGCTCGGCGACGCGCGCGGCGAGGCGCTCCCGGTACGCCTCGACCGACTGGGGCGCGGCGGCCCGGATGGCGGCGGCGCCCTTCTCCACCGCCGCGAGGCGCGCGGACAGATCGCGGGCCAATGCCTCTCCCTCGCGGCGGCGCATCTCCTCCAGAGCGTCGAGCGCGGCCGAGAGGGCGCGCTCGAGCGCCTCGGCGGCCGGGCCCGGATCGGCGGCGGACTCGGACAGGCCCACCACGCCTTCCAATCCGACCAGGTCATGGACGGTCACCTCGCCCGCGAGTCCCAGCTCGGCGCGCATCTCGCGCAGCGCTTTGGCGTACGCCGCCGCCAGGGGCAGATCGACGCGCGGCACCGCGCCGCGGATGCTGCCGGGCGACTCGCGCCGGACGCTCACGTCGACCACGCCCCGCGCGACGCGCGCCTTGACGATCTTCGCGATCACCGGCTCCAGCGCGGACAGGTCGCGCGGCAGGTGCACGCGCACGTCGCAGAACTTCCCGTTCACCGACCGGAGCTCGACGGCGACGGTCTCGCCGCCCGCCTGCGCGCGCCCGGCGCCGAAGCCGGTCATCGAACGGATCACGCCGGCTCCGGGCCCGTCATCGCCCGGCAGGTTCGACCGCGGCTTGTGCCCTGTCAAGGAGACGGCCGGCGGCCGCCGCCGCTTCTTCGACCTCGGGGTAGACCAGCGCGGCGAACCGCGGGCCTGGGTGCGACCAACGGATGCCTTCTGGCGCATGGAGCAGTGCCAGCACCGGCGCGCCGCAAGCGGCGGCGAGGTGCATCGGCCCGGTGTCGTTCGTCACCACCAGGGCGGCGCGGCGGAACAGCGCCGCCAGTCGGGCGAGGTCGGTCGGCGGTGCCAGGAAAGCCGCTCCCCCGGAGGACTCCGCGACCTCGCGGGCGAGCGACTCTTCTCCGGGACCCCAGGTGAGCAGGGACGGCACGCCCCGCGAACGCAGCGCGCGCGCAAGCCCGGCGAACCGGACGGCAGGCCAGCGGTGGTCCGCCTTTCGCGCGCCGGGGTTCAGCGCAGCGAACACGGGCAGATCGCGACTCACTTCGGCGGCCCACGAGGCGTGCTCGATCCCGAGCGCCGTCTGCAGCGCGGGCGCGGCGGGCGGGCTCAGCCCGAGCCCGCGCAACAGCAAGAGCTTGGCCTGCAGCTCCGGCATGTCCGGAGGAGGGGGAGGCTCGGCGTGCGAATAGAGGTGCGAGGCGCCGCGCGAGGCGCCCACCAGCCAGCGGCGTGAAGCGATCCGGGACAGCAGCGCCGAGGTGAGCGAGAACGCGTGCCAGTGGGCGGCGTCGATGACCGCGTCGTAACCCGCCGAGCGCAGCGCGCGGAGGAAACGGACGAAGCGCAGCGGGTGGCGGAACGCGTCGGTCTTCTCGAACTGCACGACCCGGACGCCGCGGAGGCCCTCGGCGACCGCCGCCCGGCGGCGCGCGAGCAGCAGATCGATCCGCGCCCGCGGGAGCGCGTCGCGCAGCGCCAGCGCGAGCGGGACCGTCAGCAGCGCGTTTCCCACCCGGTCGTCCGGCCGGACCACCAGGACGCGGCGCAGCTCGGCAGGCTCGGGACGATCTCCGGCGAGCGGGAGGACCAATGCGGCAAGGCGCGCGAACGCCCGCGCGGCGAGGCCGGGCGGAGGATCGAGCCGCGCATCCGCGGTCACGCCAGCACCGCCTCGCAGTGCTCCAGCACCAGCCCGGCCGGAAGGTCCCGCAGGCAGCGGTGATGCCCTAGCGGGCAGCGGCGCTGCCCGTGCGCGCTGCACGGCGAGCAGTCGAGACCGAGCGTGACGGCGCGTTCCTTGGGGCCCAGCTCGTGCACGAGGGGCGCGGTCGGCCCGAACAGCGCCACGGTGGGAACTCCCATCGCCCGGGCTGCATGAACGAGCCCGCTGTCGCCGCCGACGCAGATCGCGCTGCGCGCGAGGATGGCGAGCGCCTCCCCGATCGAGTTGCCGGTCGTGTCGAGGCAGCGCGCACCCGCGCGCGCCTGCACCGCCTCCGCGAGCGGCTTCTCGCGGGGCCCTCCCAGCAGGACGGGCGTCAGACCACGTTCCGCCAGGTGGTCGGCGAGGGTCGCGAAGTGCGCCGCCGGCCAGATCTTCGTTTCCCATTCCGAGCCGATGCAGAGAGCGGCGGGCGCGGAGGACACGCCGCGCAGCCGCTCATCCGCCGCGCGCACCCACTCGGGCCGGGGTGCGAGCCGCATCGGGCGCGGCTCGGCGCCGAGCGCCCGGGCCAGCGCGGCCTCGCGCCGCGTGTACGGACCGGCCGGCGCGGCGACGCGTCCGGTGTAGAGCGGCGACCCCGGCGCGCCGCGGAACCCGACCCGCCGCGGGATCCTGGCCAGCCAGGCGAGCAGCGCGCTGCGCGGTGACCGATGCGGAAGCGCCGCGGCATCGTACCTTCGCTCGCGCAGCCGCCGGGCGGCCCGCCACAGGCCCGCGGGGCCGGCGTCGTCACCGCGCTTGTCGAAGACCTGCACGCGGGCCGCGCCGGGCATGGCCAGAGCCGCGTCGCGCCCTCGTGGAGTCACGCACACGTCCACCTCGGCGAACCGCTCCGCCAGCGCGTCGACCAAGGCGGAAGTGAACACCACGTCGCCCAGGAACGCCGGCTGCACCACCAGCACCCGGCCGGCCCGCGCCATCAGGCCTCCAGCGGCCTCGCCTCGTCCACCAGCATGACCGGGATGTCGTCCTCGATCCGGTAGACGAGCTTGCAGTGGTGGCAGACGATCTCGTTCTGGGGATCGCGGAACTCCAGCTCGCCCTTGCACCTGGGGCAAGCGAGAATGTCCTTCAGCTCCTGCGCGATCGGCATCCTGCCCTGGATACCACGGGTCATCGCAGCGCGTCCCGCGCCGAGCCGGGGAAGCGCGACAGCTCCCACAACCGGGCGTAGCGCGCGTACGCCTCGTAGGCGCGCGCCCACGCCATCGCCGCGCCCGGCGCGCCGTCGAGGAACCCGGCGCGCAGCAGGTACCCACGCACGAACCTCCACAGCGGGCGCAGCGCCACCTCCCAGGCCGCCGCCCGCCGGCCCTGCGCGAACAGCGCCTGCGCGGCACGCTCGCCATACCGCTCCATCTTGGCGAGGCAGTGCGCGAGGGATCCCCAGGTGTGATGGAGGACGGGCGCGTCGAGCCGCGCGGTGGCCCCGTCCACCAGCAGCTTCTCGTGAACCGGCCTTTCAGGGTCGTAGCGGCAGCGGTCCTTCCGGAACAGCCGCACGTGGCGGTCGGGCCAGAACCCTCCGTGCCGCAGCCAGACGCCGCGGAAGTGGTTCTTGAAGGGCAGCGCGTACGCGCTTGCCGCGCCGCGCAGCGCCCCGGGCGCAGCGGCCGCCAGCTCGGGAGAGGCGCGCTCGTCGGCGTCGATCGAGAGGATCCACTCTCCGCGCGCCTGCGTGCGCGCGAACTCGTGCTGGCGAGCGAAATCGTCGAACGGACGCTCGACCACGCGCGCCCCCAGGCGCGCGGCCAGCTCGCGCGTCCCGTCGCGGGACCCGCCGTCCACCACCAGCACCTCGTCGCAGAATCCCTCCCGGATGCGGGCCACGAGATCGGTCGTCGAGTGGTCCTTCGCATCGCCGGCGATCGCGGTGCGCCCGCCCAGGCGCGCGACGACCTCGCGCTCGGGGACGGATTCCTCGGTGTAGTCGGTGCCTTTGACGTGCAGATCGGGACGAAGCGCCGTCAGCAGCTCGACGGCGTCGGGCTCGTCGAACAGCACCACCAGGTCGACGCATCCGAGCGCCGCGACCAGCTCGGCCCGCTCGCGCTCCGGCAGGATGGGGCGCCCTGGACCCTTGCTGGCCCGCACGCTCCGATCGGTATTGACGCCGACGACGAGGAGACCTCCGCGGGTCAGGTCCTTCGCGCCCTGCAGATAGCGGACGTGCCCGACGTGAAGCAGGTCGAAGGCGCCGTTCGCGACCGCCACCACCGTGCCCTGGGCGCGCGCCGACTCGCGCGCAAGGGCAGCCTGCGCGAGCGGCACGAGCTTGTTCACCGCCGGGCCCTCCGGCGGCGCCCTGGCTCCTGGGCGCCCGCGCTGGCCATCGGCGAGCGCTCCAGCAACTCCGGCCCGGCGACCGTCGCGCGGAGCAGCTCCTTGCGCAGCTCCGCCGCGCTCACGGTGGCGGTGCCCGGCTTCTGCACCACCAGCGACGCCGCCACGTTGGCGAGACGCGCGGCCTGCAGCGGGTCGGCGCCGCAGGCGATCCCGAGCGTGTTCGCGGCCATCACCGTGTCGCCGGCGCCGGTCACGTCCACCGCGGTCGCCGACCCGTGCACGGGCAACGCGGCGGCGGGCGCGCCCGGCCGGAGGAGCAGCATCCCCGCGCGGCCGCGCGTGACCAGGAGCGAGCTCGCCGCCAGCGACCGCAACAGCTCGCGGCCGGCCTCCTCGATCGCGCCCAGGTCTCCGCCCAGCGGACGGCCCGCGAGCTGCTCCAGCTCCACCTCGTTCGGCTTCGCCTGAGTGACGCCGCGGTACTGCGACAGGCCGTAGCGCGAGTCGGCGCAGACGATCTTGCCTGCCTTGGCGAGGCCGAGCACCGCCTCGATGACGGGCGGGCAGAGCAACCCGGCTCCGTAGTCGGACACCATCACCGCGTCGGCGTTCCGGGCGGCTTCCCTGAGCGCGTGCAGCACCCTCGCGAGCAGAGCGGCCGGCGGCGCGCCCGGCCCGTCCCGGTCGATGCGCAGCATCTGCTGGCGCCGGGTGTTCTTGCCGCCGGCGAGGACGCGGGTCTTGGTCGCCGTGGGCACGCCCGGCACCGCGATGACGGAGGAGACGTCCGCCCCCGCTTCCGCGAGGAGCTGCCGCAGGCGCGTCCCGGTCGCATCGTCCCCGACCAGGCCGACCGGCAGGACGCGCGCTCCCAGCGCGCAGAGGTTGGCCACCGCATTGGCGCCGCAGCCGGCTTTTACGTCGCTCGACTCGTAGCGCACGATGAGCACCGGCGCCTCGCGGCTGACGCGCTCGGTCTCGCCGTACAGGTACTCGTCGGCGACCAGGTCGCCGACCACGGCGATGCGCGCGCCTTCGAAGCGATCGAGGAGCGAGCGCAGCTCGGCGTTGCGCTGCATGGAGGCGGTGTCTCTCACGAACTCCGCTGGGGCGGCAAGTTCAGCGCGCGGGCGGCGGGAGCGCTTCCTTCGGTCGCGTCTTCCAGCGACGGTGTACCCAGAACCAGTGATCGGGGTGCTCCCGGACCGCGCGCTCCACGGCGCGAGTCACTTCCTGCGTGAGCGCCTGGACTGCCGAGCGGCCACGCGCCCCGGGCGGCGCGGCGAAAGGTCCCTCGACGCGGACGAGGTGCGTGCCGTCGGGGCCGCGCACCGGGAAGGCCGCCAGAAGCGGCGCGCCGGCGCGCAAGGCCAGCACTGCCGCCGCGGGCGTGGTGCACGCCGGCTCGCCGAAGAAGTCGACGAAGATGCCGCGCGAAGGACGCATGTTCTGATCGACCACGACCGCAAGCGTCTCGCCGCGCCGGAGCAGCCGCAGCGCCGCGCCGGTGGATCCCTTGTCGGGCAGCTCGCGGAGACCGCCTTCGTGCCGAGCGGCGAGGATCTGCTGGTTGAGGCGCCCTCGCAGGGCGCGGGTGATCGCGGTGAGAGGCACGCCGCGCCGCGCGCACGCGCGCGCCAGCAACTCCCAGTTCCCGAAGTGGGCGACCGCCACCACCACGCCATGCCCCTGCGCCCGGGCCGACTCGTACACGTCCCACCCGTCGAAGCGGACCAGGTCCTCGAGATCTTCGTCGCGCGCGCTCCGGGCGAGCGCAACCTCCGCCAGGCTGCGTCCCAGCTGGCGGTACGCGGCGCGCCCCGTCACCTCCCGCTGCTGCTCGGTGTGCTCCGGGAACGCGCGACGCAGGCCCTCGAGCGCGACCCGTCGACGCAGGCCCACCGCCCAGGCGGCGCTGCCCAGGGCCTGACCGAGCGCGAGCAAGAACCGCGCCCAGCGCCCCTTCACCGCAGCACCTCGTCGAGAGCGGCGTCCAGTGCCTCTTCGCCGGCCAGGATACGCAGGTCGACCGGAAGCGACGCGATGGGCGGCGGTCCGGTCAGCTGCGCGGGTGCCAGCCGGACCGCGTCTTTCTCCGTCGTGACCAGGACCTCGGCGCCGGCCAGCTCGGCCGCGCGGCGCAATTGCCGCAGGTCGCGGGACGAGTAGGCATGGTGGTCGCCGAACCAGCGACTGCCGACCACCTTGGCGCCGCAGGCGCGCGCCAGCGCGTCGAAAGACGGAGGACGCGCCAGGCCCGCGAAGAGGAACGCCGCCTTGCCCTCGAGCGGCCGCGCGTCTCGCGCGGCAAAGGCGCTCTCCACCGGCCCGGAGAGCGGCAGCCGGGGCAGCTCGGCGGCGCGCGGAAGATCGCATCGCGTGAGCCAGAGCAGTCCGCGCCGTACCCGCCGCAGCGAATCGAGCGGCTCGCGCAGCGGCCCGCGCGGCAGCAGCCGGCCGTTGCCCAGCGGATTGGAGGCGTCCATCACCACCACGTCGAGGTCCCGCTCCAGCTCGTGGTGCTGCAGCCCGTCGTCGAGGAGCAGCACGTCCGCGCCGCGCGCAACTGCCTGGGACGCGAGCAGCGCCCGGCGGGGGCCGACCAGCACGCGGAGGCGCGGGCAGCGGCGCTTGAGCAGGAGCGGCTCGTCTCCGGCGAGGTCGCAGGGCATCCGCTCCGACACCTCGACGGGGTGCCTGGCGCGCCGCCCATAGCCGCGGCTGAGCAGCGCGGGCTGCTTGCCGCGGCGCAGGAGCCGCTCGGCCAGCTCGAGCGCGACCGGCGTCTTGCCCGCGCCTCCCACCACCAGGTTCCCCACGGAGATGACCGGCGCCCCGGCCTTCACGGGGCGGACGCTCCCGCGCGCGAGGACCGAGGCGGCGCGGTACGCGAGCGAGGCGAAGGAGAGCGGCCACAACGCGAGCTCCGCCCAGCCGGGCTCGTCCCGGCGCCACCAGAAGCCGGTCACGCCACCGCCTCGGGGATCAGATCGGCGATCAGGCGCGCATCGCGGGCGCTCGCTCCGCGGACCGCGGACACCGCGTCGCGCGCGAGCTGGCCCAGGGTGCGGATCTCCTCCGGCCGCCCGAGCAGGTCGCGCAGGATGCGCTGGAGCGCGGCCGGGTCGCGCACCTGCAAGCCGCCGCGCCCCACCAGCACCTGCACGCTGTCCTGGAAGTTCTCCATGCGGGGACCGAACAGCACCGGCTTGCCGCAAGCCGCGGGCTCGAGGATGTTCTGCCCGCCTCGCCGGGTGAAGCTGCCCCCCACGAACACGAGGGTGGCGAGCTGGTAGACGCGGACCAGCTCGCCGATGGTGTCCAGCACCACCACTGCTTCGCCGCCGCCGGGCTCGGAGCGCAGGCGCGAGGGCAAACCGCGCTCGCGCGCGGCGCCCAGCACGCGGCCCGAGCGCTCCACGTATCGCGGCGCGAGCACCAGCCGGAGATCGGGAAAGTCGCGCCGCAGCGCCGCGTACGCGTCGAGGAGCGGACCCTCCTCGCCTTCGTGGGTGGACCCGCACACCCACAGCCGCTCGCCGCGCAATCCCAGCGCGGCGCGCAGCTCCTCGTCCTCCGCTTCAGGCACGCTCACCGCCAAGGCGTCGAACTTGGTGTTTCCCGTGACGTGGACCCGGTCGCGCGGCGCCCCGAGCTGCAGCGCGCGCTCCGCCTCGTCTTCGGCGCGCATCATCAGGACGTCGAATTGCTCGAGCAGATTCCCGGCCAGGGCGAAGAGGAGCCGGTACCGCCCCAGGTTCTCCGGCGCGATCCGCCCGTTGGTCATCGCCAGCCGGACGCCCGCGCGCGAGGCGGCGCGGATGAGCTGGGGCCAGAGCTCGGTGTACTCGAGGACGAGCACGTCCGGCCGCAGCGCTGCGATCGCGCGGCGGCACGGCCCCGGCAGGTCGTACGGGAGGAAGGTCACCGCGTCGGCGAGGCCGCTGGCGATCAGCCGCTGCTCGGCCATCGAGGCGCCGGAATCGGTGATCGCGGACACCAGCACGCGGGCGTCGGGACGCAGCGCCTTCAGCTCCCGCACGATGGGCACCAGGCCGAGGACGTCTCCGGCGGAGGCGCCGTGCAGCCACACGCGGGGGCCGGGGCGGCGCACGATGTCGCCGTCGTAGAGGCCCAGGCGCCGCCGGATCCCCTGGCGCACGCGGGGATGCAGCAGCAGGAAGGGGAAGAGGACGAGGAAGATCGCCCATTCCAGCGCCGCCGCGAACATCCGCACCCGCATGCCTCCATGACGTCCGCGCCGTGAACAGCGTATCGCCGGCCGATCCGGCGGCTAGAAACGAACTCCAACCGAGATGCCCGGCTCCACGATCAGCTTGGTAGGCGCCTGGGGCCCGGCGCGCGTGGCGAGCTCCAGCGCGCAGCCGGGCGCGACCTGGATCGCGCCGAAGTCCATCGCGATCGACGCTCCCAGGCCAGCCGCGAGCACCGGGGTCCACTGCAGGCGGTTGAGCATCTCCGTTCCGTCGGCCTGGAACGTCTCGTGCCAGGCGCGGATCCAGTATGCGCGCAGGAACGGCGATCCCGTCAGCGCCAGCTGCGGCGACACGCGATACGTCGCGATCAGCGGCACCTCGACCCCGAACGCGCGGTACTTCCAGAGGTCCGTTTGCGTCCGGCCGTCCTGGCTCCGCACCAGCTCCTGCTCGACGCCCACGCCCACGAAGCGCGTGCCGATCTCGAACGCCAGGCCTTCGCCCTGCTGCAGATCGTAGAGGCGCAGCCGCGCGCCCAGGGCGCCCCCCACCAGCGCGGGTGTGAAGGGAGAGATCGGATTGCTCAGCTTCACCTGCGCCTCGAACGCGAGGTGGTAGAGGACCTGCCAGCGGATCGAGGCATCGGAGGCGACCCAGGTGAGCACCTCCCACTTGCTCGTCTGGGGAGCGACGGTCCTGTCGGGGACGTCGCTCGGGCCGGCCAGCACGCGCCCCGCTTCCATCGAGAGGCTCACGTGCACCTGGCCCTTCTGCAGATCTCCGGCCGGCAGGAAGGTGCCGGCGCTCACCACCGGAAGCGCGCAGCCGGCGCTCAGCGCCAGCAAAGCCAGGAGCGACCTCACGCGAACAGCCTCGGAAAGGTGTCCTTGAAACCGTCGAAGACGAACTGTACCGCGAGGGCGCCGATGATGAGGCCGATGACGCGGTTCATGACGTTCAACCCGGTGACGCCGAGGAAACGCGAGATCGGCGTGGCGGCCCGCAGCATCGCATAGCTCGCCGCGCAAGTGATGGCGATCGAGAGCACCACCGGCACCATGAACAGCGTGCGGCCCGCGCGCCCCATCAGCGCGGTCACGGTGGCGATCGCGCCGGGTCCGGCGAGCAGCGGGATGGCGAGCGGGAAGATGGCCACGTCGTCCTTCTCGGCGCCTTCCTGCTCCTCTTCCGGGATGATGCGGGTGCGGACCTGCTGCGCGCGCAGCATCTCGACGGAGGTGAGCAGGAGCAGGATGCCGCCGGCGACCTTGAAGGCGCCGAGCGTCACGCCGAGCAGCCGGAAGATGACCGTGCCGGCGATGGCGAAGATGGTGAGGATGACGAACGCGGTGAGCGCGGCGCGACGCGCCATGCGCCGCCGCTTCTCCTCGGAATCGCCCTGCGTCATGGCGACGAAGATGGGAAGCGCCCCCATCGGGTCGACCACGAAGAACACGGCCGAGAGGGAAAGCAGGCTGAACGAGAGCAGCTCGCGCACCCACGAGTGCATGGTGAACGGCTTGTACCATGCCGCTTTGCAATCTCCCGGCCGCTGCCACACAATTTCGCGGCGGGACGGGAGAGGCAGACGATGAGCGCGCAGCAGCAGGCACCGGCCGCCGCCCGGCCCCGCGAGGCCGAACCGCTCGCCCCCAGCGAAGACCGGTTCCGCGCGCTGGTGGAGCAGTCGATCGCCGGCATCTACGTCATCCAGGACGGCCGGGTGGTCTACGCGAACCCGAAGCTCTGCGAGATCCTCGGCTACTCGCCCGAGGACTTCGCCCGCGGCGGTCTTCCCCTCGAGCAGCTCACCTTCGAGCCGGACTGGCCCATGGTCCGCGAGAACGTCCGCCGGCGCATCGCCGGCGAGGTGCAGAGCATGCACTACAGCTTCCGCGCGCGGCGGAAGGACGGCTCTCCCGTGGACGTGGAGGTGCACGGCGCGCGGACCGAGCTCGGGGGCAAGCCGGCCATCACCGGCACGCTGCTCGACATCTCCGAGCGCCGCCGCGCCGAGCGCGCCTTGCGGCAGAGCGAGGAGCGGTACGCCCTGGCGGAGCGTGGCGCGAACGACGGACTCTGGGACTGGGACCTGGCCACGAACCGCGTGTACTTCTCGCCGCGCTGGAAGCAGATGCTCGGCCTGCGCGAGGACGAGGCGGGCGGAGAGCCGGAGGCGTGGTTCGGACGGGTGCACCCCGACGATCGCGACCGGCTCTCGGGGGAAGTGGCACGTCATCTGTCGGGCGACAGCGCGAACCTGGAGGTGGAGCACCGCATCCGGCACGCGGACGGGACCTGGCGCTGGGTGCTCTTGCGGGGCACCGCGGTGCGCGATGCGCAGGGAAAGGCGACGCGCATGGCCGGCTCGCAGACCGACGTGACCGAGCGCAAGGAAGCAGAGGAGAAGCTGCTGCACGACGCGCTGACCGGGCTGCCCAACCGGTCGCTGTTCATGGACCGCTTGAGCCAGGCGATGGCGTTCCAGCAGCGCAAGCCGGAGCTGCGCTTCGCGGTGCTGTTCCTCGACGTGGACCGCTTCAAGAACATCAACGAGAGCCTGGGGCACGCGATGGGGGATCGGCTCCTCGTCTCGGTCGGCAAGCGGCTTCTCGAGTGCGTCCGACCCGGCGACACGGCGGCGCGCCTGGGCGGCGACGAGTTCGCCCTTCTCCTCGAGGACTACGGCTCTGCGGAGGACCCGGCGCGCTGCGCGGAGCGGATCCAGGCCGAGCTGGCCTCCGCCCACGATCTGGGCGGCGTGGAGGTATTCGCGACGGCGAGCATCGGCATCGCGGTCGCGGGGCGCGGCTACACCCGGCCCGAAGAGCTGCTCCGCGACGCCGACACCGCCATGTACCGCGCCAAGGAGCTGGGCCGCGCGCGGCACGCGGTCTTCCATCCGGCGATGCACGCGCATGCGCGCGCGCAACTGCAGCTGGAGACCGACCTCTACCGGGCGCTCGAACGCAACGAGTTGCGCCTCGCCTTCCAACCCATCGTCTCGCTCTCGACCGGGCTCATCGCGGGCTGCGAGGCGCTGGTGGAATGGCAGCACCCGAAGCGCGGGCGCACCCCACCCGCCGAGTTCATCCCCGCGGCCGAGGAGACCGGCCTCATCCGCCCCATCGGCGAATGGGTGCTGCGCGAGTCGTGCAAGGCGGCGCGCGGGTTCGCGGACCGGCTGCCGAGGAGCGCACCCAGAGCGTGATCATGGAGAACGCCGGCCCCGCCTCGCTGCTCCTCGCGCAGATCAAGGCGCTGGGCGTGCACCTTTTGCTCGACGACTTCGGCACGGGCTACTCGTCGCTCTCGTACCTGCACAACTTCCGCTTCGACACGCTGAAGCTGGACCGCTCCTTCGTGGCGCGCATCGACAGCTCGGGCAAGCATGCGGAGATCGTGCGCACCATCCTCTCGCTGGCGCGCGCGCTGGGCATGGACGTCGTCGCCGAGGGCGTGGAGACCCCCGCGCAGGTGGCGCAGCTGCAGCTCCTGCATTGCGACTACGCGCAGGGGTACTACTTCGCGCGGCCGATGGACGCGGCGCAGCTGGCGGGCCTGCTCGAATCGCGGCGAGCCTGGCCGCTGCCGCTCGCCTCCGCTTCGTCGCTGCTGCACCAGCCCCGCTGATCGGGTGTCCCGCCACCGGGATCTGCGCGCGGCCGCGGCCGAGAATCCCCAGCGCCTTCCTAGCTCCTGACGGTCAACCAGAGCATCGCGACGGTCAGCGCGATCAGGATTGCGGTGGTGGCCCAGGAGACGACCGACAGCCAGCGGCCGTTGCGGTAGCGGCCCATCAGCCGCTCGTCGCCGGCAAGGAGCAGCATGTAGACGAGGATGAATGGCAGGAGGACGCCATTCGCGGTCTGCGAGAGGAGCATGATCTTGAGGAGCGGCAGGCGGGGGAAGAGGACCAACCCGGCGCCGAGCACGATCATGGCCGCGTAGAGCGCGTAGAACTGCGGCGCCTCGTCGCGCCTCTTGTCAATCCCGCTCTCCCATCCGAAAGCCTCGCACACGTAATAGGTGGTGGAGAGCGGGAGGATGCTGGCCGCGAATACCGAGGCGTTGAAGAGTCCGAAGGCGAAGAGCGCGCTGGCGTATCTTCCCGCCAGCGGACGCAGCGCCAGGGCGGCGTCCTTCGCCGTCTCGATGTGCCCGCCGGCCTTGTGGATGGTGGCGGCGCAGGCCAGCACGATGAAGAACGCAACCACGTCGGTGACGATGCAGCCGACCACCACGTCGAGGCGCGACAGCGGGTAGTCCTCGATCCTCACACCTTTCTCCACGATGGCGGACTGCAGATAGAACTGCATCCAGGGCGCGATGGTGGTGCCCACCAGCGTGACCACCATCGTCACCGCCGGTGCGGTGAAGGGGAGCGTGGGGACGAGCGTTCCGCGCGCCACCTCGCCCCAGTCGGGCCTGGCGAGGAAGCCGGCCACGATGTAAGCGACATAGAACACGCAGGCGGCGAGGAAGATCCGTTCGACCACGCGCGCGGTGCCCTTCACCACCAGCACCCAGACCAGCGCCGCGACCGCCGGCACGGAGACCCAGCGCGGAACGCCGAAGATCTCCAGCGATCCGGCGACGCCCGCGAACTCCGCCAACGTGTTGCCCAGGTTGGCGATCACCAGCGCGAGCATGACGAAGAAGGTGGTCTTCACGCCGAAGCGCTCGCGGATCAGGTCCGAGAGGCCCTTCCCGGTGACCACTCCCATCCGCGCGGTCATCTCCTGCACCAGGATGAGCGCGAAGGTGATGGGGATCAGCGTCCATAGCAGGGTGTAGCCGAAGTCGGCGCCCGCCTGCGAATAGGTGGCGATGCCGCCGGCATCGTTGTCGACGTTGGCCGTGATGATGCCCGGGCCGACCACCGAGGCGACCAGCGCGACGCGCGCCCAGCCCGAGCGCAGCGGCCGCACGCCACCCGAGGGTGTGGCGCGCCCCTCCGCCCTCGATTCAGCCATGCAGCACCTTCTCCAGAACGTCGTCCACGGTGACGACGCCCAGGAGCTTTCCGCCCTCGTCCTCCACCGGCAGCGAGAAGAGGTTGTACTTCGCCGCCTGCTCCGCCACCTTGCGCGGCGAATCGTCGGGCCGCAACGGCGCCGGGTGCTCGTGCATCAGGCCCAGGACGCGGCTCTCCGGCTTCGCAACGATGATGTCGCGCAGCGACAGCACGCCTGCGAGCTTCCCTTCGGGCCCCAGCACGAAGGCGTCGTGCAGGTGGGCGATGTTCTCGGCCTGGGCGCGCACCTGCTCCAGCGCCTGCGCCGCGGTCAGCTCGGGTGAGAGCCGGAGGAACTCCGGGTTCATCATGCCGCCCGCGCTGTCCTCGTCGTAGGTGAGGAGCCGCTCGACCTCGCGCGCCTCCGACGGCTCCATCTCGGCGAGCAGCTCGGCGGACTCTTCGCGAGGCAGGTCGGCGAGCAGGTCGGCGGCGTCGTCGGCCTGCATCTCCTCCAGCACGTCGGCCGCCTTGTCCGGCTCCAGCGCGTGGAGCAGCTCGCGCTGCAGCTCGGGCTGGACCTCCTCGAGCGCGTCCGCCGCTGCTTCGACCGGAAGCTCGCGGAAGAGCACGGCCCGCTCGCGGCGGTCGAGGTCTTCGAGGATCTCGGCCAGGTCGGCGGGGTGCATCTCGGAGAGCGCGGCCCGGGAGAGATCGAGGCGGACCCGAGGCGACCCCGCCGCCAGGGGCTGCACGTGCTTCCAGGAGACGAGCCTGTCGGTCCGCAGGTATGGCGCGCCCGGCTTGAGGCGGCGCACCAGCGCGTCGATCATCCGCTGCCAACCCATGCGGCGCACGAGCCCGCGAAAGCCGACGTCCACGTGGGCGACGCGCAGCTCGCCTCGCGCGCGAAGCAGGTGCAGGTCGTTGACCCGCTCCACCTTGGCATCGTCGGTGTCGACGATCTGCCGGTCGAGGACATCCTGTGCGAGCGGGATCTCGCTGGAGAGGAGCTGCAGCGGCCGGAGCGCCTCCGCGCCGCGCTTGAGCCGCAGCGCCCTTCCGTCCCACTCGTCCACGTCCTCCCATTCCACCCGCTTCACCTGGCCGCCCCGGTGGGTGCGGACGCGCAACGCCTTCACCCGCGGGTACGCCCCCGCCGCGTCCGCGAGCAGATCGACCAGGTTGCCCAGGCGCCCGCCGTCGGGGCCCACGACGGGCAGGCCGAGCAGATCGGAAAGGAAGAGGAAGGTCCCCTCGCGCGGCGGCTGGCTGACGGCGGGCGCGGGCGCCGCCGGTCCGTTCTCGTTCGTGTGCGCCGGCACCTCGCGCCCGGTAGCAGAGGTCCGGCGAGATGGTCAAGCGACGTTGGCGACTCGCCGCACCCCTCGATTGGTCAGCACGCGATCAGTTGGGGGGTCGAGGGGGGAGCGAGCTCCCCCTTGTAGAGGCGCCGAAGGCGCCGGATCGAAGAGGGTGTCGCCAAAGGCAGCGCCATCGAATCAATCCAACCTCTTCACTTTTCGATAATGGCGTCGCGCCTTGGCGCGGTTGCCGCAGTCCTTCATGCTGCACCAGCGGCGCGATCCGTTGCGGCTCTCGTCCACGAAGAGCCAGCTGCATCCGGTGGTCTCCCGCATCCCGCACAGCTTGACGGGCGCGGCGTGGTCTCCGGCGAGCAGCTCCACGGCGGAGAGCGCGACCGGCCAGAGCATGCGGCGGAGATCGTCCGTGTCGTCCCAGCCGAGCGAGAACCCGCGGCCGCTCTGGACGACCCGCCGGTGCGGGAGGGCGTCGGCGAGCGCGCGGTTGAGCACCGCGAGGTGCTGCGGCGAGGGGCGCCTGTCTTCCGCCAGCGCGAGGAAGATCTCGAAGAGCGTCTCCCGCAGCTCGACCGCCGCGGCCAGCGCCCCGGTGGCGGCGGCCGGCTCGCGCTGGGCGCGGAGCAGCAAGGCGCGCCCCTGGGCGGGCGAGAGCAGCTCGCCCTGCCGCGCCCAGGCGACCAGGTCGGCGTAACCGTGCAGGTGCTCGCTGGGATCGACGCGCCGGTCACCGCCGACCGTGTTGGTAAAGTCGAGGCAGGGCTCCCCGCCGATGAACTCGAACCGGTACTGCTCGCCGCGCATCATCTCCACCATGCAACCCCCAAAGAGCCACTTGACAGGTTAGATAGCGCCGACGTATATAACCGTCAACTGCCGCTTGTGGTGGTTAGAGAAGGAGCCCGTCATGTTGCCTCTCGCCAGTGTCGGTCTCGCAAGCTCGACCCGCGCCGCCTTCCGCGCCGCGGTGCTGCTCCTCGCCTGGCTCGCTCTCTGGTTCTCGGTGCTGATCGCGATCCTGGACCGCCCGCTCCCCAAGGCATCCCAGCCGCGCGTCCAGGCCGCCGCCGCGCAGCGCGCTTGAGCGGCGAGTCTCTCTGCGCGAGCAGAGGTCCTGTGTTACAGACCGGCAGTGCCGACGCCGCCGTCCGTCGCCGACGAGCTGAAGAGCCTGCGCATCGAGCGCACGGCGAAGCAGAGGTCCCTGCCCTCGTGGGCACCGCCCGCCATCGGCGTCGCGGCCGTTGCCGTGGTGCTGTTCGTCGCCTGGAAGCTGCTGGCGCCGCGCGTGTTCGTGCCCGAGGTCGAGACCACGGCCGTGGCGCTGGTCAGCCCCGCGCAGGCGCAGCAGCTCCTGGTCGCCACCGGGTACGTGGTGCCGCAGCGCCAGGCGAACATTTCGCCGCGCATCGGCGGCCGGGTGGCGAAGCTGTTCGTCGAGGACGGCACCGTGGTCAAGAAGGGGCAGCTGATCGCGGTACTCGAGGATCAGGACTACCGCGCGCAGGTGGTGCAGGCCGAGGCCGACGCGCGCTCGGCGGAGGCGCGCGAGAGGCGGGCCCAGGTGGAAGTGCGCGACGCGCAGCGCGCGTTCGACCGCGAGAAGACGGTGCAGGAGAAGGGTGTCTCCACCCCCGCCGCGCTCGACCAGGTCACCGCGCGCCTGGACGGCTCCAAGGCGGCGCTCTCCGCGGCGCGCGGCGATTCGGCGTCCGCGCGCGCGCGTGTAGAAGTCGCGAAGGTCAACCTGGAGAACTGCTACGTGCGCGCGCCATTCGACGGGCGCATCACGCAGAAGCTCACCGACATCGGCGAGATCGTCTTCGGCGCCCTGAGCGCCGGAACCGGCGGCCGCGGCGGCATCGCGTCGCTCGCCGACTTCTCCACCCTCCAGGTGGAGGCCGACGTGTCGGAGAGCCAGGTGGCCAAGCTGAAGATCGGGACGCCCGCCGAGATCGTCCTCGACGCCTTCCCGGACCGCCGCTACCGCGGCAAGGTCGCCGAGGTCCGCCCCCGAGTAGACCGGGCAAAGGCGACGGTGACCGTCAAGGTGGGCTTCGTCGACGATCCCGCCGACGTGCTGCCCGACATGGGGGCGAAGGTGACGTTCCTCGCCAAGGAGCTGGACGAGGCCGCCGCGAAGGCGCAGCCGATCCGGGCGGTGCAGGCGGACGCGGTCGTCGAGCGCGGCGAGACGAAGGTGGTCTGGGTGGTCGATCCGCAGGACCAGCTCCGGTCGGTCCCGGTGATCACCGGAGCTCCGATGGGGGGCCTGGTCGCGCTCCGCGACGGGCCGCCGCCGGGCACCAAGGTGGTCCGCCGACCGGATGGTGATCTGAGGACCGGTATGAAGGTGAAGGAAAAGCAGTGACGGAGGCAGACATGGCCGAGGTGGCCGAGAGGGCTCCGCGCGGTGCGCGGCCGATCGTGGAGATCCGCGGGCTGCGCAAGGTGTACGCGCGGGAGAAGCAGGAGGTGACCGTGCTCGACGGCATCGACCTGGACATCCCGGAAGGCTCGTTCGAAGCTCTGATGGGCCCATCGGGGTCCGGCAAGACGACCCTGCTCAATCTCATCGCCGGAATCGATCAGCCCACCGCCGGGACCGTGCGGGTGGCCGGCTCGGACATCGGCCGCATGGGCGAGACGGAGCGCGCCGCCTGGCGGGCGCGCAACATCGGGTTCATCTTCCAGTTCTACAACCTGATGCCGGTGCTCACCGCCGCCGAGAACGTCGAGCTGCCACTCCTGCTCACGCCGCTCTCGAAGGCGGAGCGCAGGCGCCGCGTCGAGGTGGCGCTCAAGCTGGTCTCGCTCACCGACCGCGCCGATCACACGCCGCGCCAGCTCTCCGGCGGCCAGCAGCAGCGGGTGGCGATCGCGCGCGCCATCGTCGCCGACCCGCAGATCATCGTGGCCGACGAGCCCACCGGCGACCTCGATCGCAAGAGCGCGGAAGAGGTGCTGGGGCTCCTCACCACGCTCAACGAGACGCTGGGGAAGACCATCGTGATGGTCACCCACGACCCTCACGCGGCCCAGAGCGCGAAGATCCAACGCCGGCTGGACAAGGGGTTGCTCACGTGACGCTTACCGGCCTGGCGCTGCGCAACGCCTTCCTGCGCAACAAGACGCGCGCCTTCCTCACCGTGCTGGGCACCATGGTCGCTGCGCTTGCGTTCGTGTTCCTCCGGACCGTGATCTCGGCGTGGTACGCGAGCAGCGACGCCAGCGCAGCCGATCGCGTGGTGACGCGGAACGCGGTCTCCATCACGCAGACGCTCCCGCTCTCGTACCGCGAGCGGATCCTGCAGGTGCCCGGCGTCACCAAGGTCACTTACTCGAACTGGTTCGGGGGCATCTACAAGGATCCAAAGAACTTCTTCGCGAGGTTCGCGGTCGACGCGCCCACGGCGCTCGAGGTGTTCAACATCCGCTTCCTGGAAGGCACCAAGGAGGACTTCCTCTCCGACCGGAACGCATGCATCGTGGGCAAGAAGCTCGCCGATCGGTATGGGTTCAAGGTAGGCGACACGCTGCCGCTGCAAGGCGATAGCTATCCCGGCGAGTGGCGCTTCCGGATCGCCGGCATCGTGGATTCGCCGGATGACGATTCGCTGGCCAACACCATGTACTTCCATTGGAAGCGTTGGAGCGAGGGGGTTCGGGAAGGACTCAAGGACATGGTCGGCGTCTACACCATCACGGTGGCTGACGCGCGCCGCTCTCCGGAAGTGGTACGCCAGATCGACGGCCTGTTCGCCAACAGCGAATACGAGACGCACACCGAGACGGAGAAGTCGTTCCGCCTCTCGTTCGTGCAGGGCTCTTCCGCAATCCTCGCCGCGCTCGAGGCGGTCAGCGGCGTCATCCTCGCCATCATGGCGCTCATCCTGGCCAACACCCTGGCCATGGGATTGCGCGAGCGCACGCCGGAGCTGGGCGCGATGCGTGCCATCGGCTTCCTGCCCAGGCACGTGCGGGCCATCTCCGTGACCGAAGGAGCGATGCTCGGCGGGCTGGGCGGCCTGCTCGGGGTGACGCTTTCGCAACCCATTCTCACCGGCTTCGGGAAGGCGCTTTCCAGCCTGGGGTTCCTCACCGGCATCACCTTCAAGCCGGGCACCGCGCTCCTCACCCTCGTCCTCGCTGCCGTCATCGGAGCTCTGGCCAGCGTCCTCCCCGCCTGGCAAGCGGGCCGGATGGAGGTCGTCGACGCGCTCCGGAGGCAGGAGTGATCCCGCTTTCCTACAACGTCCGGTCGATCCTCCGGCGGCGCTTTTCCGCGGTGGCGACCGCGGCGGGGCTGAGCCTGGTGGTGTTCGTCTTCGCAGCGGTGCTCATGCTCGCGGCGGGAGTGGAAGAGACCCTCAAGGCCACCGGATCGCCGCGCAACGCGATCCTCCTACGGAAAGGGTCGACGGTCGAGCTGACCAGTTTGCTCCCGCGGGAGGCGGCCAAGGTGTTCTCCGCCGATCCGGCCGTGGCCGCGCAGGGAGGGAAGGCGGTCGCGTCGCCCGAGCTCTTCGTCGTCTTCCAGCTGCAGCGCGCCGATGGGAACGGGACCGCCAACGTCGGGTTCCGCGGAGTGACGCCCGACGGGTTGCACCTCCTGCGCAGCGAGACGGTGCATGTGATCGACGGACGGCTCCCGCAGCCGGCGACGAGCGAGGTGATGATCGGGAAGGCCATGCGCAGCCGCTACAAGGGGGCTGCGCCGGGACAGTCCATCCGCATCGCGCGGCGCGACTGGCAGGTGGTCGGCGTGTTCGAGGCGGGAGGAAGCGGTTTCGAGAGCGAGATCTGGGCCGACGCCGACCAGCTCATCGACGCCGCCCGAAGGCCCGGGTACTCGCAGCTCACCGTCCGTCTGCGATCGCCCTCCGACTTGTCGGCGCTGCGGTCCACCGTGGACGTCGATCCGCGCTTCAACCTCCAGGTGAAGCGCGAGGACACTTATTACCAGGACGCCTCGGGGCCGTTGGCGGGCTTCGTGCGGGCGCTCGGAACGGTGATCGCCGTCTTCTTTGCCTTCGGCGCTACGCTCGGCGCGATGATCACGATGTACGCGCAGGTGGCCAGCCGCGTGCGCGAGGTGGGCACCCTGCGCGCGCTCGGCTTCCGAAGGCGCTCGGTGCTCGGCAGCTTCCTCGACGAGAGCCTGATCCTGGCGCTCATCGGCGCGGCCGCGGGTTGCCTGTTCGCCTCGTTCCTCGGGGCCGTCTCCTTCTCCACCGTGAACTTCTCCTCGTTCACCGAGATCAAGTTCCGCTTCCACTTCGCGCCCGCCGTCGCGGCGTGGTCCACCCTGTTCGCAGTCGCGATGGGCCTGTTGGGAGGCGCCCTGCCGGCGACGCGGGCCGCGCGGCTAGCGATCGCCGAAGCCACCAAAGGGTGAGGGTGCTAGACTCGACCGAGCGCAAGCTGCTCGCGTTGCTGCTGGTCGCCTCGGGCTGGCTGTTCGTCTACTTCGACCGGCTGAACAACCCCAACGAGCTGGTGCGCGTCTACATGGCGCGCGCAATGCTGGAGCACGGTACGTATGCCATCGGCGAGCGGCGCGCCGTTCCGGGCGGATTCCGCGACTCCGGTCCGGTGTACTCGGATTGGGGATACGTCAACGACAAGGCGCTCGTGTGCGACGACCCACGCGCGCGGCCGCCGGCGTGCAGCGGCAAGCTGTATGCGGCCAAGGCGCCGGGCGCGTCGTTCCTGGCGGTGCCGGTGCTGGGCGCGCTCAAGCTCGCGTTCGGGCACGAGCCCTCGCGCACCGCCGACGTCTTCATGCTGCGGTGGATCTTCTGCATCGTGCCCACCGCGCTGTTCTGGATCGCGATGCGGCGATTCCTGCTGGGCAGCGGGACGCCGCCGGCCGCCGCGCTCGCCTGCGCGCTGGCCGGCGCGCTCGGCTCGCTCTCCTTCACCTACGGGCAGATGTTCGCCGGACACCAGCTCGCCGCGCTGGGGCTGGGCACGGCGTTCCTCACCGCGTTCTGGCCGGCGAAATCGACGTCGAGCCCGGCGCCGACTTCGCCGCGCGCCGCGCTGCTCTTCGGTTTCGCCGCCGCGTTCGCGGTCTGCTGCGAATACCCGTCCGCGCCGGCGGCGCTACTGCTCGCGGGCGCGTGGCTGTGGTTCGGGCTCGCCTCGCCGCGGGCCCTCGCCATGGCGGCGCTGGGAGCTGCCCTGCCCCTCCTCGCGATGGCCCACTTCCATTGGTCCGCGTTCGGCGCTCCGTGGGCGACGCCCTACTCCCATCTCGAGAACCCCGAGTTCGTGCGGGACCTCGCGCCAGGGTTCCTCGGCATCTCGCCGCCCACGTGGGAGCGATTCCAGGGGTCGCTTTTCGCGCCCTACCTCGGCCTGTTCTTCTGGGCGCCGTGGATCGCGCTCGCGCTGGGAGCGGCGCCGCTGCTCCTGCGGAAGCGGCATCCGGCCGGAGCCGCCGCCGCCTTGGTGGTCGGGTATTACGTCATCTTCCAGATCACGCACGCCCTCTGGCGCAGCGGCTGGGTGGTCGGTCCGCGCTACATGACGCCCGTGGTCCCCTTCGCCGCTGCCCTCATCGGGGTCGCCCTCGCGCAGGTCCGTCCCTCCGCGCGCCCGTGGGCCGTCGCGCTGCTCGGCGGGGCAGGCGCCGCGGCGATCGCGGCGACGGGCCTTGCATCGACGGTGTGCCAGGCCTTCCCGCTCGAGGTGTACAACCCGCTGGTCGAGGTCGTGGCGCCGCTGCTCTCGCACGGCTACGTGCCCCGGAACCTGCTCCAGCAAGGCGGCGTGCCCGGCTTGTGGAGCGCCCTGCCCGTCCTGGCCGCGCTGGCCACCGGCATGGCGCTCCTTCTCACCGCCCCGTTGCGCCTCGACCCCGGCGCGCGCGGGCCGCATCGCCTGGCGCTCGCCGTCGCCGTCCTGCTCGCGATTGCGCAGTGGACCGCGACCGCCGGCGATTCGGAGGCCCACTCCGTCGCGGTGCGCTTCCTCGCCTCCGTCTGGGAACCCGATCCGCCGCCGGGCGCCCGGCCGATCCGCTAGCCAGAGCTGGATCAGCCCGCGTCGAGCCATTCCTCGTACGCACGAAAATCGTACTCGCGCCCGAGGAAGTCGCGGACCAGGTCGGCGGCCTTCGCGCCACCGCCCGGCTCGAGCACCGACTTGCGGTAGCGGATCGCGGTGGCGGCGTTCATCAGGCCCTCGCGGCGGAACGCGCCGAACAGATCCTTGGCGATCACCAGCGACCACATGTACGTGTAGTAGATCGCGCTGTACCCCTCGAGATGGCCGAAGGACTCGTGGAAATACGTCTCCGGGACGTAGCGGAACGGCGTCAGCGCTTCCTGCAACCGGGCCATGAGCGCGGTGGTGTCGAGCGAGCGCGGATCGGCGCCGTGGAAGGCGAGGCTCACCGCCGCGTAGTACATCTGCTGGCGGACGCGTAGCCCCTTGCCGAATTCGTCCGCGGCGCGCATGCGCGCGACCAGGTCCGCCGGGAGCGGCGCACCCGACTGGTGGTGGCGCGCGAACCCGGAAAGCACCGATGCATCCCAGCACCACTCCTCCAGCATCTGCGAGGGGGCCTCGACGAAGTCCCACTCCGTGCGCACGCCTGAGATGCCGGCCCACCGCGTCCGGCCTCCCAGAAGGTGGTGCAGCAGATGCCCGAACTCGTGGAAGAACGTCACCACCTCGCCGTGCTCGAGCAGCGCGCCGGAGCGCGGGAAGTTGCAGACCAGCACGGCCTCCGGCAGGGCGCGGCCGCCCTGCCCGGAGCGCAGCGTGAACTGCGCCGCGTGCTTGTATTTCCCCTCGCGCGGAAACAGATCGAGGTAGAAGCGGCCCAGGAGCGTCCCCTCTTCGAGCACGTCGAAGCAGGTCACGTCGGAGTGCCAGACGGGCGCGTCGGGAACGGGCCGGTAGGTGAGCCCGAAGAGGCGCGCGGTCACTTCGAGGACGCCCTCCTGCACCCGCGAAAGCTCGAAGTACGGTCGAACGGCCTGCGCGTCGAATCCGTGCCGCTCCTTGCGCACCGCCTCGGTGAGGAGCTGCGAGTCCCACGCCTCCACCCGCTCCGCCGCGGGATCGTCGCGCCGCCTGCGCTCGAGCAGCGCCTGGTATTCATGGCTCATGCGCGCCTCGGCCGCCGCCGAGATGCGGGCGATGAAATCCCCCGCGGCCTGGGCGCTGCCGATCATCTTGTCCTCGGTCACGTACGAGGACCAGGACGGGTAGCCGAGAAGATCCGCCAGCTCGTGGCGCTTCTCCAGCATCCGGGCGAGCGCGTCGAGGTTCCGCGGGTGCGCGCGCTGGCGGTAGACGCGCCACAGCCGCTCTCGCGCCGATGAGCTCTTCGCGTAGCTGAGGAACGGGACGTAGTCCGGCGTATCGGTGGTGATGCGAACCTTTCCGTCCGCGCGCGGCGGGCGTGCGCGCACGTAGTCTTCCGGAAGGCCCTCCAGCTGAGGTGGATCCAGGTCGATCCAGCGAACATCGTCCCGGATGTTCCGGCTGAACTCCTGCCCGATGCGCACCAGCTCGTCGTTGAGCGCCCGGACCCGCGCCCGCGTCTCGTCGTCGCGATCCACGCCAGCGCGGCGGAAGTCGCGCAGCACGCGCTGGAGATAGAACCGGGTCTGCGCGTCCGCACCGGAGACATCGATCTCGCGGAGCGCCTCGTAGATTCCCCGGTCCAGCGACAGCTCGGTGGAGAGCGCGTCCACTTCCTGCTCGCAGCGCTCCGCCGCGTCGCGCATCGCGGCGGAGGGATGCGCGTTCCGCGCCACGCTCGCCCGGGAAGAGGCGTCCGAGAGCGCCCCGATCGCGTCGTCATAGGCGCAGAGCGCGTCGGCGAGGCCGCGCGGCGACGGCATGGCCTTGAGCCGCGCCACGCGGCCACGCGCCAGCTCCATGTCGCGCCGGTTCGCAAGGGCGAACTGCTCGGGCGAGCCGACCAGGAGCTCGCCAGGAGTCACGCGGCGCGCTCCATCCGCGCGCGCAGCGCCTGAAAGGCGGACAGCATGGCCCGCAAGGTCACCAAGATCACCGCTCCACGCGCGCGGCGACCGACTCCGCGTGCTCGCGCAGCAGCCGCTCCAGCGAGGAGAGCGGCACCGCGCCGTGGGCGAGCACGGCGTCGTGGAAGTCGCGCAGGTCGAATCTCTCGCCCATCCGCCGGCGCGCCTCGTCGCGCAGACGGATTAGCTCCAGCTGCCCCACCATGTAGGCCAGCGCCTGCGCGGGGTGGATCGCGTATCGGTCGATCTCGTTCGCCGCCTCGTCGGGCGAGAGCGTGGTGTGCTCGCGCAAGTACGAGAGTGCCCGTTCCCGGTCCCACTTGAGCGCGTGCATCCCGGTGTCGACCACCAGCCGCGCCGCGCGCCACGCCTGATAGCCCAGCATGCCGAAGCGCGCGGGCGCGCCGGAATAGAGGTGCAGGTCCTCGTCGCTCATGCGCTCGGTGTAGAGCGCCCATCCTTCGATGAACGCGGTCTCGCCGGTGTGACGGCGGAATTCCGGCAGGTCGCGCAGCTCCTGCGCGAGCCCGATCTGCAGGTGGTGCCCGGGCACGGTTTCGTGGAAGCAGAGCGCCTCCTCGTTGTAGAGCGGCCGCGTCTCGGGCCGCAGCGTGTTCACGTAGTAGACCGCCGGGCGCGAGCCGTCCGCGGCGGCGGGCTGGTAGAAGGCCGGCGGGCTCGAAGCCGCCCGGTACGCCTCGATCGGGCGCGTCTCGATCGGCTGGCGCGGGAGCCGGCCGAACGCCTGCGGCAGCGCCGCCTGGGCGCGCGCCAGGGTGGCGCGGTTCCACTGCATCAGGGCGGCCGCCGTCTGCCGGAATTGCTCGCGGCTCCCTTCCAGCTTTGCCCGGTACTCCTTCGCACCGCTCGCACCCTCGGACCGGGCGATGCGTTCCATCTCTCCCTCGATCGAAGCGAGCGTCTTGAGCCCCAGATCGTGCAGCTCCTGAGGCGTGCGCTTGGTGCCGGTGTGGTGCGCGACCAGCGCGGCGTAGCACGGCTCGCCTCCAGGGAGCGCCCACAGGCCTACGTCCTTGCGCACCTTGGGCAACAGCTCGGCGGAGAGGAATTCCCGGTAGCGGCGCATGCCGGGCAGCACCTGCTCGACGATCGCCGCGCGGATCTTCTCGCGCGCCCCGCTGCGCTCGCCGTCCGCAAGGCCGGCGAATCGTTCCTCGGCGGGCAGCAGCACCGAGCCGGACGCGCCCTGCCGGAGGAGGTCGTCGAGCGAAGCGATGACGCGCTCCACGTTCACGCGAGGCGAGGTGCGATCCTGGACGAGGCCACGGCGGAGGTTCGCGACGATCTGATCGAAGTAGCGCCCGGCCTGGCCGAAGCGGGTGGCCAGGTCGGCGGCGCCTTTCGCGGTGCCGAGCGGGTAGTACTGGCTGGTCTGCGCCAGCGCCACGTGCGGTCCGCCCATCTGGTCGACGAGCCAGGCGGGCGCGGAGCAGGCTTCTGCCGCGTCGGCGTCGGCGAGCTGGCGCCGCAGCATCTCCACCGTCAGCTGCTCGTCGGACGAGAGCTCCGCGGCTGGGAGCGTGGCGAGCTCCGCCCGCAGCTGCGCGAGGGTATCGATCACCTTGCGGTGCGCGTCGGGCGAAAGGTCGTCGAGCTTCGCGTCGAAGCGGTGCTCGCCGAGCGCGGTGGCGGAGAGCGGGCCGCCCATCCCGCCCTCCCCCAACAGCGGGAGGGGCGCCGTCTCGAGCAGCGCCGTCCAGTAACGTCGCGCGATCCCGTCGAGCTGTGCAGCGGCCCCGTGCGCGGGCCGCGGCGCGGCGGCAGGCACCGACAACCGGGCCGGCGGCGGCATCGGCTTGGTGGCGCAGCCCACGGCCGCGGCGGCGGCGGCGATCCACGGCGCGCGCATGGCAACCGGACCCTGCTGCGCCGGCGCGCGTCCGTCAAGCCCCGGCAGCGGCTGGCGGCCTGGAGTATCGTCGGCGCGATGCCGCCCTCGGTCGAATCGGCCTCCCGCATCAACCTGCGCTGGATCGTGCGGCTGCGCTGGGGCGCGGTGGTGGGGCAGGTCGTCACCATCCTGCTCGCCGCCCGCATGTTGCACGAGGCGCTGCCGGTGAAGGCGCTTCTCGGCGTCTGCGCCGCGCTCGCCCTCGTGAACCTCGGCACCCATGTCTGGCTGCTGAAGGGCGGCAATCCCAGCGAACGCGCCAGCGGCCTGAACCTGCTCGGTGACGTGCTGGCGCTCACGGCGCTGCTCGCGCTCTCGGGCGGCGCCTACAACCCGTTCGCGGTGCTGTACCTGGTGCACATCACCATCGCCGCGGTGGTGCTGCCCCCGCGCTGGAGCCTGGCGCTGACGGCGGTCAGCATCGCGGCGTACACGCTCTTGCAACTGATGCCCGAGGGGCCGCTGCTCGTCCTCGGCGGCGAGGACCAGCTCGTGCTGCACGCGCGCGGACGGTGGGTGGCCTTCGTGGTGGCGGCAGTCTTCATCGGAACGTTCACGCTGCGGATGAGCGGTTCGCTCCGCCGGCGCGAGGCGGAGCTGGAGCGCACGCGGTCGGGTGCGGAAGCAGCCGAGCGGCTCGCCGCGTTGGGCACGCTGGCCGCCGGAACCGCCCACGAGCTGAACACGCCGCTCGGGACCATCGCCATCCTCGCCGGCGAGCTGGCCGCCCAGCTCGAGGGCGACCGGAGGGCGGAGGCCGAGGAGATCCGCAACCAGGTCCAGCGATGCAAGCAGATCATCACCGGCATGCTCGCGCCGCGCGGCGGGGCGGACCTGGAGGAGCCGAAGGAGTTCGAGGTGGCGCCGGTGCTGGAGGCCGCGGTGAAACGATGGCAGGAGGGACGGCCGGGACCCAAGCCGGTGCTGGACATCCAGCCGCAGGCGACCCGCGCGCGGGCGCGGCTGCCGGTACACGCCTTCGAGCGGGCGATCGCCAATCTGCTCGACAACGCCGCCGAGGCGACCGAGAACCGGCCCGCGCGCGAAGTGCGCATCGGGCTGAGCCGCTCGCAGGGCGAGCTGCGCATCCAGGTGAGCGACAACGGCATCGGCGTCCCGGAGCCGCTGCTGCGGCGCATCGGAGAGCCGTTCTTCACCACCAAGGAACCGGGCCGTGGGACCGGGCTCGGACTCTATCTGGCGCGGCACGTGGTGGAGCGCCAGGGAGGGGAAATGCGCGTCGCCTCGGCCGAGGGCCGCGGCACGGAGGTCATCTTGACGGTGCCGGAAGCGGGCGCTTAAACAGGCTTCGATGCCCCGACTCCTCATCGTGGACGACGACGAGCCGTTCCGTCTCGCCATGCGCAACGCCTTCCTGCGCCGCGGCTACGAGGTGTCCCTGGCCGGTAGCGCAGACGAGGCCCAGTCGGCGCTGCAGAAAGAGACGCCCGACTACGCCGTGGTCGACCTGCGCATGCCGGGCCCCAGCGGGCTGGAGGTGGTGCGGGCGCTGCGGGCACTCCCCAGGCCCCCGCAGGTCGTCGTCCTGACCGGCTACGGCACCATCGGGACCGCGGTCGAGGCGATCCGGCTGGGCGCGATCAACTACCTGAACAAGCCCGCCGACGCGGACGAGGTCGAGGCTGCCCTGCTCGGAAAGCGCGCGCCCCCGCCGGTCCACGAGGTCCCCTCGCTGGATCGCCAGGAGTGGGAGTACCTGAACCGCATCCTGGCCGATTGCAACGGCAACATCTCCGAGGCGGCGCGCCGGCTGAAGATGCACCGGCGGACGCTCCAGCGGAAGCTGCAGAAGCACCCACCCAAGGTCTGACCACGGCAAGGATCTCCATGCGCATCGCCGCCGCCTTCCCGTGCGCGCTCGCCCTCGCCTGCGCCGCCTCGAGACCGGCCGCGCAAGCGCAGCAGCCGGCGCGCGCTCCCGTTCCGCTCGACGAGTATTTCAAGGTCCGGCGGCACTACACGTTCTTCTCGCGCGGGCTGCGCTTCTCCCACGACGAGAAGCTCGCCGTGTTCCAGAGCGACGCGGGCGGGCGGCTGGACTTGTGGGTGAAGCCGCTGGACGGCGGCCCGGCGCGCCAGGTCACGCGGGTGCAAGGCTTTCTCGGAGAGTTCGCCTTCTCTCCCGCGGCGGACGTGCTCGCCTACGAGGCGGACGTCGGCGGCGACGAGCTGCCCCACCTTTTTCTGACCGATTCGGAGGGCACGGCGCCGCGCGACATCACCGCGGACTACCCGAAGGGCCGCCGCACGCAATTCGTCGAGTGGGCGCCGGACGGCAAGACGTTCCTGTACCTGTCCAACCTGCGCGACGAGAAGATGCTCGACCTTTACGAGTACGATCTCGCCTCCGGACGCCCGCAGCTGCTCTGGATCGCGACCGGCTCGCTGGCGTTCGGCGCAGCCGACCGCGCGCATCGGCGCTTCGCGTTGCGCGAGACGCTCTCCGACAAGGACAGCAACCTCTGGCTCTTCGAGCGCGGCGAGGAGCAACCCGTCCTGCTCACCCGGCACCAGGGCGAGGTCCTCTACCAGCCGCTGGATTTCGCCGCCGACGGGAAGCTGCTCTTCACCTCCGACCAGGCCGGCGAGTACACCGGGCTGTACGCGATGGATCTCGCGACCAGGCGCGTGTCGCCCCTGGCCCAGCCGGAGTGGGACGTGGACTCGGCGGGGGAGTCGCTCCGTCACCGCTATCGCTTCGTCGCCGTCAACGCGGACGGCACCACCCAGCTGTCGGTGCAGGACCTCTCGTCGGGGAAGAGGGTGGCTCTCCCCGAGGCGCCGCTGGGCGGCGGATGGTTCCCCGCCGACTTCTCGCCCGGCGAGCGCTACCTGGGCGTGTTCCTGCTGACCGACGCCGCGCCGCACACGCCGTACGCGCTGGATCTGGAGTCCGGAGAAGCTCGCCGCCTCGACGATCCGCTGCCCCCGTCGCTGCGCGGACGCGACATGGCGGTGGGGGAATCGGTGCGCATCCCGAGCTTCGACGGCAAAGCCGTCCCCGCTTTCGCCTACCGACCCCGCGGCGACCCGGTCGGAGCGGTCATCCTGGTCCACGGCGGGCCGACCTGGCAGGCGCGGCGCACCTTCGGCGCGTTCACGCAGTACCTCGTCTCCAAGGGCTACGCCGTACTCGTTCCCAACGTGCGCGGTTCGACCGGCTACGGGAAGTCATGGACGCGGCTGGACAGCCACGACCTCGGCGGCGGTCCGCTGCAGGACGTGGTCGCCTGCAAGTGGTGGCTGGTCGGTAACGCCGGCGTGCCCGACGACAAGGTGGTGGTGATGGGCGGCAGCTACGGCGGCTACATGGCGCTGGCGGCCGAGGCCTTCGCTCCGGAGGAGTTCGCGGCCAACGTGGACTACTTCGGCGTCTCGGACCTCAAGAGCCTGGTGGAGAGCTTCCCGGCGTACTGGGCGTCGTCGTCGCAGGAGATCTACGAGAAGTTCGGCAATCCGCGCGACCCCAAGGATGCCAAGTACCAGCACGACCGATCGCCGATCCACTTCGTCGACCGGATGAAGCGGCCTCTGTTCGTCGCGCAGGGCGACAAGGACCCGCGCGTCACGAAGGACCAGTCCGATCGGATCGTCGAGGCGCTCCGGAAGCGGAAGGTCCCGGTCGAGTACCTGCTGCTCGAGAACGAAGGCCACGGGTTCTCCCGCACCGAGAGCATGCTGCGCACCTACCAGGCGACCGATGCCTTCCTCGACCGCTATCTGCTCGGAGGCGCTCGGTGACCGAACGGGTGCGATTCGTCGATCAGTGACGGAACGGCGGACGCCCGGTGTACCGAAAGTCGGCAGGGTTTCGCGGCCTCCCCGAGGGGAGCGCCGTCGGCACGGCGCGTGAAGGGAGGCCTCGGATGGACAACGAGGTCGCCATGAGCTCCGCTCGACGTCTCTCCCCCTCCCCGGGTCAGATCACCGCACGCAGCGCCGAAATCGAAGGCCAGGTCGTCACCGTCTCCCCCCTCATCTGTGGTTGCGTCGACCACGTCCTGGTCGTCGAGAACCAGCTCGTCGAAAAGGGCGCCTTGCTCGTCGAGCTCGACCATCGCGAGATCGATCGCAAGATCGCCGCCTCCTCGGCGGAGTTCGACGCCGCGTTGCTGGGCTCCGCCTGTGAGCAAGCGCCGGCGCGCGCCGGTCGTCCCCAGGACCCAGCTGCCTCCTTCGAGCGCGTACGCCGGTCGCGTGCGCGCAACGGCTACCTGCTCGCGCGCCTGTGGCGGCTCAATGCGGAGGTGCCAGCGCCGGTCGACGGCCGAGTCATCGGGATCGCGGCGCGGCCCGGGGACCTCGTGGGGATTGCACAGCCTCTCGTCACCCTCCTGCAATCCGACGAGCTCTGGATCGTGGCGACTTTCGACCGGGGCGCGCTCGAGCGCGTCCGCGCAGGGCAGCGCGCGTCGGTGCACGCAGCCGGCGCCACGTTCACCGCCCGCGTCGACAGCATTGCCCCCGCGGACGGCCAGGCATTGCTGGAGTTCGTCGAGTCCGCCGTCGAGCCGGGAGCCGTGCTCCGGCCCGGTGCGCCCGCGGCCGTGATCGTAGATACCCGCGGGCCCCTGGTGGGCAAGCCGCTCTCGGGATTGACGTAGCGCTCGCTCGGACCTCCCCACGACCTGGATCTACCGCGCGAATGGCATGCAAAGCGCGGCGCGGTGTGTTAGACGCCAGCACCTTTCAGGAAGCGTGCCGAAATGATCCAGGTCACGAACGTCACCAAGGCGTTCGCCGGCAAGAAGCTGTTCGAGAGCGTGTCCACCACCTTTCCGCCCGGGCGCCGCTATGGCCTGACCGGGCCGAACGGCGCGGGGAAGACCACGTTCATGAAGATCCTCTCCGGCGATCTCGAGCCGGACAGCGGAACCGTGTCGCGGCCGAAGCGACTCTCCGTCCTCAAGCAGGACCAGTACGGCTATGAGGACAAGCGCGTCCTGGACGTCGTCCTGATGGGCAACCGCATCCTCTGGGACGCGATGCACGAGAAGGAGAAGCTGCTCGCAAAGCCCGAGTTGTCCAACGAGGAGGGTGCGCGCCTCGGCGAATTGGAGGGCGTAATCGCCGAGGAGGACGGATACTCCGCCGAGGCGCAGGCCGCCATGCTCCTCGACGGCCTGGGCGTCTTCGAGAGCGATCACCAGCGGCTGATGCGCGAGGTCACCGGCGGCGACAAGGTCCGCGTCCTGCTCGCGCAGGCCCTGTTCGGCAAGCCCACCGCTCTCCTCCTCGACGAGCCCACCAACTCGCTGGACATCGACTCGATCCACTGGCTGGAGGATTTCCTGGAGAACTACGAGGGGACGCTGGTGGTGATCTCCCACGACCGGCACTTCCTCAACGCCATCTCCACGCACATCGCCGACATCGACTACGAGACCATCATCACCTACGTCGGCGCGTACGACGACATGGTGCGCGCCAAGGCGCAGGTCCGCTCGCGCATCGAGTCCGAGAACGCCGACAAGATGAAGAAGCGCGAGCAGCTGCAGGAGTTCGTGGCGCGCTTCTCGGCGGGCACTCGCGCTTCCCAGGTGCAGAGCCGCATCAAGCAGCTGGAGAAGCTCTCGCTCAGCGACATCAAGAAGTCGAACATCGCCCGACCGTTCATCAAGTTCGAGCAGAAGCGGCCGAGCGGCAAGCAGACCCTCACCATCGAGGGTCTCACCAAGGGGTTCGAGAAGAAGAAGCCTCTGTTCAAGGAGTTCAGCGCCCTCATTACGAAGGGCGAGAAGGTGGCGATCGTCGGGCGCAACGGCGTGGGCAAGACGACGTTCCTGCGCACCATCCTCGGCGAGCTGAAGCCCGATGCGGGCACGGCCGCGTGGGGCCACGAGGCGCAGATCGGCTACATGCCGCAGGACGTGCGGCCGATCATTCCCAACGACACCACCTGCTTCGACTACCTGCACGACATCGATCCCAGCGCCGGCAACGAGCAGATCCGCGGCCTCCTCGGCCGCATGCTCTTCCGCGGCGATGAAGGCATGAAGCCGACCAAGGCGCTCTCCGGCGGCGAGGCGGTGCGCCTGCTCTTCTGCAAGCTCATGCTGGTCCAGCCGAACATCCTGGTGCTCGACGAGCCGACCAGTCACCTCGATCTGGAATCGATCAGTGCGCTGGCCGACGGCCTGCAGAACTACCCGGGCACGGTGCTGTTCGTCGCCCACGACCGCGACCTGATCAGCTCCACCGCCTCACGGATCTTCGCCTTCACCCACGGCCAGCTGGAGGACTTCCCCGGGGACTACGAGGCGTTCCTGGAGAGGCACGGCGGGTTCGTGGACGCGCACTGACGACCTTCACGGATTCCCTTACGGCATCGTACAGTCGCGCTGCGAACGGCGATCGGGGAATGTCGTCGGGAATGTCCGCGGTCATCACGACGACCAGACCGAGGTCCCGGAATACCCCGATGCGCTGGCCTGCGCCGCCCCAGGCCTCGAACAGCTTCCGCTCGGGATACAGCCACCAGTAATAGCCATACCCGGCAGCGCCGCCGCGCGCCGGCATCTTCACGTGACCAGTCAACGCTCTCTCGACCCATTCGCGATCGAGGATCCGGTTCGTCCCCGACTCTCCGTAGCCGAAGTAGAGAGAGCCGAGCTTCGCCATGTCCACGGGGCGCATCTGTAAAGCCGCCGAGCCGATGCTCCGTCCTTGCGGGTCGGAATCCCAGGCAACGTCCCTGATCTGCAGAGGCTCGAACAGACGCTTCCGTGCGAACTCGAGCGCGGTGATCCCGGTCGCCTTCTGGAGAATTGCTGACAGCAGGTGTGAGTCGCCGTTGCTGTAGTTCGTCACGGTGCCAGGTTCCGCAGCCATTGGCCTGTCGAGGATGAACCGTACCCAATCGGAGCTGCGGCCCATCTGGTCCGACGCGTTTTCCCTGGCGGACTGCGGCCAGGAGATCCCGGACGACATGGTGAGCAGATGCTTGACGGTGATTCTCTTCCTCCGCGGGTCGCCGTCCGCGGAAACGTACTCGGGGAAGTACGACGACACGAGGTCGTCTTCGCGCAGCTTCTCCTCGTGCACGGCGATTCCAACCAACGCCGAGAGGAAGGCCTTGGTAGCGGAGTTCAGGTAGTGCTTCTGCTCGCGGTGATACGGAGGCCAGTACGCCTCGACCACCAGGCATCCGTTCCTGACCACGACGAGGCTGTGCAGGGCCTTGCCCTCGCGCTGGATGTCCCGGAACGCCCGCTGGAGCACGCTCGAATCCATGCCCTGCTCCTCGGGAGTGGACACGCACGGCGCTGCGGTGGGAACCGCAGCAGCGCTGCGCTCCAACGTGCTCCCGCCCGACGCGCAGGCGCCTCCCGGAGACGACAGGAGGGCGAGGACGAAACCGATGCCGGCACGCATGCGCCCTCCTGGCACGGGAGCGCGACACTTTAACCGCCGCCCGCGGCTTCCTCCAGGGGTGCTCAGTGCTCCAGCAGCTCGTCCAGCTTCTCCGGCTCGAGCACGACCTGGAACTCCTTCGCGCCGTGCGACTTGGCCTGCTGCTGCCAGGAGGCGAGTCGCTGCCGGTAGACGCTCGGATTCATGTTGTCGGCGCTCAGCTTCTTCACGTTCATGGCAAGGATGCGCATGCCGGCGAACTCGTCCGGCGCGAGCGTACGCTTCACGCCCCGGGGCAGGTCCTCTTCCATGTCGCTGAACACGACCATGGTGCGCTGCCCCGCGCCGGTTTCCTTCAAGTACTCGGAGGCGAGCATCATCGCGCCGCGAATGTCCGTGTGTCTGGAGCGCTGGCGCTTCGCCGCGAAGTGGTCCATCTGGGTTGCGAACGCGAGCTTCTGCGCGTTCGCCTTCGAGGGCCGCACGTCCAGCGTCATCCCGCCCTCGACGTTCGCCTTCTTGTAGCTCTCGTCGTCGATGCGGATGACGAAGATGCTGTCCCCCGGCTGCAGCTTGGGCAGGATGCCGCGCTTGATCACGTTCACCACCTCGGGCTTCTGGTCGGCGTAGGTGCCGGAGACGTCGACCAGCGCGACCACCGCCTGCGCGTAGTTCTTGCCGCTCGAGCAGGACAGGAGAAGCGGCAGCGCGAGAACGCTGAGCCTCTTCATGGACGAGCCCCCTGCTTGGCGGTCGAGATCGAGGGCCGCGCCCCCGTCGCCAGCCGCTCGATCTGCAGCGGCAGCACGATGTAGATGTCGTACAGGTGTCGGGCCCCCTCGACGAGGTAGCGCGACGCGTGCCCGAGCAGCCGGGCACCGGTCCCGACCAGGGCCAGCACGCCGGCCGTGAGCGTCAGGAAGATGTGGCCGCCGGTGGCGATCAGCGTCTCCAGCGGCACCGCCACCATGGCGAGGATCCAGGGGAGGATGAAGCCCAGGACCGCCTGCCCCACCACGGGGATGCGCGAGGCGGCGGGATCCGCGACGGCCTTCTCGTGGACGCCGGCCAGCGACTGCTTCAGCGCGGTGGCCGACTCGACGAGCTGCTCGCGGAGCACCGCCAGCGAACACTCAATGCAGGCGAGCAGCAGCAGGCCGCCGACCGCAACCGCCAGGATGATGCGCCGGCGCGACGCGGGCAGGAGATCCAGCTTGGGGAAGAAGCTCGTGATGCCCAGCATCTCCATCGCGAAGATGCCCGCGGCGACTTCCATCAGCACCACCACCAGGGCGGCGACGGTGGAGACGGGCATGCCGCCGATGCGGCTGCCGGCGGGCACCAGCTCGGACATGGGAAGCGCGATGAGATTGAAGTTCACGAACGCGCCGCCGATGGCGACGCCGAGCACCAGCAGCGAGGCGACGAAGAGCTGCGTCGACTGCCAGCCCATCGCGCGCACGGCCTTGTCCTCGCCCTTGCGGATCTGCTCGTACGTCGTCATGTGCGCGTCGATCCGCTTGGTCGTCTCCAGGGCCGCGGCGACCGACTTGCCCGCGTCGGCCGCATTGTCCTTGAGCTCCTTCAACATCGGCGCCATGCCGTTCAGGATCTTGTGCCGCTTGGCGGTGGAGTCGCGGTACTCCTGCAGGGCCTTCTTCTCGCCCGACTTGGCGGTGTTGTGGATCTCCTCGAGCACCTTCTTCACCACGTTGTCGGCGTTCTGCGGCATCTTGGCGACGGCGGCGGTGGCCTCGGCCCACCCCGGAGGAGTCGGCGCGGCGTTGCCGCATTCCTTGTAGTCGGCGTCGATCCGCGCGGTCAGGTCGTCCATCTTGCGATGCAGCTCGGGATAGCGGCCCAGCTCCTTGGCGAAGGTGACCTCCACCCGGCGGAACTCGCGCGCGACCTTGGATTCGGCGTCGCCCTTCCCCATCTCCAGCACCATCTCGCGGTCGCGCTTGGCGATGGAGACGGAGACCGACTTGCACCAGCGCGCGGTGATGCGGAACGCTCCGGCCAGCACACGCCCCAGCGCCCGGAACGCCCGGTGCACCGGCGCGCGCGCCGCCCAGCAGAAGAGCTGGCTGAGCAGCCAGAGCGCCAGCAACGAGGCGGCCGGGCGTGCCGGCCAGAGGTACAGACTCTCCATGTTGAACTCCCGGGTTCAAGCGAACCAACAAGCTCCAGAGGTTAGGGCCCGGGAATGTGAGTCTGCGAGGCCCGGAGGTGGGCAGCGCGCGCAGATCCGGCCCTGCAAATTCCTACCTGCCCAGAATCCAGTCCATTAGCCCTCGCCAGGAGGGAGACAGACGGAATTGGGCGCCCCGGAGCCTGCGCAGGTTCCTGCCCTTCACCCACATGCGCATCTCGCGCAAAAGCTTCTCCGCGTCGCGCCTTTGGCCTTCGGCGGCCAGCAAACTGGCCAGGTCGAGCGTACCGTCGAAGTGGAACGCGTCGAGCGTGAGCACCTGGCGCAAGAGCGCCATGGCGAGCGGCCGCTGCGCCTTCTTGGTCAGCTGCTCGCGGCCCTCGAGCAGCGACTGGACCGCGTCGGCCTTGCGCCCGCGCTTGACCTGCTCGTTGGCGACGCGCTCCCAGTACTCCACGTCCTCGGGGAAATTCTTCGCCGCGACCTTCCAGATGGCGATGGCCTTGTCGGCGAAGCCGGCCTTGAGGAACCCGATGCCCGCCGAGTCGAAGGAACGGCGCGCCTCGTCCCAGCGCTTGGTGCGCGCGAGCAGTGGCGCGATGCGCGCGTGCACCTGGTGATCGTTCGGGTCCTGCGCGAGGATCTGCGAATAGCCGGCGATCGCCTTGCGGACGCGCCCGCGGCCGCGCGCCTTGTCGGCGGCATCGAGGATCGCGGAGCGGTCGTAGACCTTCTTGCGCCAGAACACGCGGCGGCAGTGTACAAGGAATCATGCCCGTTTCGCACCGCCTCGGAATCATTGGGCTGGGCCTCATCGGCGGCTCGCTGGCGCTCGCGCTGCGCCGCGCACGGCCGGAGCTGCGCATTCTCGGCGTGGACGTGGACACGGGTGCGCTGAAGCGCGCCTTGGCCGAGCGCGCCATCGACGCTTCCGCGACGCCGGACTCCGCTCCGCTCGCGGAATGCGAGGTAGTGGTGCTCGCGCAGCCCGCCGCCGCCCTCCTGGAAAGCATCCTGCCCACGGCCGCGCGGATGACGCCCGGCGCGGTGCTCACCGACGTCTGCGGCTCGAAGGAGGCGATCTGCGCGCGCGCCGCAGGGCAAGACCGGGTGCTCTTCGTCGGCGCGCACCCGATGGCCGGCACCGAGTTTCGCGGCTTCGCGGCGGCCAGCCCAGCGCTGTTCGCAGGCGCGACCGTCGCGGTCTGCCCACCGGTCGGCGCGCGCGAACACGGGGAGCGGGCGGTGACCGCGGTGAAGGACCTGTGGGTCGCCGCCGGAGCCGGCAAGCTGCTGGACATCGATCCGGCTGAGCACGACGGCGCGGTGACCTTCGCCTCGCACCTCCCGTACCTGGCCGCGGCGATGGTCGTCGAGTCGCTCTCGAAAGTGGCCGACCTGGCCCCCCTCGCGCGCGAGCTGGCCGCGGGAGGCTTTCGCGACACCACCCGCCTGGCGGGCGACGGCACGGTCGGCGGCGCCGCCGCGCTCAACCGCCACGTTCCCGGCGCCGCTCGCGACCTGGCGGAGCGCCTGCGCGCGCTCGCCGATGAGCTGACGCAGAGTCCCGAGCAAACGCTGGAGCGCCTCGGCCGTCTCGCCGATACCCGCCGCCGCATGCGCCTGCCGCCGCTCCCGCACAAGTGAAGACTGAAGGATTCCCGCGGAGGCGCGGAGCACGCGGAGCGTCAGCGCTGCTCGTGGTCCTCGCCCGAGGCGCCCTCGCCCAGCCTGTGCCCGATCCACAGCCCGAGGAGAAGCCAGCCACGGCGGCAATGCCGATCACCGCGCCGAGCCCCACCGGGCCGGCCGTGGAAGCGGAGTACCCGGCGGGCGAGTCCCGCGGCGCGCGCGTCGTGCTGGAGCTGGACGTGGACGCGCAGGGAGAAGTGACGGCCGCGCGATTGCTGACGCCGCCGCAGCCTCGCTTCGACGAGTCCGCGCTCGCCGCGGCCCGCCGCCTGCGCTTCGAGCCCGCTCGCCGCGGCAGCGAACCCCTCGCGGTCCGCATCCAGTTCGCGTTCAACTTCGCACCGCCGCCCGCGCCGCCGGTTCCGTCGGAACAGCTGGTCAACGTGTCGGGCACGGTGCGCGAGCGCGGATCGCGCCGGCGGGTCTCCGGGATCGAGGTGTCTCTCCGCGAAGCGAATCTTTCTGCAGTGACCGACGCGCAGGGTCGCTTCGAGCTGCGCGGCGTCCCTCCAGGATCGGCCGAGCTGGTCATCGCCGCGCCAGGGTACCAACGGCTCTCGACCACGATCGGCGTCGAGCCAGGGAAGCGCACCGACGTCTCCCTGCTCCTGGAGCCCCTCTTCGCCAACCCATTCGAGGCGACCGTCGAGGGTGAGCGCGGGCGCGAGGAGCTGAGCCGCACCACCATCACCACGCCGGAAGTCCAGCGCATTCCCGGCGCGCAGGGCGACGCGCTCAAGGTGGTCGAGGACCTGCCCGGCGTGGCGCGCACCAGCCCGATCGGCGGAGGCCTGCTGGTGATCCGCGGCTCGAATCCCGGCGACTCGCTCGTCTATCTCGACGGGCAGCCGATTCCGCTCCTGTACCACTTCGGCGCCATCTCCAGCACGGTCAATCCTGACCTGCTGGAAGGGATCGACTACGTCCCCGGGAACTTCAGCGCGACCTACGGCGACCTGGTCGGCGGGCTGGTCGAGGTGCGCTCGCGGAAGCTGCGCGAGGAGCCGCACGGGTACGCGAATCTGAACCTCCTCGAAGCCAGCGCGATGGTGGAGAGCAGCGTCCCAGGCGTGCCTGGCCTGAGCTTCGCGCTGGCTGGCCGGCGTAGCTACATTGATTATATCCTACGCGCCGCCGTGTCGGAAGGGGACGTGAGGTTCACCGTCGCGCCCCGCTACTACGACGCGCAGCTCCGCATCGACTGGCGACCGCCGGGATCGAGGCACGCGCTGCAATTCCTCGCGCTCACCTCCGACGACAAGCTCGGGCTCCTCGTGGCCAGGCCACTCGACCAGGATCCGAACGTCAGCGGCAACATCGACACCGAGACCGGCTTCCAGCAACTACGGCTGAAGCACAGCTTTCGGAGCGGCGCGCTGACCGTCGATTCCATTGCCATGTTCGATAGGCTGCTCCTGCGTTTCGCAGTCGCACAGCAGGACCTCGACGTCCTCAGCCGCGATCTCTTCCTGCGCAGCACCATCAGCCTGGAAGCATCCGACGCGCTCTCGCTCGCCGCCGGCATCGACGTGGCGAACCGGCGCGCCCTGGTCTCCGCCAGCTTCCAGCAGTCGCTCGCGGTGCGCGAGGGCGAGTTCAACAACCAGGGACCGCGCATCGACGAGCCCCTCACGACGCTGCCGCCCACGCTGGTGAACCGGTTCAGCCCGGGCCTCTGGGCCGAGGCGCGCATCCGGCCGCTGCCCGGATTGACCATCACGCCGGGGGTTCGCCTCGACTCTTACGTGTACGGCGTCGCGGCTCGCGACCGCACCTCCACGGCCGCCGTGTCCCCCCGGGTGGCGGTGCGCTGGGAAGCGAGCCCGGTGTGGGCGTTCAAGGCGGGCGCCGGGCTCTACTCGCAAGGCGCGCGCAACGCCGATGCGGTGCGTCCTTTCGGCAACCCGGACGTCCTGCCCGAGCGCGCGCTCCAGCTCACCGCCGGCGCGGAGATGCGGCCGTGGCCGGGCCTCTTCTTCGGCGCCGAGGGATTCTACAAGCGCCTATCGGACATCATCGTGCGCTCGCCGGACACCCAGGTCGTCGACGGACAGACGGTGCCCGTCATCCTCGACAACGCCGGCATCGGGCGCGTGGTCGGCATCGAGGTGCTGCTGCGCAAGGAGCTCACC
>VBKO01000553.1 GCA_005888115.1 Deltaproteobacteria bacterium
TCCGGCGGCGTACATCAGGTCGGCCCGGTTGGGCCCGTAGATGTGGGCCATGCCGAAGCGGGCGTCGCGGACGATCTGCGCATCGGGGCGGCCGGGCGGGCTCTTCACCGAGCCGACGCCGCCGGGCATGAAGCCGAAGTTGGTGTTCTTGTAGTAGCGCTTGAGGTCGGGCGGCCTCAGCGTGGAGGCGTGGGGCATGATCCCGACGTAGAGGGGCTGCTGGCTGACGAACGTGTTCGGCGGCTGGCCCGAGGCCTCGTAGGCGGCGAGGTCCGCGGCGTTCACGGACTGGCCCTCGCCCTGCGCGAGCACCGAGCGGAATGTGCCGAAGGTGGGCGCGCGGATCGGGAATGACGCGGCGCACGCGGCCGGAGCGAGCGCAAGTGCGGATGACGCGGCCGCGGCCGCGAGGAACGAGACGCCCCTGCCCCGGTGCATCGGCGCGAACTCTGCCAGAGGGCGCTGCCGCGCGCGCCGCCCGCGGTAGCCCGCTAGCCGCCGGGAGCCGGCAGGGGCTGCCAGGCGGGCTGCACGCCCCTGATGAGGCGGCGCTTGTGCTTGCCGTTGGATCTCATGATCCAGACGTAGCCGGCGCGCTCGAAGGCGATGCGCCCGCCGTCGGGCGACCACGAGGGATGGGATCCGCCGCTGTAGGTGAGCCGTCTGGCGTTCGCTCCGTTCGCGTCGGCCACCATGGTCTCCGGGCCGTACGGGCCGTCGGCTTTGCGCACGTGCAGGCAGTCCATCGTCGTGCGGGCCGTGTAGTAGTCACCGGGGCCCACCGTGAAGTCGCGCGAGTACGCGATGTGCCTTCCGTTCGGCGCCCAGTCGGGCTCGTAGCTGGCGTAGTCGTGCGTGAGCTGGTGGCGGTGCGAGCCGTCGGTTCGCATCACCGCGATGTCGTCGAGCTCGGTGGAGTTGCACCACTGATTGGTGTTCTCCGGGACCGTGAAGGCGATCTGCCCGCGCGACGACCAGTCCGGCGCGTAGCCGACGGCTCCAACCCTCCTCGCGCCTCCGCCGCCGGCGTTCGCGATGAAGATGCGGGGCCGGTTGCTGCCGGCGGCGAAGGTGATCCGGCGGCCGCTCGGCGAGAACGCCGGCGTCTGCGGCGCGACGCGGCCGGAGGCGCTCGTCATGATCGTCTTGCGCTTCGCGCCGTCGAAGGTCATGCGGCCGACGTTCGTGACGTGGCGGGCCGGGTTGCAGCCCTGGAATAGGAGCCAGCTGCCCTTCGGCGAGAAGGCCGGCTCGGAATCGCACTCCGACCATCGTCTGGTCGGGGAGGAGATGCGGATCAGGCCGGAGCCGTCCGGGTTGACCTCCCAGATGCCGCTGCCCGGTCGGACGAAGGCGATCCGGCCGTTCAGGCCGGGGAGGGTGGCGCCGGCGGTCGCCGGCCAGGCGACGGCCGCGATCACGGCGGGCGCGAGGAAGGCGGCGCAGCGGCGAAGGCTCACTTGACGCCCTCCGTGCGCAGCGCCGCGGCGAACGCCTTGAGCATCGGCCGCAGCACCTGGTCGTACCCGTTGCGGTCGAGCATCTGGTAGGCGGCGAACCCGGCCACGCCGAACACCGCGCGCGCGTGGAGGTAGTCGGCCCGCCAGGCGTTGACGCCGTCGTCGGAGCGGCCCTTCACATTGCCGCCGAGACCGTGGACCACGCGGTAGCCGGGCGTGATCCCGGTTACGTACTTGTCGCCCAGGTGGCCGAGTGAGCCGCCGCGCGCGATCATCGTGCGCTCGCCCGCCGACTGGACGAACGCCGACCGGTCCGGGTTGCCCTCGAAGTTCGGGTACTCCTCGCCGACGACCGCGAGGGAGTTGCGGTCGACGGTGCGCCAAAAGCGATCGAGCTCGCCCGTCATCGGCTCGCTCGTGAGCTGGAGCGACGCGTTGGCGATTAAGGTGATGCCGCGCATGAAGCGGTCGCCGAGCTCGCGGCGACCGTGCGCCACGCCGTTCATCATCCCCCGGATCAGGTCGCGCGCCTCGCGGATGCGGTCGCGGAAGCGGCGCCCGAGCTCGCGCCCCCAGTGGTACGCGTAGCTGCCGCCGCGGGCCAGCAGCGTGTAGAGCGAGGGCGCGCCGCCGGTGAGGCTTCGGCCGTCGCTGTCGAGGCGGCCCCGCTCGAAGTCGCTCAGCCGCTGCCCGTACCAGAGCGCGTTCGTGACCCAGTTGAAGATCAGCGCCCGCCGCGCGCGCGGCACGTGCATCGTGGGCGGGTGCGAGCCGAGGTCCGCTACGTCCGACCCGACGTAGTTGCCGTAGAAGACCGGGACGCGCGGAAGGTGCGCCGCTCTTACCGCCGGCTCGATCGTCGGCAGGTTCGAGGACGAGTAGTACGAGAGGAGAACGATCGGGTGGCGGATCGAGGCGGTGCCCGGCGCCGCGAACGCCGGCGCGCAGACGGCCGCGAACGCGGCGATCGCGATCAGAGCGGTGAGGGGGCGAGCGAGTCTCAACCTGCGGGCCAGCACATGCGTAACCAACAGCCACGCTAGTGCAGGGCGCGAGCGCATGCGCGCCCATTTTCAGATCCACGTCAGCGGCCAGACGCGGCACTCCGACAGCGGGGCACCCAGGACTCGAACCTGGAATCGCCGGTTTTGGAGACCGGTGCCTTTGTCCAATTTGGCCAGTGCCCCGGGAGGCGCCATCGTAGCGGCGCGATTTGTTGGTCCAGTTAGGTATTCCATGGGATACCTAAACGGTCCATCTCGACAAGACCCGGCCTGGCGACCGCGGGTCGGGCGCAAGGCCTGACCCTAGAATCGACCTCGCCGCGCGGATGTGGCGGAACTGGCAGACGCGCCGCGCTTAGGACGCGGTGGGCTTAGTCCCTTGGGGGTTCGAGTCCCTCCATCCGCACCTCGCCCTGGCGCGACTTCGCGCGACGGCGGCGCGCACGCGAGGCGCGACCGCGACGCGGCAGGTAGTACGAGAGCCGCTGCCCGAGCGAGAGCGGCGTCTGCCAGCGCTGCGGATCGAGCTCCGCGCCGCACAGCGCGCACCCCGCTGCGTACGGGCTGACCCGCTCGCCGCACTGTGGGCAATACGCCGGATGCACGGTCCAAGCATGGTGCGCTTGCGTGAGGCACACCTAAGGAGCGCACCCGCGCGCCCGCACCGCCGCATCCCGCCCCTTGCAGGTCTATTCTTCCGCTCGGTGGCGGGGCTTCAGACCGAGAGCGGGACCTACATCGTCCACCCGAACCGCGAGAAGGCGATCTCGCAGGCGACGAAGGCCACGGTCATGCTGCTCCTCATCGCGGTCGCCGTCCTCTTCCTGATCGTCACGGTCGGCGGCTGGAAGTCGCTCGAGGGCGTGCAGATCATCTCGATCGCCTATGCGCTGATCTGCCTGCTGATGGCCTACTACGTCGCGCGTTGGAACCGCGGCGTCCTACCGGTCGCTGCCGGGCTCGCGATCATCTTCGGGATCGTCGCGGTGATCGCGGG
>VBKO01000167.1 GCA_005888115.1 Deltaproteobacteria bacterium
AGGTGGAGGACGAGACGGCCAAGCGCGATCCGACCGGCTCCATCTATCTGTGGAAGGATCGCCGCACCGTCGTCGAGTTCACCATCGATCGCCAGGGCGAGCTGAAGGACGTGCACGTGACCATGTCGTCTGGCGTCGAGTACCTGGATCACGTCGCGCTCGACGCATTCCGGCGCGCGGAGCGGTTCCCGAACCCTCCGCCCGGCCTGTTCAGCCCCGACGGGACAGTGACGATGGGGTTCGGATTCGTGCTCGGGCTGGCGCGCGGGTTCCGTACGCGCCTGGGCCCTGCGTATCTGCCGAATTCGCCCGCGCAGCGCGGGTACTGAGCCAAGGCAAGCAACCAAGCGGTCGTCCGCCTCGGGGGCGGAAATGACCGCGGTGCGCCCGGTGGTTGAAGAAGCCGTGCGGCCAAGCCATCGAACCATCGTGAAGGAGGTCACCATGCGGAAGTTCCTCACCTCGGTACCTGTCATTGCAGTCCTCGCTGCGTGCGCCACGCCCGGTGCGCGGACCGCGGTCGGTGCCGCCGGCGGCGCTGGCGTCGGGGCGGGAGTCGGCGCGGTCGCTGGCGGCTGGAAGGGCGCTGCGATCGGGGCAGCCATCGGCGGCATCGCCGGCGGCGCCGTCGGAAACTACCTGGACAAGCAGGCGCAGGAGCTGAAGCAAGTCGCCGAGAACACCAAGCGCACCGAGGACGGGATCCTGGTGGATCTCAAGTCCAAGCTGCTCTTCAACAGCGACAGCGCGGTGCTCAAGCCGGAAGCCGTGGAGCAGATCGCCAAGCTGGGCGACATCCTGGCCAAGTACGCGGACGACCGCATCCGGATCCAGGGACACACCGACTCGACCGGCTCCGTCTCGCACAACGAGGAGCTGTCGATGCGCCGCGCGCAGTCGGTGCGCGAGGTGCTGGCAAGCCGCGGCGTCAAGCCTGAGCAGATGCTGGTGGAGGGGATCGGCGAGGCGCATCCCATCGCCGACAACCGGACCGCCGCCGGCCGTTCCCAGAACCGCCGCGTCGAGTTGCACATCGACATCCCGCAAAACTCCTAGGGCGAGTTCAGGCGCGTTCGAGGTGGTCGGTGGCGGCGTGGCGGGCTTCGCGGGCGTTGCGGTTCAGCACCACGGCCACGACGGTGATCAGTGCGGTCCAGAACGCCCAGGTGGAGAGCCAGCCCCGGTCGATGAGGGTGCCGGCGATCGCCGGGCCGACGATCTGGGCGACGGACATCAACGACTGATTGAGGCCCAGCACCGCGCCTTGCTCCCCGCGGCCCACCTGCTGGGTGATGAGGCTGGTCAGCGCGGGCCGGATGAGCCCGTTCCCCAGCGACGAGAACGTCGCGGCCAGGAGCAGCGTCGGGATCGCGTGGCTCAGCCCGAGGGTCGCGTAGCCGATCGCGGCGGCCGCGAACCCGAAGGTGACCAGCCGCAATTCGCCGAAGAGCCGCACCGGCCAGCCCGATCGCAGCGAGCCTTGCACCACGATCCCGAGCAGGCCCGAGTAGGTGAAGACGAACCCGACCTGCTTGGGGCCGAACGGTATCCCGTGCCAGGAGAACCGGCGCTCCGCGAAGAGCGCGAAGCCGCCGGTGAACGACGCGAAGGCGAAGGTGAAGAGAAAGAACTCCCAGAGCAGGCCGCCCAGCACGGGCCGGCGGAAGTACTGCAGGTAGGCGCCCCAATCGAGGATGCGCAAGCGCTTCCCGCCGGGCGCTGCAGGCGCTTCCGCTTCCTGTAACGCCGCGATGGGCGTTACGGGCTGCTCGCCCTCCGGACGCGGCGGCACCGAGGGAAGCAGGAACGTCGTCCCCAGGATGCTGGTGAGCGAGAGTCCCGCCGCGCACAGGATGGGCACGTGGAAGCCGTAGTGCGCCGAGAGGTAGCCCGAGACGCCCGGTCCGACGAGAAAGCCGATGCCGAAGGCGATCCCGATCACCGCGAACGAGCGGGCGCGATCCTTCGGCGCGGTCACGTCCGCGATGTACGCCTGCGCGATGGAGAGGTTTCCCGCGGTCAGCCCGTCGATGACGCGCGAGGCGAACACCATCCACAGCGAGTTCGCCGCTGCGAGGATGAGGAAGCCGAGGAAGGTCCCCACCTGCGAGACGATGAGGACCGGCTTGCGCCCGAGCCGATCCGAAAGCGACCCCAGCGCCGGACCGGCGACGAGCTGGCAGAGCGCATAGGTCGAGACGAGCAGGCCCACCACCGCGGGGCTGGCGCCGAACCGCTCTGCGTAGAACGGCAGGACGGGCAGCATGATCGTGAGGCCGAGGATGTCGACCACCACGATGAGGAAGATCGGCAGGAGCGGAGAGCGTCGCATCGTCGTCGCCACCGCTCGTGTACCACGCGCTACGGCGCGAACGGATGATCGAGCGGCGGCGCGGAGGCGAGATCGAGCAGCGCCTCGATGAGCACGTGCGCTCCGCGGTGCAGGTCGGCGATGGGGACCTGCTCGTCGCTGTCGTGCCCCGGGTAGGGTTTGCCGGGGAACCACATGCCGAAGGCGATCGACCTCGGCAGCCGCTTCGCATAGGTGCCGCCCCCCGAGATCGCCGGCGGGGCGTCCTCACCGGTCGCGCGGCGGTACGCCGACATCAGTCGCCGCACGATCTTCGCATCGCGATCGAAGGCGAGCGGCTCGTCCTGGAAATAGCCTCCGGCGCGCAAGGCGGCGCCGCGTCGCGCGGCGAAAGCGGCGACGGCGTCGAATAGCCGGTCGCGCGCCTGCGGACCGGTGATCGGCGGCGGCCGGCGCAGGTTGATCACCAGCGTGAGCTTCCCTTCCTCTGCCGGCGCGAGCGCGGCGTGCGTGCCCAGCGTCGCCACGTTGACGGCGTAGCCGCCCCACCGATCCTGCGGCAGGCCGAGCGAGGCGCCGCGCAAGTCCTCGCCGGCGAACCGGGCGAAGGCGAGCAGATCGTCCGCGCCTCCCGCGGGCAGCTCGCCCTCGACGATCCGCGCCAGCGCCACCAACGCGTTCCGGCCTCCTTGCAGATTGACGCCGGCGTGGGCGGCGCGTCCGTGCACGAGCACTTCCAGCTCCGGGCCGCGCGGAGTGATCTCCAGCCGGGTACCTGCCGGCGGCGTCTTGCCGACCAGACGCGCGATCAGCTGTTTCCAGTCCGGCTCGCCGGCGCGCCAACGAAGCATCAGGCGCGCCCGATCCGGGACGATGCTCGGCGCCAGGCCAGCCTCGATCGCGGAGACCGTCCAGGGCCGTCCCGTGTCGCGCTCGACCGGATCCGCGCTCACCGTCAGCCCATCCCAGGCCTTCTCGCCCACCACGACCGGAAACTCGGAGTCGAGCACCAGGCTCAGGTCGGGCGGCGCGTGCTTCGCCAGGTACTGCTTCACGTCGTTGCTGCCGCTCTCCTCGTCGCTCCCGATGAGGAGGCGCACGGTGTGCGTCCGCGGCGGCCCCGCCTCCTTCAGCGCCGACATCGCGAGCAACGCCTGCACCATCGGTCCCTTGTCGTCCGCCGCGCCGCGGCCCCACACGCGGCCGTCCCGCACCACGCCGGCGAAGGGAGGGACAGTCCAGGCCTTCTCGTCCACTGGCTGCACGTCGCCGTGCACCATGAGCCCGAGGACCGGCGCGCCCGGAGGCCCCGGCAGCTCGATCTCGGTCACCGCGCCGGCGTCGCGCGCAGTGAGCCCGAGCGCGCCGGCGGTACGCAGCAGCCAATCCTTCTGCGCGGCGTGAGCCGCCTCGTTGCCCGCGACGGTGGCGAATCGGACCGACTGCGCCAGCAACTCGGCGGCGCGCGGCGCCGCGGCCTCGTCGTAGCGCGCGTGCGCTCCTGCTGCCGCGAGGAGGAGCAGCGCGATCATGCCCGCTCCGTGACGAGCCACCCGAGCACGGCGGCCGCGCCGAGCAGCGGGAACACCACGTACACCGACCTGCCGGCCTGCTGCGCAGGCCCTCCCACGCGCGTGAGCAGGAGCAGGAACGCGCCGACGGCGATCGCGAGGACGAGGGCGGCCAGCGCCAGCGCCGTCCAGCGAGGCCACGTCTTGCGGATGATCCGTTCGGAGAGCGCGATTCCGAACGGCGCCCCGATGAGCGCTCCGAGCGCGATGCCGACGCCGATGCCCCGCCGCGGATCAGTGCTCGCGGTCGCCCGTGCGCCCGCGTAACCGAGAAGCCCCGCGCAGACCCACAGCAGGACCGACGACAGCGCCCACGCCGAGAGCAGCCGTCCGGCGCCGATCGCGCGTCGCCGGGCGAGCAACCAGCACGCCAGAAGGACCAGCGCGAACAGCGCCCAGAGCGAAACGGTGCGCGTCACCCCCGCCTCAGATGCATCTCCCACACGCCCGGTTCGGGCTCGCGGGTGAGCAGCACTTCGTGTCCCAGCTCCTCGGCATTGCGGCGGATGTCCGGCACTGCGGGGCGGTGATCGAGCAGCACGAAGAGCTCCTCGCCGCGCCGCATCTTCTGCAGCGCGTACTTCGTCTTCGCCCAGGTCAGCGGGCAGAGAAGGCCCCGCAGATCCAGGCGCTCCACTCAGCGCTCCTCGGCCGCCAGCAGCTCCTGGTACTGCGCGGCCGAGAGCAGCTGGGGAACCTCGTCGGGCTGCGAGATCTCGATCTCGATCATCCACCCCTTCTCGTGCGGGCTCTCGTTGACCCCCTCGGGCGCGTCGACCAGCTCCTGGTTCACCTTGGTGACCTTGCCGGTGAGCGGCGCGAACAGCTCGCTCACTGCCTTGGTGCTCTCCACCACGCCGAAGGGCTGGCCGCGCTTCACCTCCGCCCCGACCTCGGGCAGCTCGAGGTAGACGACGTCGCCGAGCTGGTCCTTGGCGAACTCGGTGATGCCGATCACGGCGTTCTTGCCGTTGATGCGGCTCCACTCGTGCTCCTTGGTGTATTTCAGATTTTCCGGATAGTCGGCCATTGTGCGGACCTCTTTCAGCTCTTCTGGGTCACGGCAGGCGTCTTCTTGCTGACGAAGGGCGTCTTCACTGCCTCGGCGGGAAAGGCGTGCTCCCGGATCTCCACCTCGAAGCAGGTCCCGACCGGGGTCATCTCGATGGGGACGTACGCGAGCCCGATCGGCTGCTGCAAGCTGGGGCTCATCGTGCCGCTCGTCACCTCGCCGACGTGCTTCTCCACTCCGGGCGGCCGCACCGGATAGCCGTGCCGCGCGATGTGCCGCTTCGCCGACATCTTGAACCCGACCAGCTTGCGCTCGAGTCCGCGTGCCTTCTGCTCCCGGAGCGCCTCCGCTCCGATGAACCCGCCGCTCTTCTGGAGCTTCACGATCCAGTCGAGCCCGGCCTCGAGCGGAGTGTGCTGCTCGTCCATGTCGTTCCCGTACAGCCGGTAGCCGGCTTCGAGGCGCAGCGTGTCTCGCGCGCCCAGGCCGCAGGGCACCGCGCCCTCCTGAAGGACAGCGTCCCAGATGCGCCGCGCGCCGTCCGGCGGGCAGAAGACCTCGAACCCGTCTTCCCCCGTGTAACCGGTGCGCGCGATGAGGCAGCCGCGCACGCCGGCCACGGTACCCTCGCGGAAGTGGTAGTAGGGCACGTCGAGCACCGATCGGCTGCACAGCTTCTCGACCAGCTCCGGCGCCCGCGGCCCCTGCACCGCGACCTGTGCCCACTCGTCGCTCTGCTGCTCGAGCTTGACGCTCTCGCCCGCGTGGGCGCGCATCCACTCGAAGTCCTTCTCACGTCCGGTGGCGTTGACGCAGACGAGCAGGCGGCGCGCGGAGAAGCGGTAGACGATGACGTCGTCGATGACCCCGCCGCGCTCGTTGCAGACCGCGGCGTACTGCGCCTGGCCGTCCTTGCACTTCGCCAGATCGTTGGTGACCAGCCGCTGCGCGGCCTCCAGCGCGCGGGGGCCTTCGAGGACGATCTCGCCCATGTGGCTGACGTCGAAGATGCCGGCGCCCTCGCGCACGGCGAGGTGCTCCTCGACCAGGCCCTTGTACTGCACGGGCATGTCGAACCCGGCGAACTCGATCATCCTGGCACCCGCGGCCAGGTGTGCTTCGTAGAGGGGAGTGCGCTTGGCCACGGGCCGGCCTCCGGAGGGGGGGCCGAACCTAGCGGGCCGACAAAGGCGGCGCAAGGCCTCGCTGCGCCGGGGGCCGATCCTCCGCCGCGGGTAGGACCCTGTGCGGCGCCCGGATACTCGTCGCGCGCTCGGCGTCTCTGTAGAATGACACGATGCGAGCCCCGATCGTCTTTCCCATCCGCGTGGCTGCGGGCGCGACGGTGGTGCAGACCACGACGCGCGAAGTGAGCCCGGACGGTGTGTTCGTCTGCTCGCTGCGCCCTCCGAAGCCGGGCACCGCGGTCGCGCTCAAGCTGTATCTGCCCGGCGCTCCGCAGGCCGAGGAAGCGGCGGCCGTGGTGCGCGAGTGGCGCTCGGCCCCGGAGGGCGGGTACTGGGCCGAGTTCGTCGATCCGCCGCAGTCGGTGCGCGACCTCATCGCCAGTCTCCTGCAGCGAAGGGAGCGCGCCGCCGCGTCCGGGCCGCCCACGCCCATCGGCGCCATGTCGCTCGCGCGCAGGCCGCTCGACGACCCGCGCCGCGCCTTTCCCCGCGTCGAGGCACGCTTCGGCGTGCGGTTCGGCAACGTGCAGGACTTCGTGCTCGAGTACGCGGCGAACATCAGCGCCGGGGGCGTCTTCGTCCACACGGAGAACCCGCCCGAGCTGCACTCGGTGGTGACCGTGACCATGGAGCTGCCCGACGGTGGCAAGCCCGTCGAGGCCAAGGGGCTCGTGGTGCACCGCGTCTCTTCGCAGGACGCCAAGGTGCGCAACACGCCCCCGGGCGCGGGCGTCCAGTTCGTCGACTCGAGCGACGAGTTCCGGGAGCGCATCGACCGGGCCATCGAGTTCATCTTGAGCCGCGGCTGAGGCTCAAGGTTTGGCTCGCGGCGCCGACAGTACGGGAGTGACCAGCCGTCCCTACGTCGTGCCCGTCCGGTTCGCGCTCGGAGCCCAGGCCCTGCAGGCGACCACCGGCGCGCTCGGTGTGGACTGCGCGTTCGTGCGCTGCCTGGTGCCGCCGCGCCCCGGCGAGCGGATCACCCTGCGGTTCTACCTGGCTGGCGATCACCCCGTGCAGGTCGCCGCGACCGTGCGCCCGCGCACCGGCCGGGAAAGCGGCACGGGGTTCTGGGTCGACTTCGTGCCGGACAAGATGGCGCAGTCGCGCATCGCGCGCGCCCTGGGCATCGTCGAGGAGCCGGCCCGGCCGATGGACCGCCGCGCCATGCCCCGCTACGCGGCGCGCTTCGCCGTGCGCTTCGGCAGCGTGGACGACTTCAGGCGCGAGTACGCGACGAACATCAGCGCCGGCGGGCTGTTCATCCGCACCGAGCAGCCTCCCGAGATGGACGCCGTGGTGGACGTGGTCCTCGAGCTCCCCGGCGGGGAACCGATCCAGGGCAAGGCGCTGGTCGTGCACAGGGTCACGCCCGAGGAGG
>VBKO01000168.1 GCA_005888115.1 Deltaproteobacteria bacterium
AGCGATGCGGAGCTCGCATCGGAAGCAAAGGAGCTGCTGGCGCGCGAGGACGACCTGTTCGGACCGGCGGAAGCGGCGCAACCCATCCCGGGTGGACCGACGAAGTGAACCCTCAGCGCGTCGCGCGCGCTTCCTTGCGCTGCTCGAGCAGAAGGCCCTGCTCCTGCCACGCCAGCGCGTTCGCCGGATCCAGCGCGGCTGCCTTCGCGGTTTCGGCGCGGGCTCCGGTCGCGTCGCCCTGGCGCGCGAGCAGCCGGGCGCGCGCGAAGTGGTATCGCGCGGTCGGCTGCAGCCTGTGCCGCGGCGGGCCTGCGCGCAGCCGCGTCCACCATCGCTCGTGCGCGCAGCGCGGCGGGATGGCGAGGCGCCAAGGCCAGCGCCGCCGCGGAATCCTCCGCCGCGCCCACGGCGTCCTGCCCGGCGAGGCGCGCCTCCGCCCGTGCCGCCAGCGCCCGCGCGCGCAGCTCGGGTGTCAGCTCCTGCTCGGGCGACCGCAGCACGGAGTCGAGCAGCGCGCGCGCTGCCTTCCCGTCGCCGCGCCCCTGCCGCAACAGGGCGATCTGCGCCCGCGCCTTGCCGATCTGCGATCGCAGGTGGCCCGAATGTGCCTGCAGCGCCCGATCGAACGCGGCGGTGGCGCTTGCGGCGTCTCCCTCGTCGAGCAGGACCTCGGCGTAATCGGCCACGTACCGCGGCTGTCGCCAATCGGCATCCTGGGCGCGCTTGAAGCTCGCCTTCGCCTCGGCGAGCTTGCCTTGCGCGCGCTGCGCCCGCCCGAGCAGGTCGTGGAAGCGCGGCACCGCGGGAAGGGCAGGGTACTTCTCGAGCAGGGCCCGCGCATACGCCTCCGCCTCGGCGGCATTGCCCGCCTGCAGCATGGCCAGCGCGTGCGCGTCGAACATCTCGGCGAAAGGAAGGCCCTTGGCGTGCGCCTTGACCCGGGTCTCCTCGGCGCGCCTGGCCCGGTCGGCGTAGCCGGCGCCCACGAGCTGGGTCTCCACGTCCGCCAGCGCGACGATGCCGAACGCGTTGCGCGCGTGGATGCGCAGGACCTCCTCGAGCAGCTTCTCCGCGCGCAGCCACCCGGCAGGCGTGTCCTTGGCCATCTCCGAGCGCGCACCGCCGCCCCGGCCGCCCGGCCCGTCGATGAGCACGGCGACCTCGTGGCGGATCTGCACGTAGTGCCGGTAGCCGGCGTAGATGCCGGAGGCGAGGAGCGCGGCGACGGCGACCTTCAGGCCGGCCGAGCGCCAATTCGGGGCTGGATGAGTGATTGGGTCCACGCTTCGAAGGGACGCACGCGCCCGAGGGCGCGGTCAAACGCGCGGCGCACGATGCGTCGTCCGCCGGACGATCCAGGGGCGCGAGTTGTAAGCTATTGAAAATGGGCGCGCTGCTATTGAAAATGGGCGCGCTTCGCTTCCCACGATCCGGGCATCTCGCCGGGCGAATCGGCGAAGAACGCGCCGGTCCAGGATCCGTCGCGCGCCGCCGGCCGCTGGCGCAGATCGCCGTCGAACCCGTCGTTGCCCAGCTGGCCCGCGCAGCTCGAGCCGCTGCGGCAGGTCGAGTCGTCGTCCCCGACGCCGCCGATGGACGCGCGTCCGCCGAACACGAGGAGATTGGACCTGAACCGGATGGACCCGAGCGCCTCCGTAACCGTCCGGCCCGCAAGGCCGACGGCGCCGGCGCAGGCTCTCTCGATCAGACCAGCCCCGAGCACTCCGCTGGTGAATTCGTCCACCCACCGGCCCATCCCCGCGCAATCGACGACGCACTCCTGCCCGCCGCGGCAGTCCGTCGCCTCGGCGATGCACTGCCAGGGGGTGGCGAGCGATAGCGCGGCGTCGATGGCCGACACGACGGCATTCGCCACGTCCACATCGACCTGGCGGCGCTCGACCGCGAGCTGGTAGCGCGCAGGAGCGGAGCCGGGCACCGCCAGGACGGCCGCGGAAAAGGGCGCGGCGCGGACGGAGACGGCCGGGAGCACCTCGCCCCTGCACCGCCGCGACGCGAACGCATCGCCCGCATCGGTCGTCGCGACGTCGAGGCGCGCGCAGTCGGGCGGGACGGCCGGATCGCCCGCGATCTCCTCCCCGCACAGCGGCAGCCAGTAGAAGACGAGGCTGTTCCACACCTCCGTGCCGCTCGGATGAGCGGGGTCCGCGCCCGGAGACAGCCTCATCCTGCCCTCGGCGCGCAGGAAGCTGAGCAACGTTCCCAGATCGTCGCCGAGGCGCACCACCGCGTAGAACCAGCCCGGCAGGAACTGCTCGAGGAGGGCATCGATCACCGACTGCAGCCACGCCGGCAGGCCCAGGCGGCCGGAGAGGAACTGGTCGAGCGCGCGGATGCCGGCGAACGCCTCGCGCAACGCGGGCGGCAGCGAATCGCGGATGGCGAAGACGTGCTTGGTGTACCAGGTGCCGGTGACGTCGGGCAGCGCCGGGTCCTTGGGGACCGTTCCCGGCTCACAGGCGCCGTCCACGCATTGGTACCCGGCCGGGCACTCGACCTCGCAGCTCCCGGTCCGCTCGCCCAGGACGGTCACGGCGAAGTAGACCCCCTCGTCTCCGGCCGCGGAGAAGGCCGCTGCTTCGAAGCCCGGCTCCACCGCCCCGGCGAGCAGGAACGCCTGCGCCTCGCCCGCGGCGTTGGTGGTGGCGCGCGCCGACTTGCCTCCCGCGCTTCCCAACGTCGATCGCGCGCCGGCAGGCACGGAGAAGAGGATCGCGTCGCCGGCGATCGGCGCTCCGGTGTCGGCGTCGATCTCGCGCACCCGCAGCGGCGCCGAGCCGGACGCGGACACCAGCACGGACGCCGTCCGCCCGCCTTCGTCCACCAGCGTGCCCGGACCGGGCACGATGCGCAGGAGCTTGCGCACCGGGACCACCTCGACCGTGAAGCTCACTTCCGGCGCCTCGAACCCGGGTGCGTTGGCGATCACCTCGGCGCTGCCGGTGCGGGCGCCGGCGGTCAGCGCGAGGCTCGCTACCCCACCCGCGCCGGTCGCCACGTCGTGGGACCCCGAGGTCAAGGCGCCGCCGTCGCCAGCGACCTCGAAGTGGACCAGCGCGCCTGCCACGCCGCCGACCTCGTCCCGCGCCAGGACGACGCGGACCGTCCGGGTCTCCCCGGGATGGAGCACGAGGCCAGTTTCGCCAACGGCTGCCAGCCTGTAGGCCGCGGTGCCCGGGTGCTCGTTCGCGGGATCGCCACCGCAGGCGAGCGCGGCGAAGGAAAGGAATGCGGCGAGTAGCCGTGCCATCGATCGCATCGTCCCGGATCGCCCGGCCGCCGCCCATCGGTCGACGGGACGACGCAAAGGCTTCCGTCCCCTTTCGGGGGCGGTCCGCGAAGTGCTAAGTCGATCCGATGGCCTCCCCGTCCACGCTGCGGGCCCAGGCGCTGCTCGAGTTCGAGCTGCCAGCCGCGCCGCAGCGCGTGGACGAGCTTTCCGGCGGACCGCCGGGGCCATGGGTGTATCGCATCCAGGCCCCTGCGGGCGGGTTCCTCCTCGTCTGCGCCGAGGGCGCCCTCGCCGTCGCCTTCGAGGCGACCCTCTTCGATCTGCTGGCCGAATCGCGCTATCCGGCGCCGCGGCCCCGGCGCTCGCGGTCCGGAGCGTTCATCGCCAGGGTAGAGGGCCAGGGAAAGCACGCCGGGGCCGCCTGCTACCCGGTCGGTTCGGGCGAACCGCTGGATCCGTACCGGGCCACCACGCCGCAGTTCCTGGAGATGGGAAGGCTCCTCGCACGGCTCCACCAGCTCGGCGAAGCCCATCCGGCATCGGTCCCGGCGCCGCTGAGCTGCGTCGAGCTGGCCGGCCGCTTGCCCCTGGGCGCCCAGGCGGAAGTCCTCGGGCCGGCGTTGCGGACGGACTTCTGCTCGCTGCCGGCGGGAGCCTCGCACGGCCGGCTCGGTCCGCAGCAGGCGCTCTACATCGGCGATCGCTGCTCGGTGGTCCTCCCCTCGGGAGAGGCGCACAGCGGCCCGCTGGTGCTCGATGTGGCGCGCGCTGCGTGCGCCTGGGCGATGGCGGCCGCGGAGCAGCTTCCCGCGTTGCGCGCCGTGCTCTCCGGCTACCAGGCCCTGCGGCGCCTCGATCCGGAGGAGCGCGATGCGCTGTACCCCGCGCTTTTGTGCGCGGCGGCGCGGGACGGCGCGTGCTGCCTCCTGTCGGGGCGGACGGACGCGCTCGCCGCGCTCTCCGCGGTCGAGCGTCTCGGGGAAAAGGAAGTTCGCGCCGCCGCGGGCTGACCGCGCGCTACATCCCCGAGCTGATCTTCCAGTCGCCATCCACCTTGACGAACTTCATGCGCTGGTCGTCCGATTCGGTGAACCACTTCTCGCCGTTGGGGACCGCGACGGCGTAGCGCATCACTCCGAAGAAATCGACCTGTGCGCGGTCGCCCTCGATCTTGAGGTTCCGGATGTCGATGTCGAGCTTCAGCGCGCGCACGCCCTTGAAGTCGCGGGGCACCGACTTGCGCAGGCCCTCGAGGTCGTGCGCATCGCCCGGCCGGGCGGGATCGCCCTTGTCGAAATAGCCGGGCGCCGCCAGCGAGATCAGCGCGTTCGCGTCCCGCGCCTCCATCGCTTCCTTGTAGTTCGCGAGGACTTGCAGCACGGCCCGGTTCTGCGGGTCGTCGCGGACGTTGGTACCCGGGATGGTGTTGTGGGAGCACGCCGCGAGCGCGGCGAGCGCCAGGAGAGGGGCGATGCGCATGGGTCTGCATGTAGTGGGAAAGCCCGCGCCGGTCAAACGAGTTCATGGTAGGCGATGAAAGGTGGCGCGTTGGATCGACGTAGGGCCGGCGGATCTCATGGAAGGCGAGCTGCGCGGGCTGGAGATCGGGGAAAGGCTGGTCTTGCTCGCCTGTCAGGGGGGGCGCGTGACCGCCATGGACGACTCGTGCAACCACGCCGGCTGCCTGCTGTCGGGAGGCTGGATCGACGCCCGCAAGCGCGCGGTGGTGTGCCCGTGCCACGAGTATTGCTTCGAGCTGGGCACCGGGCGCAACGTGACCATCCCGCGGCTGTGCTCGGACCAGCACGCTTTTCCCGTGCGGGTCGAGAACGGGCGGGTGCTGCTGGAACTGGAGGAGTGAGATGGGGCACCAGGGCGAGGGCGGGCACGGGCACGGGCACGGCGTCCACGGCCGGGTGCCCGGCGAGCACAAGGCGCGCGCGCCGCGCAGCGCACGGGTGTACGTCGTGACGTGCTCGGACTCGCGCACCGAGGCGACCGACGAGGGCGGGCGCATCCTGCGCGATCGGCTGGCGGCGGCCGGGCACGCGGTGACCGGCTCGGCGATCGTCCCCGACGATCCCCAGCGCATCGCCGCCGAGCTGGACCGCGCGCACGCTTCCGGCGCCCAGTTTGCCCTCGTCACCGGAGGCACGGGACTCTCCAGCCGCGATTCCACCTTCGAGGCCATCTCGCGCGCCGTGGTCCGCCCCCTGCCGGGATTCGGCGAGCTGTTCCGGATGCTCTCGTACGAGGAGATCGGCGGCGCGGCCATGCTGTCGCGCGCGCTGGCGGGCCAGCTCGGCAGCGGGCTGTTCGTCTTCGCCATGCCCGGGAGCCCGGCGGCGGTCCGCCTCGCGTGCGAGAAGCTGATCCTGCCCGAGCTGGGGCACATCCTGGAGGAGCTGTCGCGGTGAAGCGCGCCGCTTCTGCGCGTTGGAGCCGCGCTGGCCTCGTCGGGCCTGCGCTCGAGGAGCTGCTCCGGCGCACCGACGCCGCGGCGCGGGTGCAGGGCGATCCGGTCGAGCTGGTGCACGCCTATTCCGATCCGCTCGACGTGGAAGTCGCCGGGCTGCTCTGCGCCGCGCTCGCCTATGGCCGCGTCGACCTGTTCAAGCCGCGCCTCGCCGCGCTGTTGCGCGCGCTGGGGCCCTCGCCGGGCACGACCGCGCGGGACGCCGCGCCGTCCGAGCTGCTGCGGCGCTGCGCGGATTTCGCCTACCGGATGACCGGGCCGCGCGACGTCGCCTGCCTCCTCCATGGCGCGGGCCGCATCGTGCGCGCGCACGGATCGCTGGGAGCGTTCTTCGCGGCGCGCTGGCGTGCGGCGGGATCGTTGCGCATCGCGCTGGGCGATCTCGTCGACGAGCTGTGCGCGGCCGATTTCACTGCGCTGCTCGGCCAGCGCGGTCCGACGCGGCGGCTGAAGCACCTCCTGCCGCATCCGGCGCGGGGGAGCGCGTGCAAACGCCTCAACCTGTTCCTGCGGTGGATGGTGCGCGGCCCCGACGGCGTCGACTTCGGGTTGTGGGACGTCCCGCGCAGCGCGCTCGTGGTGCCGCTGGACACCCACGTGCACCGGATCGGCCGCTTCATCGGGCTCACCCGCCGCAAGGACCTCTCGTGGCGCACGGCGGAAGAAGTGACGCGCCGGCTTCGCGCGCTCGACGAAGACGACCCCGTCCGGTTCGACTTTGCGCTCAGCCACCTCGGCATCAGCGGCCAATGCGCCTCCCGCCGCGACGCGCGCCGCTGCGCGGACTGCTCGCTCAAGCCGATCTGCCGGTTCTGGACCAGCGGCAGCACGTAGCGTGGCGCTCGGGCGCAGCGCTCCGTCGAGCCTCGTCGTCCGAGCACGACCCGACTCGATCTCGATTGCTTTTCAGGGTGAGTTTCGATCGCACCGCGCGGGCGACGAACTGGCGAGCGCGAAGACCTGAGCACCTTCGTTCTATCGAAACTAACGCGCTGCGTCCCGCCCCGGGGCGGATAAACGATCGTGAGCGCGCGTCGTCCCCATCGGATAAGTTACGTATGCGAGTCGTTTGCGATTGACAGGTTTGGAGCATGCGCTTCGCAGACAGCTGCGAGCGTTCGCAACAACGGCCGTGTAGCTGCTGTAGACGCGTGAAGAGCGGCCGTTTGGCCCAGGCTCTCCTCGCCGGTCGGCCTGCCATCCATCGAGCACGTGGCGCCCTCCAGAGGCCTCCGAAAATCGCTGTGCTACGACAGAACGCATGATGAGCTCACAAATCGTTGTCGAATCGTTAAGCTCGTCGGACCTCCGCAACGGTACGCACGAACTCGTGCGCAGATCCCACGGCGTCGAGGCGCAGCTCCTCGTCTATCTCGGCGAGATCGAGGAGCGGAAGCTCTACCTCGATTGGTCGTTCTCCTCGATGTTCGCCTACTGCCTAGGCGAGCTCGGTTTTTCCGAGGACGTCGCCTGCAACCGGATAGCGATCGCCCGGGCGGCACGGAGCATGCCGGTGATTCTCGACGTGCTCCGCTCGGGGAAGGTGCACCTGGCCGGACTGCGCTCGCTTGCGCCGCACCTGACCACGGAGAACCAGGACAGGGTGTTGGCGGAGGCGGCCGGTAAATCGAAGCGCGAGATCGAAGAACTGGTCGCGCGCCTATCACCGCAGCCACCGGTCCCGACGATTGTGCGCAAGCTTCCGGATCGCCGCAATTCGGCGCCCGAGTCAGCCACACTGTCGTTCGGGATTGCGGACCCGGTGGCGCCGCCCGACTCGCCGCCTGCTCTCGCGTTGGTACCGCCAACCGCGCCAGCACCGCGGCGCGATGAACGACGGGCCGCGATTGCACCGCTCTCCGAGGAGACCTTCAAGTTCCAGTTCACCGCGAGTCGCGCGTGTCATGAGAAGTTCCGCCAGGCGCAGGATCTGCTCCGCCACCGAGTCCCAAAGGGAGACGTGGCGAGCAATGTACGGTCGCGCGTTCATGGAACGAGCGCGCGCATCGGTCG
>VBKO01000169.1 GCA_005888115.1 Deltaproteobacteria bacterium
GCCGCACCCGCGCCTTCAGGTTGGAGAACGGGATGGCGCCGCGACGGCGGCGGAATCTACCCCGGTTTGACGGCCCCGCTCGTGTCCTTGCCCAATTCCACCGTCGCCCGGGTACGGCGCGCCGTGCCGCGCGAATCGATCAGCATGACGTCCACCTCGACGGGACCGGGCCGGGCGCGCAGGGTGAGGTGCAGCGTGGCGGGTGCGCCCGCGCTGCCGTACTTCTGGTCGAAGCGGAGCAGCGCGTGACGGTCGCGCGAGACGGTCACGTCCACCTCCACGATCTCGCCGGGCAGCGCAGAGGTGAGGTCCAGGTCGAGGCGGAGATCGCGCGGCCTGCGCAGCTCGGACCAGAGGACCAATCCCCCGCCCAGGAGCAGGAAGAACCCGAGCCGCAGGAGCACTCCGCCCCGTTGCCGGGGCCCCGTCACGCTCCCTCGTCCTCCTTGTCGTCCTTCTTGCGCGGCTTGACCTTCGCCCGGATGTGCGGCTCGCCGCTCGGCTTCAGCTGAACGGTCGCGTTCACTTCCAGCGTGACGCTGGTGAGGAGCTTCCAGATCTCCCGCCGCAGCGTCTGGCTCTCCAGGAATCGGCGGACCTCCTGGGTCACGATGCGGGTCACGTCCGAGCGTGTCTTGTCCGCCTGCGCCACCAGGAACGCCAGGGCGTCCTTGGGCAGCTTCATCTCGCCGACCAGGTTCCGGATGCCCTCCTCGGTCATGAAGAGCGCGCCCACGCCGGTCAGGACGGCGCGGCGCACGATCTCCGGCACGAACCCCTTGGCCTGCTCCTCGGGCGGCTCGTCCTCTCTCACTCTTCCCCCTCCCAGTAATCGACGGCCGAGGACAGCCTGTAGATCCCCACGACGTGGCGCCGGTCTGCCCGGGTCGGATCCGCGTAGATGCCGAGCTTCTGCGACTCCGGGTACGTCGCTACCTCCGGATAATTCATGGTGGAGACCGCCAGGTAGCGCAATGGCGCGCCGGAGCGGTTCACGACCTGGTGCGGTTCGCCGCCGGCCCGGAGCATGATGTAGTCGCCGGCGCCGATGGCGTGCTCCGCCTCGCCCAGCCGCAGGACACCTTCGCCTTGCAGGACGTACACCGCCTCCTCGTTCGCGAGGTGCGCATGGAACGGGAACGCCGCCTTTCCCGGCGGGAGCTCGTACAGGCTGCAGCCCAGCTTCTCGCCTCCGGCCGCCACGCCGAGGCGCCGGCGCAGCGACTCGAACTTCTTCCCGTGCCCCATCTCCTCGACCGGGACCTCCACGGAAGCGACGATGTTCTTCGGCCGCGCCATGGAACGCCCCGTCAGTTGCGCTTCCCGAGCTGCACCAACGGCTTGTGTCCCTTCGGCACGGCCTGGAGGTTGGCGATCGCCACCCGGTCGGCGACGTTCTGCGCGATGCGCACCAGCGCCTGCGACTCGGGCAGCTGCGGGTTGTCGGCGACCACCGGCCGGCCTTCGTCGCCGCCCGTGCGCACCGCCAGGTTGATCGGCACCCGCCCGAGGAACGGCACCGCCAGCTTGCGCGCCGCCGCCTCCGCCCCTCCCTTGGAGAAGATGTCCGTCTCCTGGCCGCAGTGCGGGCAGACGAAGCCGCTCATGTTCTCCACGAAGCCGAGCACGGGAATGCTGACCTTGTCGAACATCGTCTTCGCTTTGATCGCGTCGGAGAGCGCCACGTCCTGCGGAGTGGTCACCACCACCGCGCCCGACACCGAAACTTGTTGGGCGATGGTCAGCTGAACGTCGCCGGTGCCCGGCGGCAGGTCGAGGATGAGGTAGTCGAGGTCGCCCCAGCGCACGTCGCGGAGCAGTTGCACCAAAGCTCCGTGCAGCATGGGGCCGCGCCAGATCATCGCTTGATCCGGATCGACGAAGAATCCGATGGAGATGACCTTCACGCCGTGCGCGGCGAGCGGCTCGACGCTCTTTCCGTCGGAGGAGCTGGGGCGTGCGCCGAACAGGCCCATCATCAGGGGGATGCTGGGCCCGTAGATGTCCGCATCGAGCAGGCCCACCCGACATCCCAGCTGCGCCAGCGCAACCGCCAGGTTCACCGAGACGGTGCTCTTGCCCACCCCGCCCTTGCCGCTGCCCACCAGGATCACGTTGCGCACGCCAGGCACCAGGTCGGTGCCGCCCCGCCCGGGCGCCCGCCGCACGTCGGCGGTGAAAGCCACCTCGACCCGCGAGAGTTGCTGCGGCGAGAGCACCGCGCGCACGGCTTCTTCCAGCCGCGGCTTGTGGGGCGAGGCGGGCGTGGGGAGCTCCAGGCGGACGCGCACCGCGTTGCCCTCCAGCATGTCGACGTTCTTCACCATCCCCAGCTCGCCCAACGTGCGGCCGGTCGAGGGGTCCTTCACCCCTTGCAGGGCGGCGAGGATGGCATCCGAGCTGACCAAGGTGTCCTCCGGAAGGAAGCGCCGGAGTAGATGCTTGCCCCGCCCGGCAGTGTCAAGGCGCGCGGAGCAGGGGCCTGCCGGGGCGTTCCGCGGTCCGCTTTCCTTGGTGGAGCACGACCTTTCCGTTGACCACTACCGTCTCTATCCCCCGCGGATACTGCTGGGGCTGCTCGAAGGTGGCGGTGTCCTCGACGTGCTCGGGATCGAACACGACCACGTCGGCGTAGGCTCCCGGACGAAGCACGCCGCGGTCCCAGACGCCCATCCGCCTGGCGGGCAGCGAGGTGATCTTGCGCACCGCCTCCTCCACGGTGAACAGCTTCACGTCGCGTACGTAGTGACCGAGGATCCTCGCCATGGTGCCGAACGCGCGCGGATGGGCCCCCTCGCCGCCGAACGGACCGTCCACCGCGCGCGCCCCGTAGTCGGTGTCCAGCGCGACCCAGGGCTTCTGGAGCGCGGTCTGCACGTCCTCCTCTTTCATGGTGAACCGGGCGACGCCCACCTTGCCGCGGTCCTGCGCCACCAGTTGCATGAGCGCCAGCTCCGGCGAGAGATTCATCTCGCGGGCCACCTCGGAGAGGCGCTTGCCCATGTACCTCTTCAGCTCCGGATCGACGCAGGAGACCAGCAGGATCGCGTCCGCATCGAGGTCCCTCCCCGTCTCCTTGGCGATGCGATCGCGCAGGGCCGGGTCGCGGAGCCGCGCGACCATGTCGTCCACGCCGCCCGCGTTGACCCACTCGGGCAACGAGGCGTGCAGGCCGTTCGCCGAGGCGATGTAGGGATAGGCGTCGGCGGTCACGTCGATGCCGCTCGCGCGCGCCCGCTCGATCCGCGCCGTCACCTCGTGCATGTGGCCCCAGTGCGAGCGCCCGACCTTCAGGTGCCAGATCTCCACCGGGATCGCTGCCGCGCGGGCGATGGCGAACGCCTCGTCGAGCGCCTCGAAGATCCTGGAGCCCTCGCTGCGCAAATGCGTCGCGTAGAATCCGCCGTGCTTCGCAGCCGCCTGGGCGAGCGCGATCAGCTCGGCCGTCTTGGCGAACGAGCCCGGCTGGTAGATGAGCCCGCTCGAGAGCCCCAGCGCACCCTGCTCCATCGCTTCTTCCACGAGCCGCTGCATCCGCGCGAGCTGCTGCGCGTCGGGTTGCACGTCGTCGAAGCCGAGCACGACGCCCCGCACCTGCGCCGCGCCCACCATGACGCCCACGTTGATCGCCGGCCGCGCGAGGCGCAGCCGCTGGAGATAGCCGCGCAGGTCCGTCCAATCGATCTTCAGGCGATACTTGCGCAGCCAGTCTTCCTTCTCGTGCACCCAGGCGTCGTTCATCGGCGCCGGCGAGATGCCCTCGCCGGTCAGCTCGCTGGTGATGCCCTGCCGGATCTTCGATTCCGCGCGCGGGTCGACCAGGACGCTCAGCTCGCTCTGCCCGAGCAGATCGATGAACCCCGGGGCGACCGCGAGTCCCTGCGCGTCGATGCGCTGCTTCGCCTGCGCTTGCGAAAGATCGCCGATGGCGGCGATGCGGTCGCCGCGGATGCCGACGTCCGCGCGCACCCACGGCGCGCCGGTGCCGTCGATCAACCGGCCCCCGGAGATCACCAGGTCGTAGCGCGGCCCGGCGGCAAAGAGGACGACGAGCAGGGCGATCATGCGGCCGGCGCCACCACCACCACGCCCTCCTCGCCCACCGCGCCATCCACCACCGCCTTCACCGGCAGCATGCGTCTCGCCAGCGTGGCGAGCGAGACGAGCCCCTCGGTGACGTTGCTGGTGGTGAAGTGGCAGGTCGGCGCCGTGCCGGCGCGGGCCCCGAGACCCGCGGCGCAGAGGATGGCCGGCACCAGCAGGCGTTCCGCCATGCGGCCGTCCAGCGCTCCGCCCGCCGCGAGGAACCGCCCGAGCCGTTCCGCGACCCGATCGCCCGCTTCTTCGGGCGGGCTCTTCGGCTGCGGACCGAGCAGCTCCGGTCGCTCACGGCGGGCCCCGAGAGCCGAGGCGGTGAAGATGGAGTCCTCGAACTCCGCCACGGCGGTGAGCGCCCAGCGCCCACCTCGGGAGCCCTGCGGATGGGGGAGCGGCACGCGCTCGGGCTCGGCGATCACGCCGTGTGCGCGCAGCTTGCGGGCGGCGGCCTGCGCGGCGCGCAGCGGGTCGTCGTCGCGGCCCTGCGCGGTCGCCGCCACCAGGCTCACCTGGCGCAGGATCCCGCGGTGGACGAGCTGCAGGGGAGTGAGCGCCGGCGCGGGATCGAGCGAGGCGATCACCTCGCCGTTCTCTCCGTCGAACCCCGCGAGCGGCAGCTCGAGCGACACCTTGAGGCCGAACCGCGCGGCGAGAGGCACCCAGCCCAGCCGCAGGTCGTGGAACGTCGCCTGTCCCTCGCAATGGTTGGGGCCCGAGAGGCGCAGCTCGCTGGGCCTGCCGAGCAGCGCCAGTGGCCAGGCGAGGGCCCAGATGGCGCGCGGCACGGCGCCATCCTCGCGCAGGTCCAGCACGTGCACGCCGGCGCGCGCATGGCCGAGCGTCAGCTCGACCGGTCCGGTGCGCCCGAGCGCGGCGCGCGTCGCCTCGGCCGTGGCGGCGTCGCCGATGCGCGCCGCGGCCATCACCAGCGCGGCATCCGCTCCGTTGAGCGGGCCGACCAGCCGCAGCGGCGCGCCGGTGGCGAGCGCGAGAGCGAGGGCGCCGTCCAGCAGGGAGGGCGCGGTGGCCTCGCCGAGCTCCACGGGGGGCCGCATGGTGTGGCACTCTAGCAGGCTTCGACTGGCGGCTTGCGGCTTGCGGCTTGCGTTTGTCGAGACGTTGGCTGACCGTCGAGCAGCACGTTCCGCAGGCCGGCCGCGGTGGCCGCGTCGATTGCCTCGCGGACCTCCTCCGGTCGGACCGTGCGTGCAACTATCGGAAATCGCTGCGCTTCGTGGACGGGCCGGTATTGCGAGAGCACGTTCACCCAGATCTCGGGAGAGATCGCGGCGACGAGGCGCATCACTTCTTGCGGTGCGGCGACCCCGCCGGGCAGCACCAGGTGACGGACGAGCACGCCGCAAGTGCCGAGGCCGTCCGATCCGATCCGGAGCGCTCCGACCTGGCGGTGCATCTCGCGCAAAGACTCCGCGAGCGCGGCGGTGTATCCCGCGCAGCCCGACAGCCGGAGCGCGGCGGCGTCATCGCCGTACTTGGCGTCCGGGAGGTAGACGTCGACCACGCCATCGAGGAGCCGCAGCGCCTCGAAGCTCTCGTAGCCGCCGCAATTCCAGACGACGGGCAAGCCGAACCCGTGCTCCGCCGCGCGCGCCAGCCCCCCGAGCAGCGCGGGCAGCACGTGCGTGGGCGTCACTAGATTCAGGTTGGCCGCGCCGCGCCGCTGCAGATCCAGGAACAGCGCGGCGAGCTGGTCCTCGCCGAAGGCCGTCACACCGCGCCGGAGGAGGCTGAACTCCGCCGTCTCGCAACCGGCGCAGGCCAGGTTGCATCCAGCGATCAGGACCAGGCCCGAGCCGCGCGTGCCGACCAGCGGCGGCTCCTCGCCGAAGTGCAGGCCCGCGCCGGCGAGGAACACCAAGCTGCCCTCGTGGCACCGCCCGGCCGGCCCGCCCGTCCGATCGACCCCGCAGCGGTGCGCGCACAGCAGGCAGTGGCGGTATTGCTCCGCGGCCTCCCGCGCGCGGTCGCGCAGCTCGCCTTTGCCCAGCCTCATCGCGGCTGCAGCTGCCCGCGCGGCACGACCAGCAAGGCGCCGCCGGAGACGCTGAGGTTCTCGCCCAGGAGGTGGGACGAGGCGTCGGAGGAGAGGTAGAGGACCGCGTTCACCACGTCGTCGATCTCTCCCAGCCGCCGATTCGGCAGCGTCGAGGCGACCAGCGGACCGATGGTGCGCAGCGCCGCTTCGGCCATCGGGGTACGAATCCATCCCGGCGAGACAACGTTGGTGCGGATCCGCGGCGCCAGCTCGACGGCCAAGGACATCGCCAGCGACTGCAGCGCGCCCTTCGATGCGGCGTAGTGCGAATGCTCCTGCTCGCCTCGCTGCCCGGCGGTGCTGCCGATGAGCACGATGCTGCCGTGGCCCGAGGCGCGCAGCGCCGCGGCCAGCTCCCGCACCAGGTAGAACGCGCTGAAGACGTTGACGCGGAACATCTCCTCCAGCCGCTCCGCCTCCATCTCCTCGATCGCGCCGGCATTCCAGATACCCGCCGCGTGGACCAGGACGTCGGCTCCGCCGAGCCTCTCGATCGCCTCGCGCGCCAGGTTCACGCATCCGCGCTCGGTCCCCAGGTCCGCGTGCGTGGCGAAGGCGCGATCCGGATGCTCCGCGCAGACCGCCTCCGCCGCTTCGCGCCCGCCTCGGTAGTGCACCGCGACGCGCATTCCCTGCCCGAGCAGGGCCCGAGCGATGCCGAGCCCGATGCCGCTGGAGGCGCCGGTCACGATCGCGGCACGGCCCTGCAGGTCGGGGTACACAGGCTGCATGGGACTGAGCTTAGCAGGCTTGCAGACTTGATCGCCGCGCTGATCATCTTCCTCGCGACGTACCTGTTCCTCGCCGGGGCCGAGCTGCCGTTCCTCAAGCTGGATCGACCGGGCGGCGCCGTGGCGGGCGCGGTCGCCATGGTCGCCTTCGGCGTCCTCACGCCCGAGC
>VBKO01000552.1 GCA_005888115.1 Deltaproteobacteria bacterium
TGCAGCAGCAGAAGAAGATGACCGAGCATTGCGGCGATGCTCGCCGCGAGGCGCAGATACGCGCTCCAGAGCCTGGCTGCGCGGGCCTGCCAGAGACGAAGGCCCTGCTTGTCAGGAGAGAGCCGCGCCAGCTGCTTGCGGGTGTACGTCATGTGAAACGCCTCGTCTTCGAGAACGCGGGCGAAAAGCTCTCGGGTCTGCGGATCGGCGTCGAGCACCTCTGCATAAGCGGCGAAGCGGCCTGCCGCCGCTTGCTCGGAGAGATGCAGAAATGCGAGGAGCGTCTCATCGGCTTCTTCCTCTACCCGCAGATCGTCGAGCCCACGTTCGCCGGGAGCAAGCCAGTTCGCCTCGAAGGCCGGAGCGCCGGATTGCACGGCCAGCAGCTCGCGGGCGCGGTGCCCGAACAGATCGGCGTGCCGCTGCTCGTCTCCCGCGTGGCGGAAGAAGAGCCTCCGCAAGATGGCGTCATGCGTCAATTCGGCCGCGCGCGCCAGATCGCGGCCGCCGTCGGCCTCGGTGTCCGCGAACCGGAGCAACTTGCGGCCGCGGCGCCGGGCGTCCGCCCAGATCCAGCGATGCAGCGGCTTCAGCATCCGGTCGAGCGTCGACGGGGCTGGACGCACGCGGCAGACGCTAACACCGCCAATCTCGCTCCGCCGCCGATTGTGCGCAGGACTGCTCCCGTTCGGACATCTGCGCAGGGAACGATCAGCGGATGCGCGCGGAGAGCCAGGCGCGCGCCGGAGCGCCGTCGATGCCGAACTTCTCCAGTCCCGGCATGACCACTTCCTCCAGCGTGCGCGCGAAGATCGCCCTCTTCCGCGCTGGCGGCAGGACGCCGTGACGCAGGAGATCCCGATCGTCTGGCGGCGCCTCCGGGAACAGGGTCTCCTCGACCGTGCCGGAGAGCATCGCCGGAACCCATGAGGAGAGAAACGAAACGTCGTACCGGGCCGCTTCGCGGGCCAGGTGTGCCCAGCCCATCCTGCCGTGAGCGACTTCGTCCCTGGCGATCGCCCGAAGCTCGCGGCGCGATCGGCACGTCTTTCGCGAGCCCGGTCGCCGCTGTCCCGTAGATCGCGGCAAGCCCGGCGCATAACGCCGCATGCCGCTGCTCGTCCTCGACGGCGCGCTGCATCATCACGGGCAGGGGCGATGCCGCGTCGAAACGCGAGATCGCCGTCGCCAGCCGGGTGAACCTGTCGGCCGCCTCGCGCTCGACCCGGGTGCGGAAGGCCCACGCTTCCGCCGCG
>VBKO01000342.1 GCA_005888115.1 Deltaproteobacteria bacterium
ACTCGGGCCACAGCGGCTGATACCGGATCATCAGCCGCGAGCGGGCGCCCTTCGCCTTGTGCACTTCCGCGGAGCTCTCCAGCGAGACGTGGAGCGAATCGTAGTCCGCGAGGTGGAACGTCCCCGACGCGCCCACGTGGTAGGGAATCTCGTCGGCGGCGAGATTCGCGAGACCGGGGTCCAGCTTCCCCAGCGAGGACCGGAGCTGGGCGGCGATGCGTTCGCGCTTCAGCCTGCAGGCGCGCTCGCCTGCCAGATCGCAGCGGGCGAACACGCTCGCCATCGCCTCGTCGTCGAAGGACGCCCGCTGCAGCGTGCGCAAGAGCGGCGTGGCGCGCTTCGATGCACGTGGATCGAAAGGCGCGAACACCGGGAAGGCGAGGCTCTGCGCAGCCATCTCCGCATCGCGCGGGCGCTCCACGTCGATCCCCCGGATGTACAGGCAGAGCCCGCGCGGATGCCGATCGAAGAACGCGCGCAGATCGTTCGCCGTCTCCGCGCTGCCGGTCGAGGAGAGGGTGGCGGCGTTCCACGGCTGCGCATCGATGAAGCGGGACGCCGTCGTTGTGGTGACGGCCTCGCTGACGAGCGTGCTCAGGTGGATGCTCATCGGCACCGCACCGCACGCTGCCGGCGCGATCGAGGAGGGCGTCTTGCTCGCCGCCTTGCTGATTGCGCAGTTGGCCTCGCCCCCGGTGCACGTCTCGAGCTTTCCCGGTTGCAGCACCGCGGCAGGCGATTCGCTCGCGCCACCGCCCTGCGGGCCTCGACGCATCGATTTCAGCGCGGGAAGGAAGAGGGCGTCGTGCAACTGCTGCTCGGTCAGCGTGGCGTACTGGCCGGGGCAGAGCGGCGTCACGCGCCCGCTGACCTCGTAGATCAACAGATCGCCCACCTCGTCGACCGCCTGCATCTCGCAGCCGGCCGGCGTCCCGCCGGTCGCGTAGCTGAGGAACGCGTCGGTGACGTCGGCGCCGCCCCGCAGCCCGCACTTGAGCAGGACGGGCCCGGTGGGCTCGCGCACCTTGAAGAGCGCATGGTCGCCCCGCAGGGCGAACGTGGCTTGCTTGCGCACGGCTCCCGGCAACGTGCGCTCGACGCGCAGCGCGCCGAGGCGCTCCGCCAGCGACCACTCCGAGGCGGGCCGGATGCGGCCGTTGCTGCGCACGTACGCCGCGCCGGAGGTGACGGCGCCCGCGAGCGCGAGCAAGGCGGCGAAGATCGTGCGCAACGAGAGCTCCTCAGTAATCCCGCCGTCGAAGGCTGAAGAAGTAGAAGACCTGGTTCTCGACCGTGGGCGTCAGAGCGACGTCGAACTCGCCTTCGCCGCGGCGCGAGACGTCGCCGGGGTCGGACAGATCCGCGACCCGCTCGTAGATGCGGCCGAGCTGCGGATGCCGGCCCTGCCGGCTGACGCTCTCGCTCCCGTAGCGGAACTGGTGAGAGCTCGCGATGGCGACCAGTGTGCCTGCCTGAGGCTTGCGCCGCAGCGTCACGCGGACGCTCACGTTCGGATCGCAGCTCGACAGGGTCACGCTGCTGGGCGCCTCCGGTCTGTCCAGGGTCACCTCCTGCGGCTCCTCTGCGCCTTCCCTGCGAGGCGCGCAGACAGGCCCGTCGAACTGGCCCACCGGCGCCTCGCTGCGCAGATGCTCGAGCGCCTCGCAGGCGTCGCGCGCGCACCGGTCGAGCTTCTGCACCCAGCTCTCGCTGAACCCGAAGGGCGGCGGGAAATCCAGCGCACGGCCCTCTTGCGGTGCGGGTGCGGCAAGCTCCCCGTGCGGAAGCGAGAAGAGCTTGCGCACGGAGGCGGCGATGTCCTCGGGGCACTTGCCGGCCCGCACGGGGCACAGGCGGTTCGTGAGACCGTGGCTGTCGAGCGCCCCGCGATACGCGTCGCGCAGGCGTTGGCGGACCTCGCGAGCGCTGAGCGGTTGACCGCCGCACACCAGCGGTCTCGGGGAAAAGCTGAGGACGTGCGTGCCGCCTTCGACGAAGATCTTGTACGCCGTCACGGATCTGACGCGGCGCTGGATCGTCTCCGGATCGAAGAGCTTGCACAGCAGCTCGCCCGTCCGTGCGGAGACGGCCCGCGCGATCTCGTCATGCGCGGGTTTCTCATCCAGCTCGGCGTAGATGCTCTCGAGGCGCTCCGACACCAGGCCCAGCTCCTTGTCCTCCAGCCCGGCAAACAGGGACGCGACGTCCGCGGATGCCGGCTCGCAGAGCAACTCGCGCGAGCGGCGCAGCCGGGCCCGCAGCGCGGAGATGACCTGCCCGCTCTCCAGGAGACGTCGCTGGCCGGCGTCCTCGCCGAGCAGCGCCGCGACTGCTCGCGCGTCCTCGTCGGGATCGCGCACGGGAGCGGCTCCGAGCCGTCCGATGCAACGCCGTCCTTCCGGCGGCGCGGGCCACTCGCGCACCCGCAGCAGCGCCTGACGGGACACGCCGGGCATGCGCACGGGAAGCTCCGGGCGCGGATTCACCCAGTCGAGCCGTGCCTCGGCATCGGCGAGGTCGCGGATGCGCGGCAAGGCTGCCTTCCGTCGATCGAGCGCTGCGCGATCGGGAGCCATCGCCAGCGCGACCCATTGCGCCGCGATCGGCTTGTCGTCGGCGGGCAATCCTGCGAGCTGCGCCGCGAGATCGAGATTGGCGGCGCTTGCCGGCAGCCGGCCCGCGGACCGTGGCCGCAACGAAGCCGGCCATCCTGCTCCGCGGGCCGCCGCCGCCGCGACGGGCAGCGCATCGAGCGCGGCTGTCGCGGACTCCCACGAGCGCAGCACGGCCGCGGCGTCGGGCAGCTGCGGCCTTTCGCCGGCGTACAGGGCGGCGCGCGCGGCATCGAGCTGCTCGATGGCGCCGAGGACGGCGAGGAGCGCCGGACCCATTGGCACCCCGCACCGATTCGATTCCGAGGCGAGGTCGTCCGCGAGTTGCCGCAGGGCGATGCCGGGGCGCTCGGCACGCTCTTGCGCCTGCTGCCGGAAGGCGCTTTCGCTGGCCGCCGTCTCCGCCATCGCGCGGCTGAAGAACGCGTCCAGTCTTTCGCGGGCGTTGAACAAGCCACTCAGCTCGACGTCCACCCTGCACGAAAGGCACGAGCGCCGCGGCCAGTCGTCCGGCGCGCCGGAGGGACGTCCCAGAACGATCGTGAGCTGGCGCTGGCCGCCGCCCGGCGAGATCTCGACGACCTTGTCGAACTCCGGCCCGCGGTCCGCGTCGAAATCCAGCGTGCTCGCGAACCGCGGCCGTCGGACGAGCACGCGCAGCTTCCCCGCCACCTCCGGAACCCCCTCGACGGTGAGGCGCAGGTCGGAGAGCTCGCCGGAGGGAGGGATCTGCACCTCCTGCGACACGAGCAGCGTCTCGCAGCGCGCCGCTTTCGCGGGGATGGGCGCGACCACCGATCGGAGGATCGACTGGCGCGGGACGGAAGCGCATCCGCTGGCGGCGAGCAGGAGCAAGAGGAGCACGGCCGTGGCGACGACGGCGAGCGGAGCCCGGCGCCGCAGCCGCCAGGCTGGCGTCCACGGGTGCTGGCGCGGCTCGACCGCGAGTCGCCAGACCGTGCGCCGCCAGGAGACCCGCGCGAGCTCCTCGCCGGGACCCTTGTCGAGCGCCACGGCGACGACGAGCCGCCGGTGCGGCACGGACGGGTCGGCGGCGCTCTTCGGTAGCATGGCCGTCAGTCTTCCTCGCAGAACCCGAGCAGCTGGTTGGCCTCGAAGAGTCGTTGCAGGTCACCGGCGAGCAGCGGCGCGAGCGCATCCGCCCGTTCGGCGAAGGCAGGCGTGCACGGGTCCGCCGCCTCCGGGAACCCGCGCGCGGAAAGCCGTGCCGCCACCGTACGAGCCGAGAACTGCGTGCGCTCTTTCTCGGCGCGGCGCCGGTTGTGCGCGCGTTCCACGGCGGAGTAGACCGCGAGCGGGTGCGCCTCCGGGTGGAGGGCCGAGAGGCCGTCCAGGTCCGCGGCGACGGCGCCTTCCTCGTCGCGTGCGCCCACCAGGTCGTCGAGCACCGCCGCCTCCGCCGCCGGCAGCTGCTGATCGAACAGCCGCGTCTGGCTCGGGTCGAGCGCCGCGCGGAACGCGGCGCGCTCGGCGGGGTTCGCGAGCTGAGCCAGGGCGACGAGAAGCTCGACGTCGAACTCGCGGATGCCCCACAGCTCGCTGCCTCCCGCGAGGAGGGGGATGCGGAGCTGCGACAACGCATCGAGGTATTCGCGCCGGCGCTCGGGCGCGGTACGCGCTGCCGGGGCCAGGATGAGCACCGGCCGTGGCGCGTCCCGCCAGCCTTCGGGCATCGCTTCTCGCGCCTGAGAAGTCAGATCGATGAACACCTCGTCGGAAACCGGCTTCGCGAGCAGCAGGTGGCGGACGAGCAGCAGCGGTTCCGCGTGTTGCGACAGCCATGGGTCGAGCACCTCGCGCTCGCATCGCTTCACGCCCTGGAAGTCGATGATCGCGAGCCACGGCCCCTCGATCCAGCTCAGCGCCGCCTTTCCACGGACGCGCGTGGCGGGCCCTGGGGCCCCGATCGCCGCCGCCGCTCCGGCGGTGACGGAGAGGATCCTCGTCCAGGTCGCTGCGACGTCGAGCGCCACCATGATCACCTCGCTGTGCGTTCCTCTTGGTGAAGCAAAAAAACCGCTGTTCACTGGAGCAACGCCAGCAGCCGCCGGAAACCGGCCATTCCCACGTATTTCCTCGCAGTTTCTGAGAGCTCCTCCAGCTCTTCGGGCCCTGCGGGAGCCGCGCCGTCGACCTCGATGAGCGCAAATCCGCCCCGCAGCGGGCCCCGCTTTCCGGAAGTGACCGAAGTGGCGATCCGGTTGCAGAGCCGCCAGGCATCCCGGAGCGCGAGCCGGGCCTGGGTCGAGGCGGCGACGAAGTCGGGCGCGCTCTCCGGGAGCAGGCTCCAGGCAGGCGGCAACGACCGGCAGAGCCGGTCCAGCTGGGCCGAGCCACGCACCTCGGAAGCATGTGCACCGAAGAGCCGGAGCGCGGCCCGGCGCGCCTCGGCTGGCAGCGTCATCCACTCCGCGCTGAGCACGCGCAACACCAGCGCGACCGCGACGTCGGGCGTCAGCAGCGGACAGGCCGGCGCGCTGGAATGGAGAAGGCCGAACCAGGCCGACTCCGGAACGCGGGAGATGCATGGCGCCGCCTCGACCGCGCTGGCCAGGCGAGGCCGCAGGCGCACCTCGACGCAGTGGAAGGCCAGCGCGAATGCCGCATCGGAGAGGAGCGCCTCCATCTCGCCCACCGCCCGCTCGGGCGAGTGGGATGCCGCGTCGGCGATGGCTCGCGCGTCCTCGGCGCCGGCCGGCGCGCGCACCTCGCGCTCTTCGTCCTGCAGTGTCGTGGCGATCGCGGAGACCGCGAACTGCGGCAGCGCTTCGAATTCCCGCAGCCAGCGCGCGAGCTCCTGCCAGAGCGTGCGCTCGATGACCAGCGGAGGTTGACCCTCGAGCCGCGCCACCAGGAGGACGCGCTGCTGGCCGAGCATCTCTCCGACCCACGGGCGTAGTCGCGGCACCCTGCGCAAGAGCAATTCCCATCGCTCGAGGATCTCGGCGCCGTCCGGACAAGCCGAGGGCTCCGGAAAGCCCGGGCGGATCGACTCGAGTCTCAAGGGGCGGGTCAATCCGTCTCCAGGAGGTCGCGGCCGTTTTCTTCGAGCCAGCGGAGCAGGTCGGGCAGTCGCGCCCGCGAGCGGTCGAGCATCGCCTCCGCCTCGCCTTGCGCCAGATCCACGCCCAGGCGCTGCAGCGTGAGCGCCACCTCATGCGCGCCCTGCGCCGGCGAGAGCGTCGAGCGCAGGAGGACCGAGAGCGTCTCGAGCAGGTCCCCGGGCGGGATCGAGTCGTCCTCTCCGGCCGCCAGGAGGCGGACGGCCAGATCGTCGGTGCGATCGGGAAGCCACTCGCCCGCGCCGAATCCGGCCTCTGCGAACGAGGGCGACAAGCCGCGCGACGGGCCACCGCGAGCGCGGCGCTTGCTCGCGGCGTGCGTGAGGAGGACGAAGAAGCAGAAGCCGGCCAGCTCGGGCGAGAGCGCGCCGTTGCCCTGCGGCAGCAAGCGGCCTGCGGCGTCGGACCAGGGCCACAGTCGCGCGCCGGGTCCCGAGGCGAAGCGGGCCAGCAGCGCATGCGCGTGCTCCCGCGTGCGCCCTGCCTCGGCGTTGCGGCGCAATCTCCTGCGCGCGTTCCCCGAAGCCGCCTGGACCAGGCTCGGGAGGTAGGGGCCGATCGCGCGCGCGCCCGACCCCGCGCGCTCGCCGGTCGGGTGCGGCGCCCAGAGGCGATCCTGCACGGATGCCCACGCGACCTCGTGGGGCAGGCCCGCGTGCCGGAAGGCGCCGTACACCGCCTGGGCAATCTTCAGCACACGAACGAGCAACGCCGCGAACGGCTCCACGCGCAAGCCGCGGGCGTCCACTCCATGCAGGACTTGACGGACCACCGCGCGCGGCGTGCGCGAGCCGAGCAGCCGCTGCGCCACGGCCTCCAGCTCCGAAGTGGCGCGGAGCAAGGACCACATCAGGTCGAATCCCTCGCCCTTTCCCAGGGCGAGCGCCGCCTGGCCCAACCATTCGCGGGTGGCGATCGGGATCGCCGGAAGAGGACCTGCGCAGGACCGATAGGTCGTGGGATCCATGGCCAGCGCGATGACGCGATCCGGAGCCGGGCCCAGGCGCGCGCGCACCGCGGGAGGGAAGAGGACGGACGGATCGAGCTCCGTGCGCCTGCGGCCGCGGGTAGGTGCGCGAACGAAGTACGAGGAGAGCAGGACGCCGGAGGAATGCCGTTCGCCGTCCCGGGCCTCGAACGAGAGGCGCAGGCATGACTCGAGCTGCGGCATCGCTTCCATGCTGTCCAGCCCCAATTGTCGCGTCTGCCCGGTGACCGCCGCCGCCCCCCGGCGGTCACCAGCGGCCGCCCCGGAGCATAACGCTTGTGCCGCCCGAACCTTTCACCGGACCGCGCATTCGGGGCGTGATCGTGGCCGGGGGCTTGGCCGCGCCCGGCCGGCGGGGTTAGGACATCCGGTGGTGCTCCGCGGGCCTTTCCAGATGCGACTCGAAGAACCCTCGCTCCGATCGGCGGGCCCGCCCGCGGCCGAGGTCCGTTGCGGCGGATTCCGGGTCGTCTTCGACGAGGGAGAGCCCTCGGTCCGCCTCGTCCCGGGAGAGCGGCGGCTGTCGCAAGCCATCACCGCCGCCGTGGTGCAGGGGCTGTCCGACGCGCCGGCCCTCCTGGCGGAGGCGCTGCGCGTGCACGCGCCGGCGCGGCCTTACGATGTCGTAGAAGTGACACTCGCGCCCGGCGAGCTGACGCACGGTGAGGCGTCGAGCCTCGGGACGGGTTGCATCCGCCTCTCTCTCGGCGAGCAGACGCCGGTCGAGCACGCGGTGAGCATCGCGCGGCACGAGGCGCTGCATCTCCTGCTCGCCTCGAGCCTGCGCGGCGGGGAGCGGTGGAACGATCCTGAGCTGGCGTTCGCCGACTGGATCGTGCGCGGGATCGAAAGCGGGCGCGACTCGCGGCTGCCCCGCTTCCACGCGCCGTTGCCGCAGCTCCTCGAGCCCGTGGCGAGATCCCGGCTGGACGTGCAGCAGCAGCTCGCCGCGGTGGCGTCCGCTCCCGGAGCCGCCCGGAAGTACTTCGGCGAGCCGCTCTTCGCCGAGCTGCAGCGACTCGACTCCCAGTCGGATCGCGCGGCGGTGGAGCAGCGGCAGCTCTGGGTCGTGGAGGCCGCCCTCGGAACCCATTATCTCGAAACCGCCGGCCGGCTCCATCTCGAGGACGGCGACGGGCTGATCCCGATCGTCCTCGACGACTGGCTCGCCGACTACGAGGAGTACTCCCGCGCGGTCGCCAATCCGCCTTCGGGCGCGGGCAACCTTTGGCGCCTGTCCGAATCGGGCTGGAGCCGCGATCCGGTGGTGAGGCTCTCGGTCGCGGCGCAGGCGCTCCAAGCCGACGATCATTGCCACTTCCGCGGCGACAGGTTCACCCACGCCGCGGAGCCGGTGATCTGGAAGAACCGCGGCCGCATCAGGTTGCCCTTGCGCGCTCGCGAGGCGCGGCCCCGCCCGCCGCCGATCCACGGTTTCCGCGCGGTGCTGCGCGAGGTGGAGGCTCCGCAAGCGATGGCGCTCGTCGAGCAGGCGGCGCGGGCCGGCGCGCATCTCTTCGAGGCGCGCGTCCTCTGGCCCCGGATCCTTTCGCGCCTGCTCGCGGCCAATCTGCCCGCGCCGGCGACCCAGCCCATGGCGGTGCCGCTCGTGCAACTCGTCGACTCGGGTCATGGGTCCGCCGCGCAGCGCGCGTTCGAAGAATGGAAAGCCGCGGCGGCGGCGCTGCGAGCGGTGGTCGGTGCGCACGCCGTTCACGTTCCGCGGATCGCCGAGCCCCAGGATGCGGCCACGCTCGCCGACATGCCGCGGGCGCCTGCGTCGGTGCAGCTCGTGCACGCGAGTCCGCCATCCGCGGCCGATCTTCTTGCGGCGCGGCAGCTGGCGGCGCGGCGGCCGGTGCGCGGCGCGCTGTTCCGCGATCACCTGGACGGGGGCAGGGCGTACGAGCGCCTCCCGGACCTCGACGCTCCCCTCGATCCCCGCTACCGCGACGACGTCTGGCTGAGCGCTTCACGGTTGCCCGAGCGGCTCGAAGACCTGCCCGGACTCGTGGACGAGGCGACGAAGGACGGCCGCCTGACGACGCCCGTCTCGCACCTGCTCGCGATGATCGCGATCGGGCTCGAGGAGTGCCACTATCCCCGGCCGCGCTGACCTGCCGCTGCCGCGCGCCGCCCCTCCCGCAGCGCTTGGTTGAAGCGCACCGCATACGCCGCGCTGGACGCGGGGATCGCCACCTCGCGAAGGTCTCCTGCACGCGCGAATTGCAGCGGCGCTCTCCCCCAATTGTAGGCCAACGCGGCGAAGCTTTCGCGATCGAGCGAATGCCCGCGCCACCCCGCCGCTTGCAGGGCACGATTCCGTCCTGCCTTGGCGAACCTCGGGTCCCAGCGCTGCCAGGCCGCCTTGTAGATGCGCGCCGCGGCGATGGCGTTGATGCGCGGGTCCCACAGCAGTGCGACCGAGTCCAGCCGGAAGACCTCCGCCCAGGCGGGCATCACCTGGAAGGGCCCGATCTCGCACGCTCGCCCCACCATGGGACGAAGCTTGGTCTCCACCATGCCGAGCGCCTCGAGAGCGATGGGGTCCACGCCCTCCTTGCGCGCCACTTCGTGGACCAGGCGCCGGAGCCACTCGCGCAGGCGTGGATCGTTCGGGGCCTGCGCACCGCGCAGCGTCGAGCAGTCGGCCTGCGCAGCGGCCGCGAGTCGCCCGACGAAGGCGAAGGCGGCCGCGAGGACGAGCGCGCGCGGCGTCATCGATACGGATCGGCTGCCGGCGTCGAGCGGCGCGAAGAGGCCGTCGAGACCTGCGCCACCGGCGAGGGGAGCGATCGCGGAGATCCCTGCCCGTCCTGCTGGGTGGCCACGTCGGTCGCCAGCCGCGCGGCCGCGCGCTGCGTGACGGCGGCCATCACCCTCGCACGGAGCGCGAGCAGGCTCGCCTTGCGCCGGAGAGAGTACACGCTCAGCCCGCCGTCGGGCCCCCCCGCGACCAGCGTGCCGTTCAGCAGCGAGGAGATCTCGTCCTGCAACGCCTTGTCGGCGGGATCGTTCTGCTGGCAGGTGTCGGGCGAGAGGAAGCAGGCCGAGTTGGTCAGCCGGTCGTCGCGGTCGGCGGCGCGGATCTGTTCCTCCGCTTCGCGCGCCAGCCCGCCCGTGGCTGGATCCGCGCCCGCGGTCCCGCTCCCCCCGTTCTCACCGTCGAGCGAATCCACGTCGCGCAGGACGCCCTCGTAGATCCCGCGGGCCTGGTCGAGGTCCTTCTTGTACGCGGCGAGGAACCGCGCGTGCGCGGTCTGCGCCGCCCGGCTGCCCTGGCCGCTCCTCGCCACTTCCGATTTCCACGCCTGGTGCAGCCGGTGCGTCGCCTCGCTGCGCTCGACGCCCGCGGCCTGGCCGAGCTTCACCCAGGCGCGGCTCACGCGGAGCGCGGGGCTGTCCTCGGTCTCCGCCCACTTGCCGTCGGGCACGGCGGGGAAGGGCACCGGCGGCAAGGGATAGGTGACCGACTCGGATGCCTTGATCGGCGCGAACTCCTCCGCGTGTGCGTTGGACGCGAGGAGGGTGGCGGCTGCGAAAACGAGGAACGAGCGGATGTGGTCCATGGGAAGCTCCTGTCAGGGCCGGCCGTCGCGGTCGCTGCGCAGCACGGGGGCGAGCATCTGGAGGATCTGCTCCTGGTCCGAGGGTGGCGGCGGCTTTTGCGCCCGCTGCAACGCCGCGACCTGGGCGCGCGCCTCGGTGAGCTGCTTCTGGAGGTCGTCGATCTGCTTCTTGTAGGCCGCGGCCTGCTTCTGCGCGCCCTTGGTGCGCGCGAGCTCGCGATCCAGCTCGGTCTTCGCGACCATCGCCAGCTTTCCCGCCGCCGCCACCGCGCTGCCGAGCACGTTCGGTCCGTCCTGCGGCCTGCTCTGCGCGGTCTTGTCGGCCTCCGCCTTGGCGGCTGCAGGTTTGGCCGTTTCTGTCGCGGCGACGGCGCTCGCCGCGGTCTTGGAATCGATCTTCGGCGCAACGTTGCCGAGCGCCAGGCGCGGCGCCTCCGCGCTCGCGACGTTGCGGTGCACCAACCAGACAGCAGCGGCCACCACCAGCACGCCGAGCAGGGCATAGGGCCAGGCGCGCCGCGCTGGAGCAGTCTCGATGGGACGGAATTCGGGACGGTCGGTCGACATGGGGGTCTCCTCGAGGTTCAGAGGTTTTGCGCGACGGTGCGCAGCGCCTGGACGCCGCGGAGGAAGCCTTCGTTGATGGCCTCGGCCGTTGCCGGCGCGGTCTCACCGGCGAGGAACGTCGCGGGCGGCGCCTCGTTCGCGTGCAGCACCCAGACGATGAGGAACCCGCGCGAGCTCGGATCGACCGGCGTGCGCAGCGGCGCGGTCATCTTCGGGCAGCGGTCGCGCAGGAGCCGGACGGCGTCGGCGGCCATGTGGCCGGCTTCGTTTCCCTTCTCTGCCGCGAGCAGCGCATAGGCGTCGCGCAGCTTCTGCTGCGCCTCCCCGCAAGCGTCCGACGAGCTCCGCCCGCCCGTGAGCGCCCCGCAGGCCTGCAGCACGGCATCGACGTTGCTGGCGGCCCGCAGGGCCGAATGGGTCACTCGCCGGGCCGCCACGCAGCCTTTTTCGAGCAGCCGCGGCTGGCCAAGGTAGACGCCGGCCTTGAAGAGCGGCAGCGCCAGCGCCGAGGCGAGGACCTGGCTCGACGCGGCGATGATCTCGTCGAGCTGCACGCCGGTCATCTTGGATCCCAGCGCGCGCTCGCGCTCCCGCCGGCGGACCAGATCGTAGGCGCCCTGATCGGACTCGAGCGGGCCTAGCGGGGCGATCTGCGGAGCGAGGTTTCCGTCCAGGCCTTGGGTCCAGTCGCGGTCGGCAAGCTGGGGTGCCACCTCTTCGTGCGCGCAGCTCGCCAGCGCGGAGGCGGCGATCGCGAGGAGCAGGGTGCGGTTGGACATGGCGTGGTCCTCCTGATTCGGGACAAGCAAAAAAGCAGTCAGCGAAGCTCCATCTCGGGGAGGGGCCGGCCGACGACCGCGTCGAGCAGCGGACCGGCGCGCGCGGGCCGATAGACGGGCCAGGCAACCTCCAGCACCGAGCCGAGGCGCCGCTGCCAGGCCTCGTCGAGCTCGTCGAGGAACCGCTCGGCCCGCGCCAGCGCCTCCGACCGACGGGCGGGAATGCGCGCATTTCGCGTGGTGGGCTCGAGACGCAAGGGAGGGCGGAACCATCCTCCGGAGAGCCGCAGCGTGGGCACGCCTTGGGCCCTCGCTTCGTCGAGGCGGTAGCTGGCGACGCCGGGCGGGTCCAGCGAGGTGAGTGGCCGGTCGTATTCCGCGCAGACCGCGACGACGGGGGCAGAATCCTTGGTCAGCAGCGCGCCGTCCTCCTCGCGCAAGGAGACGTTGCTGATGAGGAGCGTCAAGGAGAAGAGCTCGGACGACCAGCCCAGCGCGCAGGCCTTCGCGGGGTGGACGCGGAGGGGGAGAGACACCGCGGGCGCGGAGCCGGCCGCGTGCGCCGCCCGCTCCGTGGCAGACAGCAGTGCCGCGGCTCCACCTCCTTCGATGGGCGGCAGTCCGAGCAGCGCGAAGGTGCGGTCGAGCGCATCGCCGTCCGGCGGGAAACGCAGGATGGCCTTCCCCTCCGCCTCCTCGACGACGAGTCCGGCGGCGCGCAGGCGAGAGATCGCGTTCCATTGCGACTGCAGCTCCACGGCGACCGGCGGCAGCTGGTGCTGCAGCGCCGCGATCCACGCGGAGAGGCCTTCGGCGGACGACGGCAGCGGTCCGCGCGCCCTTTGGTGCCGCAGAACGGCCGCGATCTCGTCGGGTGTCATGCCGCGATCCTCCGTGCCAGAAGGGTTGCCGTCTGCTCGAGCAGCGCGTGCGTGCGCGCCGCATCCTGCTGGGCGCGGCTCGACTGCGCCTCGCTGACGGCGAGCAGGCTCTTCAGCGTGTGCAAGAGGACCTCGTCGGGCTCGCCGCCGCGCGCGTCGTGGCCGTCCTCGTCGAGGCGCCGCGCCGCCAGCACGATGACCGGGCCGAGCAGCATCGGGAAGGTGCCGCCGACCATCAGGAAGTATGCGTAGCTGATCTCGCGGTACGCCTGCGCCATCGTGGAGGCGAGGGCGTCCGCGGCGGCCTGCGTCCCCATGGCGTCGCCCAGGGCGCCCATCCCGAGGGCGCCCAGCAGCGTGCTCATGCCCAGGCCCAGGCCAGGTCCGAGCAGCATCATCGTGAGCGCCATCGGGCGGACGTGCTTCTGCCAGAGCTCGGCGCGGTGCGCGGCGCGGGTCCGGCGCGCGTCGGCCGACAGTCCGGGAGCGTTGCGCTCGGCGCGGGCTCGCACGCCCTCTTCGATCACCCACGCGAGCAGCGCGAGCTGGATGAGCGTGACGGTGAGCAAGAGAGGGGCGCCGCCGTAGGTGTCCAGCGAGTAGCGCCAGAATCTCGAGATGAAGCTCATCGCGGTCTCCGTGGCATGACCGCCTGGCAAGCAAAAAAGCCGGCTGGCCAGGGCAGGGCAGCGGCTTTTTTGCTCACGGCTCGTGCGCACGGTCCTTCTCGCGGCGGCGCTGTCCCTGCTCGTCCCTGTTCGCCAAGGCGCGCAGGCGCGCACGGCGCGCACGCCGTGGCTCCTCTTTCCCCTCGACGTGCGAAGCTTCGATCGCGTCTCGTCGAAGTTCGGGATGCGAAAGATGCACGGCCGGCGCGCCTTGCACCGCGGCGTCGATCTGGTGGCGCCGCGCGGCTCGCTGGTGGTCGCGGCGCGCGAAGGTCGCGTGGCGGACACGGGGCGGGCGCGGGCTTGCGGATGGTACGTGACCGTCGAGCACGAGAACTCCTGGCGGACGGTCTACTGCCACTTGCGCTCGGATCCGCGCAGGCTCGGCATCGCCCTGGGCCTTCGCGTGCCCGCGATGGGCGTCGTCGGCGAGGTGGGCAGCACCGGGCACTCCACCGGGCCGCACCTGCACTTCACGCTGCTCGACGATCGTGGCGAGGCGCGCGATCCGATGCTCGCGCTGTATACGCCGGCGGAGACGCTCGAAGTCTTGAAGCGGATGGGACTGGCGCGATGATGCCGCTCCGGCGCGCGTGGGCGACCTTCCCCGTGTGGGGACGCTGCCTGGTCGCGGGCGCGCTCGGCGCAGCCGCCGCGGCCGCGGCGGCGGAGCTCCTCGCGCCGCTTTCGCTCTCCGGCGAGAAGGTCCATCGGGCGGCGGCGCTCTTCCGGGAGGACCTCGACCAGTACCGCGCTGCGCCGCCGGAGCTGCGCGGGTCCGCGCTCGTCTCCGCGGCGGCCGCCGGCTACGAGGATCGCAGCGTGTTCACCCGGCCGGGCTGGTTGCCGCCGATCAGCCCGACGGGATTCGCGCGGGCGATCGTGCGCAACCTGCGCGGCGTTCCGGAGGGCGGATCGACGATCCCGCAGCAGCTCGCGAAGCTCTACCTGCGCGAAAGCCGGCGCGGCACCATCGCCGACAAGCTGAGCGAGGCGTCCTTCGCCACCTGGCTCGTGCGGCGCGCCTCCCCGGACGAGATGGTCGGGCTCTATCTGAACCTGAGCGCGGGCGCGACTCTCGGGGGGGACCGGCGGCCGGCTGACGGCCTCGGGCGCCTCTCGCTCGCCCTTTTCGGGTTGCCGCTCCGGCGCCTGTCGCGCGAGGACCAGCTCGTGCTCGGCGCGGCGCCGCGCGGCGTCCCGTGGCTGCGCGCGCACCCGGCGCTCTCGGCGCGGCGCCTCGCCTCGGCTCGCGAGTGGCTCGTCCAGCAGGGGTTCTGGGACGCGAACGTGCGCTCCTACCTCGACGAGGGCCTGGATTCCTCGTCCGCCTTCGGCTTCGTCGACGGATGGATCGAGCGGGTGGCGAGCGGCGCCAGCGACTCGGCCGACCTCGACCTGGTCGCGGCGATCGACCGGTTCCGCGACGGCCTCTCCGAGGCGCTGTGGCGGGAGTTCCCCGGCACCGGCGTGCGCGCGGCCTTCGCCGCGCTGGGTCCCGGCGGCGCGGTGCTGGCGCGATCGGGGGCTGAGTCGGCGCTGATGGCGGTGAACTACGGCTCCGTCGCGAAGCTGGAGGCGCTCGATCTGGCGGTCGAGGCTCTCGGCCCGCGGACGGTGCGCGAGCGGATGCTGCCGCCGGGTGGTTGCGTCCGCTGGATCTGGGCGACCAAGTCCCAGCGCGGAGCGAGTCCCGCGAGCTACTGCCCGGCCGACGTGACGCCGCCCGCCCGGGCCATGTCCTTCGACGAAGCCGTCGCGCGCTCGATCAACTCCATGACGGTGCGCCACGCGCTGCTCTTGCCGCCGCTCCTTTCGCGGTGGCGGCCCGATCTGCTGCACGAGATCGCCGCCGAGGTGCCTTCCTGCGAGCGAGCGGCGCTCGATTCGCCGGCCGACCGCGCCCTGGCCGGTGGCCTTCTGGCGCAGCTCGGAGAGACGGTCGCGCCGGACCAGGTCGCGCCGGAGCTTTCCTACAGCGCGGCGGGCATCGCGCTGTTCCGGTATCTGAGGGCGCGGCGAGAGCTGGCCGGTCTCCCCGCGGAGCGGCTCCCCGACGACCCGACCTCGCTGCTGGGCAATTCCTCGAGGGCGACGGCCGAGCAGATCGGCGGATACCTGCATCGCAAGCTGCTCGCCGCCGACGGGTCCTGCACCTTGAGCGACACGGGTGCGCTGCTCGCCCTGCACCGGCGCGCCGGGACGTTGCGCTGGCTCGCCTGGCGCTGGCCGAAGCTCGTCTTCGCAGGCAAGACCGGCTCGTCGCCTCACGACGACTCGGCCCTCGTCGGCATCGCGGTTTGCCTGGACGCACGCCCGGTGGTGCTCGTCGCTGCGCTGCGGCCCCTGCAAGCGCCGCTCCCTGACGGGCTGCACGGATCGGTGCTGCTGCGCGGGCTCGACGCCTACCTCAGGGAATTGCGCCGGCTCGACCGCCGCGTCACCTCGCTGGCGTTGCCCGCCTGGGCGGAGGAGATCGAGGCGCCGGTCGCAGCGCCCGAGGCGATCTCGGTGGCCGCGACGCCAGCGGAGAAGGAGGAGCGATGACGAGTCGAACCGGACGCTCCGGCGGCTTCGAGGAGATGGAGTCGCTCATCTACCGCCTCTTCGCCGAGAAGCAATTCGCGCTGGCGCTGCTCGCGCTGGTCATGGTCGCGCAACTGCTCTCGGCACAGTTCCTCCTCTTGCGGCTGAAGCCGCCCTCGCAGCAAGCGATCGCGGCGCCGAGCAGCAAGCAACGTCTCGACGTGCGCTGCGCGGAGGGAGGCGCGCGCTTGCTCTCGGGCGAGGCGATGAGCCGCGAGGCAGCGCGCGGGAAGGTGGTGGTCGTCCACCTGGGCGCGCCGCAGGAGGCCTGCCTCGCCGAGATGGCGGCGGGCGCCGCCGAGCTGGTGGTGGGAATGAGCGTCGATGCGCAGCCCGCGCGCCATTGAGCTGACCGGTCCGCCGCGGCTCTGGCGGTCGGTGTCTCTCGAGGGGCTGGCGCTCGCGGTGCTGGCGCTCGTCGCCGGCCTGCCCTGGGCGGGTCGCGATCGGCGACCGGAGCCGAGGGCGCCGGAGCCGCCGAAGCAGGAGGTGCGACGCATTCGCGTGGTCCAGCTTCCGCGGCCTCCGCCGATGCCGAACGAAACTCGCCCTGCGCCTCAGCCCGCTCCAGTAGAGACGGCTCGGCCGCCCCGGCCCCGGAATCCCGCGACGGCTCCGCAGAAGAGCGCGCCCGAACAACCGCGCGCGCGGATCGCGGTCGATGCTCAGGCCGTGCAGGGGATCCGCCTTCGCGTGCTCGTGCCGCGCATCCCGGGCGATCTGGCCGCTCACCTGAGGAACTCAGGAGGGTGCATGGTGGTGTCGCGCCTGAGCGGCGGCAGCGCCGAGGTGCTCTCGGTCCTCGGTCTCCAGGGGGAACGCGCGATCGAGGTGCCCGGCGCTCCCTGCGCTGGAGTGCCTCGGTTGATCCGCGACGGTGGACTGAACGCGGCGCTCGGCGATCCGGTCGGTCGCGCGCGCGCATCCCTCCCCCCAGGAGAGCGAGGCGACGAGCTGGGTCTACAAGTGCTGCTCGCGCCCGGGCTGCACGAGGTCGCCCACTACGCGCTGCGCGCCCGCTTCGGCGCGATCCCCGAAGATCAGATGGCCCGGCGCGCAGCCGAAACCGGGTACGAGCTGACCTGCTTCGCGGAGCCGACCGGGTCTCTGCGTTGTCGATGAAACCGGCGCGTCTGTGGCCGGCGGGGTCACAGCTTCTGACGGTCCTGGGCAGGGCCTTCGGGTCGCGAGAGGTTCAGCGCGGTGTTGACGAGCGAGACGTGGGAGAACGCCTGGGGGAAGTTGCCCAGCAGACGGTGCGATCCGCGATCGTACTCCTCCGAGAGCAGCCCGACGTCGTTGGCCAGCCCGACCAGCCGCTCGAAGAGGGCGCGGGCCTCCTCGCGGCGACCCTGCAGGACGTAATTGTCCGCCAGCCAGAACGAGCACGGAAGGAAGGTTCCCTCGCCCGGGGGAAGCCCGTCGACGCCGGAGCGGGTCTGGTATCGATCGACGAAGCCTTCGCGCAAGAGGTGCTTCTCGACGGCGGCCACTGTGCCCCGCACGCGCGGATCCTCCTGCGGGAGAAAACCGACCAGCGGGACCTGCAGCATGCTGGCGTCCAGCTCCTTGGAGCCGTAGGACTGCACGAACGATCCCAGCTCCTCGTCATATCCGTGCCGGCAGACCGACTCGTGGATCTGGTCGCGCAGCGCGCGCCATCTGTCGAGCGGACCCTCCCTGCCGAACTGTTCGATCGCCTTGACGGCGCGGTCCATCGCCACCCACGCCATCACCTTGGAGTGCGTGAAGTGGCGCCGCGGCCCGCGCACCTCCCAGATGCCCTCGTCCGGTTCGTTCCAGATCGTCTCCAGGTACTCCATCAGCGTTCGCTGCAGCGCCCAGCTCGCCTCGTCGTGGGCGAGCCCGACCCGCCGGGAGAGGTGCAGCGCATCCATCACCTCGCCGTAGACGTCGAGCTGGAGCTGGCGCGAGGCCGCATTCCCGACGCGGACGGGCCGGGAGCCCTCGTACCCGGGCAGCCAGTCGAGGGTCAGCTCGGGCAGGCGCCGCTCGCCGGCGATCCCGTACATGATCTGGATCTGCGACGGATCTCCCGCGACCGCGCGGAGGAGCCAGTCGCGCCACTCGCGCGCTTCCGTCGAGAAGCCTGCGCTCATGAGGGAGTAGAGCGTGAAGGTGGCGTCGCGCAGCCAGCAGATGCGGTAGTCCCAGTTACGCACGCCGCCGAGCTCCTCCGGAAGGGAGGTCGTCGCGGCGGCGACGATGCCGCCCGTCGGCTCGTAGGTCAGCGCTTTGAGCGTGATGAGTGAGCGCTCGACGATCGGGCGGTACGGCCCCTGCACCTGGCAGCGGGCGGACCACTCCCTCCAGCCAGCCTCGCTTTCCGCGAGCGCCTGCTCCGCGTCCACGTGACCTGGATCGGGCAGGTGCGAGGGTGCCCAGGTGAGCACGAAGGGGATCCGCTCGCCTTGGCTCACGGAGAAGCGCGCCACGGTGGTGAGCCCCTCGCCGTGCGTGGCGACGGGCGTGACGAGCCGGAGGACGTCGGGCCCCCCGATCGCCTCGATGCCGCCGTCGATCGCGCGCACCCACGGCACGATCGCGCCGTACCCGAACCGGATGATGAGCTCCATCCGCATGGGGACACGACCGCGGTTCCCGACGACGATGCGCGCGACGTCCGTTCCCTGGCCGGAGATGGGCATCAGGTCGACCAGGGTGACGCTGCCCTCCTCGGTTTCGTATTCGGTTTCGAGGATGAGCGTGCTTTCGCGATACCGCCGTCCGACGCGACGCACGCAACCGGCGGGCGCAATCTGCCAGCGCCCGTGCTCGCGCGAGCCGAGCAGCGCGGCGAAGCACGCGTCCGAGTCGAAGCGCGGCAGGCACAGCCAGTCGATCGAGCCATCCTTCGCGACCAGCGCGGTGCTCCGGCAGTCGGCGATGATCGCATAGTCCTCGATGGGGGACGGCATCTCGCGCATCCTAGCCGGTCGACGTGGTGATGGTGGATAATGCGCAACGGCTTTGGACGGTCGTGAGCAGCAGGGCAGGGGGAATCCATGAAGACTCTCGTCGCGGTTGCGTGTCTCGCAACGTTCGCCTCGTCGTACGCGCAGGACAAGCCGGCGCCCCCGCCGATCTGGCAGCAGGGCAGGCCGCCAGAGATGGCCGATTCGAAGCTCGCTCCCCACCCGGGAAAGATGACCGAGACGCCACCGGGCGAAATCCCGCTCGACACCATCAAGCTTCCCGAGGGCTTCAAGGCTGAGCTGTGGGCGCATGGCCTGCCGGGCGGTCGTGCGATGGCGCGCGGGCAGAAGGGCAAGATCTACGTCGGCACCCGCGCCATCGGACGCGTCTACGAGGTCTCAGACGAGGGCGGCAAGCGGCGCGTCCGCATCGTCGCCGAGAAGATGAATCAGCCTGCCGGCGTCGCGTTCGCGAACGGATCGCTCTACGTGGCGTCGATCGACAGGGTGCTCCGATACGACGGGATCGAGGACAAGCCCGACGTCCAGCCGGTCGACTTGACGAGCAAGTTCAACCTTCGACGCTCCAGCACCACAACTGGAAGTACATCGCGTTCGGGCCGGACAAGAAGCTGTACGTGCCGTTCGGGGCGCCGTGCAACATCTGCGAGCCACCGGAGGAATACGCGCAGATCCGGCGATACAACCCCGATGGGTCAGGCATGGAGGTGATCGCTCGCGGCATCCGCAACTCGATCGGGTTCGACTGGCACCCGAAGACCGGCGAGCTGTGGTTCACCGACAACGGCCGCGACTGGATGGGAGACGACGGACCCGAGGAGGAGCTGAACCGCGTTTCCAGGGCCGGGTTGAACTTCGGATTCCCCTACTGCCACGCCAATGGCATCCCCGACTCGCAATTCAAGAAGGAGGATCCATGCAAAGGCGTCACGACGCCCGTCGCCCTGCTGGGCCCGCACGCCGCCGTGCTCGGCATGATCTTCTACACGGGACGCATGTTCCCCGCTTCGTATAAGGACACCATCTTCGTCGCGCGCAAGGGCTCGTGGAACCGGACGAAGCTCTTCGGTTTCGACGTGGTGAACGTGAAGATCGACGCCGATGGGAAGAACGCGAAGGTCACGCCATTCATGACTGGATTCATGGATGCCGATGGAAACAAGTTCTGGGGCCGCCCCGCGTACATCCTACAAATGCCCGACGGCGCGCTGCTCGTCTCGGACGAGCAGAGCGGCGCGATCTACCGGGTGAGCTATCGCAAGTAGTGGATGAGCCGTCGTGGTTACCCGATGAGCCGCGCGATGAGCGCCGTCAACTCTCCGGGCTCGATTGGTTTTGGCAAGTGAGCTTGAAACCCGCATCCGAGCGCCTGGGTGCGATCCTCTTCGCGCGCGTAAGCCGTCAGGGCGACCGCGGGGACTGTCCCCGCGCCCTCACCCTCGAGCGCGCGCAGCCTCCGGATCAGGCTGTATCCATCACCGTGCGGCATTCCGATGTCGCTGACGACGACGTCGGGCCGGAATCGCTCGAAGGCCGCGACCGCCTCGTCGGCACAGGCAGCGGCGATCACCTCCGCGCCGGACTCCTCCAGGATCATGCTGAGCATCTCGCGGGCATCCGCTTCGTCGTCGACGACCAGGACCCTGAGCCCCTCGAGCGCCGTCAATCCTGGTGTGACCGAAGCGTCGGGGCGATGGAGTCCGCTCCCTACCGCGTCGATCCCTTCACTCAGGATCGGTAGCTCGACCGTGAACGTGGCGCCTCGTCCCTCGCCGGCGCTCTGCGCGCGTACGGTTCCATCATGGAGCTCGACGATGTGACGGACGATCGCCAGCCCCAATCCGAGCCCGCCCGAGCCGCGTTCGCCCTGTCGGAACCGCTCGAAGATATGCGGCAGAAGCTCCGGTTTGATTCCCAGCCCCGTATCGGCCACCGTGATTCGCGCAAACGACCTGGTGTGTTCCAGGCAGATCCCGACGAGCCCGTGCGCCGGGCTGAACTTGATGGCGTTCGAGAGCAGGTTCCAGACCACCTGCTGGAGCCGGTCGGGATCGGCGAGGACCGGACCCGCGTCCGGATCGAGGACCGGTTCGAGCTCGATTTCCTTCGCGTCGGCCATCCCTTGGACGGCCTCGATGGCCGACTCGACGACGGCGACCGGATCGACGGGCCGGCGCTCGAGCCGAAGCTTGCCGGTCACGATGCGTGACACGTCGAGGAGATCCTCGATCAATTGCGCCAGGAGCTTCGTGTTGCGCTCGATCACTTCCAGGCCGCGAGCCGCGCGAGCCGCGTCCGGGATTCCGGTGCGCAAGAGCCGGGCCCACCCCAGCATGGCCGTCAATGGCGTGCGTAGCTCGTGCGAAACGATCGCGAGGAACTGGTCCTTGGCTTTATCCGCCTCCCGGAGCTCGCGCCGGGACTCTTGCAGATCGCGCAGCACGCGCTCGTACTCCCGCATGTCGCGCAGGATTCCGATCGCGCCGATGACGGTCCCGGCGACGTCCCTGAGGGCAGAAGCATTGAGCGTCGTCGGGATGACCTCGCCCGAGGCGCTGCGGGGATTCAGGCGGACGTTGCGGGTGACCCCGTGCTCGACGACTTCGCGCAGGGCGGCGATGAACTCGCGGGTTTCCTCGGTCGAGATGATGCGCGACAACGACTGCTCGATCACCTCGTCCGGGCGAAATCCCAGCAGCGCGAACACGGCGTCGTTCGCCTGGAGGATCTTGCCTCGCAGATCGCTGACGAAGACCGGGTCCGGAGCGTTCTTGATCAGGCTTTCGGCGTACGCCCGCGCCTTGTCGAGCTCCCGCATGTCGCGCAGGATCCCGATGACGCCGATGGCCTGACCGGTCGCGTCCCGCAACGCGGAGGCGTTCAACGTCGTCGGGATGTATTCACCCGACGCGCTGCCGGGGTTGAGTCGGACGTTCCTCGTCACGCCTCGCTCGACGACCTCGCGGACCGCGGCGACGAACTCCTGGGTCTCCTGCGGGCTGAGGAAGCGCGAGAGTGATTGTTCGAGGACCTCGTCCCGGCGCAGCCCGAGCAGATGCGACACCGCTTCGTTCGCCTCGAGAATCTTGCCGCGGAGATCGGAAACGAATACGGGGTCGGGCGCGTTCGCGACGATGGCATCCGCGGCGAGGCTGCGGCGGACATCTGCGCCGGAGGCCCCGTCTGTCCTCGATGGAGTCATGCGGAGCCCGCCTCACTGGAAAGGCTCAACGTGCCGGTAAGCACGTCCGGCAACGTATTCACAGCGTGGAAACGGGGCTGGTGGGTGCGGCACCGGACGGGCGACCGCCGGAGCGCTCGTAGTGGCAGGAGGCGCGCTCACGCCGCCCTGCCGAAGCGGGAGACAAATTGCGAGGAGTGCCTCGTCATCCCTAAGTTGATGGCATGGCGAACACGGCCTACGACCAATTCAAGGAACACGAGGGCAAGCGCTACACCGGCATGAAGATCGGCCGCGGCCACAAGTGGCGCTACGACCCGGGCGATTGGACCGAGAAGAAGGTCACCCCGGACAAATGGGAGTTCCAATACTCGGTCGTCAAGCGAAGGAAGGGGCGGGCGCCGGAGGGCTCGGGCGCGCCGGTCGGCACGGCGTACGGCTGGTACATCCTCGCCCACCAGATCGTGACGAAGCTCGACGCCAACAGCTACACGACCGAGATGGCCGGCCTGAAATACAAGCTGGCGCACAAGCGCGCGGACAAGACGACCTGGAGCGCGAGCGATCGCGCGCAGCGCAGGCGGCTGGTCCAGATCCTGCGCGAAATGATCGCCGAGATCGAGCGGCAGCCCGAAAAGCGGACAGCGCCGGTGCGCAAGGAACCGGAACCGGCGACCACCAAGGCGCCGCGCTCGGCCTCCCGCCGCGCACCACGCTCGGCGTCGCGCCGGCCCGCCCGGCCGGTGCGGCGGCATCGGCACGCGGCGTGAACCTGCGTCAGAAGCCGCTGCGGTTCAGTATAGCCACCGGTCAGTGCGTGTCCGCGCGCTCGCCTGCGGGCGTCAACGACGGTGGCGGCGGATCGAGGTACTCGTATCCCGCAGCATCCATCGCGTCCTTGATCATCGCCATGATCCGCTCGTCGTGATACGCGCACATCAGCGCGCTCATCGCCAGCGCGTTCGGCGGCGGGTCGCCGTGGATGTGGGGCAGCCAGACTTCGAACTTGCCATCGCCGCGCAGCACCAGAGCGGCATCCAGCGGCGCGATTCGGATGATGGTTTTCATGTCTTCCT
>VBKO01000343.1:0-46034 GCA_005888115.1 Deltaproteobacteria bacterium
GGCGTTCCACCGGAGCATTTCGTGAGCGTTTCGCGCGTGCGCAACGCGTCGTCACAGCGCCATGTCCACCGCTAGCGACTCATCGAGCAGAAGCAGCGAGGTGGGGGAGCGCCGCGCGCGAGCACGCCAGCAAGCTATGCGAAGTGCTCAATGGCGCCGGACGTTTCGTTCGGGACGCGGTCCCCGCGCGCGACCCGGCGGTCTGACCCGCTGCCCGTCGCCGGCGATCTGTATCTCGACCAGGAACTCCGCCCCACCCGCGCGCCGATTGCGCGCGGTGATCGCGCCGCCGATCCGGCGCATCGTGCTCTGGGCGAGCCAGAGTCCCAGCCCGGTACCCGCCTTGCCCTTGGTGGTGAAGAACGGCTGGAAGAGCCGCGGCAGGTGTTCCGGCCCGATTCCCGTCCCTTCGTCGGCGATGGTCACCCGCACGCGGTCGCGGGCCCGCTCGGCGCTGACGTGCACCGTTCCCCCGTCCGGCATCGCATCGCGTGCGTTGAAGAGCAGGGTGACGAAGAGGTGGGACAGCTCGGCACCGCTGCCGAGGACCAGTGGGAGATCGGGGACGTCCGTGCGCACCTCGACGGGCGCCGCGCCGGGCGGCTGGCGAAGGTGCAGGACCCCGATCGCCTGCCGCAGCACTTCCCCCAGGTCCACCGGTCCGGGCTCGAGTCGGCCGGATCGCGCCACGTCGTGCAGCTTGCGCACCGACTCGAGGGCAGCCTCGATGCTCTCCTGGAGCCCCACCACGAGTGGCCCGTACTCCGCCATCACGCGCGTGTCGCGGGTGAGCACCGCCGTGCGCGTCGTCACTCCGCGCAGCGTGTTTCCCAGCTCGTGCGCGATCGAGGAGGCCAGCTCGCCGAGGATGCTCATGTGCTCGCTCTGGAAGAGCGCTTCGCGCATGTGCGACAGCTCTTTTTCTGCCCGGGCTTGCTCGGTCACGTCCTGCGCGAGGACGACGACCGGCGAGGCGACCGCGTCGATCCGCTCCAACCGGAGCTCCACCACCTGTTCCCCGTGCATGCTGCGGTACCGCCGCACCACCACCGAGGGCGCCCGCTCGGGCAACTGTCTGGCCTCGGCCACCGCGGCCTGCGACAGGCGCATCCAGGTGGTGCTCGGAACCTTGCCCTCGCGCATCCATCCGCCGCGCGCAATGTCCAGCTCGTGCCAGCGGGCGTTGCGGGTGGTGATGGCGCCGTCCTTCACCAGCGCGAGACCGCTCGCAGTGACGTTCAGCGCCCAGAAGCCGAGCCGGTAGACGGCGCTGCCGCCGCCCGAACGTTGCTGCACGAGCTCGCTGGTCCGCACCTCGAGCCGGCGCACCAGCGCGGCGTACTTGCGCGAGAGATCCAGGTATTTCGCGCGGAGGTCCACCAGGACGTCCGGCTCGGCGCTCTCGGCGGCATCAGCGATGTTGCGCTGGTCGCGCATCGTTCTCCCTCAACCTGGCAATCTCCGCCTGGAGCGCGGCCATCCGGCTCATGTCCTCCAACATGAGGACCGCCCCGAGAGGCGCGCCACCGTCCACGATCGGCACTGCCGCGAGCGTCGCCTTCCCGAGCCCGCCGTTGGGCAGCTCGTAGTCGAGCTCCTCCGAGCGGGTCCCGAGGTTCTGCGCCAGTGCCTTGCTCACCTTCGCCAGCACGCCGCGGTTCAGCGCCGGAATGTGAAGCGTCCACAAGACCTGCCCGACCGCCTCGCCCTCGGTGAGCCCGAGCAGTCGCTCGGCTGCGAGGTTCCACACGATGATCTTGCCCGACCCGTCGAGGACGATCAGCGCCGCGGACAGGCTGCGGATGATCACCCGCTGGTTGAATGCCAGCTTGTTCATCTCCTCGGTACGATGCGCCAGCTCGCGGTTGGTCGCGTCCAACTCGGCGTTGGTGGACTGCAGCTCCTCGTTGGTAGTCTCGAGCTCCTCGTTCGTCGACTGCAGCTCCTCGTTGGTCGTCTGCAGCTCCTCGTTGGCGGATTGCAGCTCCTCGTTGGTGGTCTCCAGCTCCTCGTTCGAGGACTGCATCTCTTCGTTCACGGTCTGCAGCTCTTCGTAGGCCGTCTGACGTTCCTGATTCGCCTGCCGCAGCTCCGATTCCATGCGGCGCACGGAGGTCACGTCGTGGACGAGATAGACGAGCCCGGCGTTCTCGCCGGTGGCGTCGCGTAGCGGCGACACCTCGACCGAGAGATGGATCCCGTTCGGCTCGGAGGCCCGCGCCAACACGCCGTCGCCGCGCTCCCGTTCCGACCGCCCCTCGCGGACCGCCGCAGTCTTTTCGATCAGCAGGTCGCCCGCCAGTCCCGGGAGGCTCAGCGCGGCCAGCTTCTTGCCGGTCGTTTCGGTCTCCCTGCGATTCCACAGCCTGGCGGCAGCGCCGTTCCAAAGCATGACGGAGCCATCCAGCGTGGTCGCGATCACCGGCAGCGGGAGCGATTGCAGCACCTCGCGGTGGAATTGATCGATGCTCCCGACCTTCTCCGTCTCCTGGTCGATCTCGCGCGCGACGCTCTCCTGCTCGAGCAGCCCCACGAGCCGTTCCTGCGAGACCGCGCTGTCGCGCCGCCCATCCTTCCGATAGATGCGGCGCGCCAGATCGATCGGCTCGTAGATGCGAGCGGCGAAGGGGATCAGCTCGGACTTTCCGAGCATCAAGATTCCGTGCTGCCGCAGCGCATAGTGGAAGCGCGACAGCACCCGCTTCTGCAGCGCGGCGTCCAGGTAGATGAAGACGTTGCGGCAGATGAGGAGGTCGAGCCGCGAGATGGGCGCATCGCTGACCAGGTTGTTGATGCCGAAGATGACGGACCGGCGCAGCTCCTTGCGCACGGCATAGCCGTCGCCCTCTTCGATGAACCACTCCGCCAAGGCCTTCTTGGAAACCGATTCCACCTGGTCGCGGGCGTACTGGCCTTTGCGCGCGTGCGCGATCGCCTTCTCGTCGACGTCGGTCCCGAAGATTTTCACGTCCTGGTTGCCGAACGAGGGACCCATCGCTTCGGCGAGCACGATCGCGGCGGAGAACGCCTCCTCCCCGGTCGCGCATCCCGCGCTCCAGACGCGGATCTCCTCTCCTGGCCGCTTTTCCGAGAGCATCTGCGGGATGGCCTTGGAGGAGAGCTCCTGCCACACTTCCGGGTCACGGAAGAACGAGGTCACCTTGATGAACATCGAGCCGAGCAGGGCGTCGAACTCGGCCGCATCGCGGTCGAGCAGCGCCCCGTACTCGCGCACGGTGCGCTTGCCCCGATCCTGCATCCGCCGCTGGATGCGCCGGAGCAGCGTCGGACGCTTGTAGTTGCGGAAATCGAAGTTCCGCGTTTCGCGGATCTTGCGGAGGATCTCCTCGAGGTCGCCGCCAGACGCCGCTTCCTTGCGGGGCTTCTGCTTGGTCGCGCCCGCGCTCCTCGCCATGAAAGCCTCCGCCCCGGAACTGCGCTTCTACACCCGCGCTGCCAGTGAACGGTAGCCATGCTCGCGGTCTCAGGCCGTTTCCAGCGCGATCCGCAGGGCGTCGAGCAAGTCGTATCGTCGACGACGAGAACGGTAGGCATGACGGCCCTCGCGCAACGCGATAACCGGTAATGCAGCCGAATCGGGTGTCAACCTGCCGCCGCGCACAGGTCGGCGATGCGCGGTTGTGCACAGAGCGACCGCGCCGGCGTGTCCTCCGCGCGACATGCGCAGGCCTTGTGGCCTGTCGCAACGGCCGCCTGTCCCTCTAGGGTCGCGTGCCGGAGGGAGCGCGTGGTCCGGAACATCGCAACCGCCGCGGCGCTGCTTTGCGCCTGCGGCGCCGAGTTCATCGAGCCGAATCCACCCCGGCTGGTCCGGAGGCGGGTGGATTACCAGGCCTCTTCGGTGCCCGAGCCCGCCGTCTGGTTGGTGGTCTCGGATCTATTCCTCGAGCACGACGAGGACTGCGCCGCCACCGTGGCGTGGCTCGGCGCCTCCATCCGCGGGGCGGTCCCGGCCTCCGTCCCGGGCAGGCTCGAGCTGCCGGTGGTCCAGACCTCTCCCTGCACGCAGCCGAACTCGCGCGCGATCGACCCGTCGGCGATCGACGCTGCGCTTCGCGGTGCCGAGGCCGCGTTCCCGGGCCGCTCGGTGCGCGCGGTGATCGTCTACGCAAACAACGTGCTCGCCACCGTGCCGGGACAGATCGCCTCGGCGCTGGACGCGGCGCGAAAGCTCGCGGTCGCTCGCGGCGCGCTGGAGCCGCGGATGTGGGCGCTTCTTCCCGGCGGTCTCGCCACGGGCGTCCGGGCGGATCGCACCGTGACGTGGACGTACGCCGGGGATCCGGCCCTCGCGCGCCAGCTCGCCGACGTCGCGGCCCAGGAGCTGCCCTTCACCTCGGATGCCGCGCTGGTCACTCCGCCGCTGACGCTGTTCGCTAGCGGCCCGGATGGCGTCCGCGTCTTCAAGGTGTGCAAAGTCGACCCCGCCGTCCAGCTCCTCGGGTTCGCGGGAGACGGGACCTCGGTGGCCGTCGACTCCGCGGATCCGCCGGAGTACCGCGTCACGCTCGCGCCCCGATTCGCGCTGCCGCGCTCGGAATTCCAGGTGCAGCACGCCGGCCTCGAGGTGGAGGCCTGCATCGATCATTGCGACCGGTACCACGGCGACGATCGGGTGCGGTGGCTGACGAGGCCAGGCTGCGTGTTGCCGGGAGCGTCCTCATGAGGATCTTCCTCCTCCTCCTCTTCTGCTCGCTCGGCGCGCGCGCCCAGGCCTTCCGGGTCGAGCCGCGGTCGTTCGTGAAGCAAGGGCATTTCTTCACCTCCTTGGGCGGCACCTGGCTGGAGCGCGGGGACTACTGGCTCAATCCGGGCTTGTCGTTGTCGGCGGCGTACTACCCGACCGAGAGCGGCGGCGCCGAGGTTCGCGTGCTGTGGTTCTTCTCCTCGCTGAGCGAATCGGCCCGGCAGATCAGCGCGGCCACCGGGTTCGTGCCCGACGCGCGGAGGCCAGAGGCCCTCGCGCTCGCCGGATGGCGGCAATCGCTCACCTACGGAAAAGTCGCGCTCGCAGGCGGCGCCGTGCATTTCGATCTCCAAGGGGCGTTGCACGGCGGCGGCCTCTTCACCGACCGGGGATTCGCGCCTGCCGTCTCCGCCTCGGCGGGGATCCTGGCCCGGCTGAACCGGTGGGTATTCCTCCAGCTCGACCTCGGTCTCCTCCTGTCCTTCGAGCAGCGCCAGCGCAGCGGCGCGGCGCTGGGCCTCTTTCCCCTCCTCTCCGCGGGAGCCGAGCTGTGATCGCGCTCCTCTTGGCGGTCGCTGCCGCGCCCTTCGCGGACGCCTTCTGGGACCGCGATCTCGGTGCCCTCGCCCGCGAGCTTCTGGAACACCGCGGGGCGGCGCAGGCGGCGCTCTTCGAGGATCTCGTCCGCCTCTGCGACTGCGAGACGCTCGCGCCGCTGGAGACGCCGGACCCCCTCCGGCAACTGGTGCGCATCGAGGCTGCCCGCGGGGCGCGGCTCGGCGCGAAAGGGGGCGCTTCGGAGACGCTCTGGCGTGACCTGCTCCGCAAGGACTTCTTCCGCCGCGACCCGCGCAATCCACCGCTCGAGAACGCATTGGCCTGGCCGGACGAGGAGGAGCTCTGGACCGGCGAGATCCGCGTCGTGGAGGCGCCCCGCTGGCGTTGCGACCAGCCGGCGCCCCCGCCTGCCGCCCAGGACGACACGGGTCTCGCCGGCGCGCTGCGCACGGCGGGGTATCGCGAGGCGGCCTCCCGGTTCGCGTACCACCGCGCCTCGCGGCTCCTGGCCCGCGGCGAGAAGACCGCGGCGGCCGAGCAGGCGCGCGGCATCGATCCGGCGGCGCTCGGCGAGCTCGGGCATTGGGCCGCCCTGCTGCGCATCCAGCTGGGCGCCGACGGACCCGGGGAAGCCGTGGCGCTGGCGCGCGCCTGGTCGGGCCCGCAGTCGCTGCCGGCGCGCGCGCTGGCTGCCGACCATCTCGCCCGCCAGGGCCGCTGGCCGGAGGTGGCCGAGCTCGCCGAGGGAGCCGAAGGATCCGATCGCGCGCTGCTCGACCACGTCCGACTCCTCCGGGTCCGTGCGCTGGTCGAGCTCTCCCGGCGCGAGGAAGCGGTAGCGGCGGTCCCTCGCGACACGCGCTCCGAGCTGGCGCGCGACCTGGCGCTGGAAGCGGTGGCGGGCCGGCCGCTGGATGCCGCATCGATCGAGCTGCTGTCGGCGCTGTGGCCCGATCCCGCGGACGCGTTCGCCAAGGTGGCCGAGCGCGCGCTGTTCGCCGGAGCGCTCGAGGTGGCGCGCTCCGCGGCGGCGGCGATTCCGGGATCGGGAATGCGGGCGCGCATCGTCGAGGCGGAGCTGGCGTTCGCGGCCGGCGACCGCGCGGCGTTCCAGGCGTCGCTCGCGCGCCTCACCACTGCGCAGGGCCCGCGCATCTCCGAGCGGCTTGCCCGCGGCCGCGCGGCAGCCGAGCTGGCCGGCGCATTGGCTTCGCTCGCGCCGACGGCCCCCGCGCTCCGCCGGGAAGCCGCCGCCGCCATCGATTCGCTCGCGGAGCAGTACGGCGGAAGCATCGGCCGCGAGCTCGCAACCGCCGTCGCCGCCCTGCGGACGCGCAACGCTGCCTCCGCCGGCGTGGTGCGAATCGCAGCTCCGTTGCCGGTTCCGGACCTGCCACAGGTCCTGGTGAGCTGGCCCGAGCCGCGCTCCTTGCTCGCCATCCCGGACGGCGAAGGCGGCTTGCGCGACTGGTTCCCCGCGCAGGCGGCGTTCGCCGGAGGTCCTTCGCCATGACGGTCGTGCCCCTCCTCGCCACAGCGCTCGTGGCGCAGGCCGTTCCTCCGGACTTCAAGGGCGACGATCCGCGCTCGACGGGGTCCGCCCAGGCCGCCCCCGCGGCGGCGCCGAAAACGCCGGGGCAGCCGCCCCCGGACGTCCCCGAGGGTTCCGACATCCAGTCTCGCAAACGCCCCGAAGCCCCTGGCGCGGCCACGGAGAAATACCTCGCGCCGAGCGGCGCGGCGATCGACGCCAACGACATCCTGGACGAGATGCTCGACCAGCTGGCAGCGGACGTCGCGCGGCTGGGACCTTTGCGCATCGGCCCCATCCTGCTCGAGCGGGTCCGGCTGTCCGACAACCTGAACCCCGACTTCGCCCCGGTGCTGGAAGCGCGGCTCGCGGCGTCGGTCGCGCGGACGACCGAAGTCGCGTTGCTTCGCTGCGCCGAGTGCTGGGCGACCCGCGGAAGGCTCGAGAACGGCGCCTGGGTGGTGAGCCGCGGCGTCAACCGGAAGGAGGAGATCGCAGCCGTCGCGCAGAAGTACGCGGCGCGAACGCTCCTCACCGTGGCGCTCACGCTCCTCGACGAGCCCAGCACCTTGGCGATGGACGTGGAGCTGGTGCACGCGGACGATTCGTCGATCGCCTTCGCGGAGCAGTACCGCATGAACCCGGAGACCGCGCTGCTCTATCGAGGCGTCGACCGCACCCAGTCGCGGTTCAAACGGCTCAAGGAGCTGCAGGACCGCATCGACCAGCGGCCGCGGTTCAGCCACGAAATCGATTTCGGGACGATGGGCCTGTCCGCCTCGGGTTCGCTGAACTGGGGCGCCCTCGCACGCTACGCGCTGACCGAGCAGTTCGGCGAGAACGGCGCCGGCGACGCGGGCATCGAGGCCGGCGGATACGTGAACACCTCCCTCTTCTCGACCGGCCTGGTCGGCGGCGTGTTGCGGCTCCGCCTCGGCGGAGCGCAGGTCTTCTCCTCCGAGGTGCGGCTCGTTACGCACGCCGGCGCGCTGCTCACCGCCGGCGCGACCAGTTTCTACGGGGGTGCGGGCCTGCGGCTCAAGCCCGCCATCCGGGTCACGATCTTCGCCATGCTCGACTACGTGGCGCCGTTCCAGGTCCGCAAGGACGGACCCAAGTACGGCGAATTCGCTCCGCAGCTGGGGCTGGGGTTCACATGGCCATGAACAGAGGCTGGGTCCTCTTCGTCCTCTGCGCCTGCTCGGCGGTGCAGCCGAGGCGGATGGTGGTGCCGGAAGGAATGCGCAGGGAGGCGCAGCCGCTGCCGCGGCCGGAGAACAAGCCCCCCACGCCGGCATTGCAGGGCGCGCTGCAACCGGCCGCGGCCACCCGGGCGCAGGACGGCCGGTACGTGCTGCGGCTCGCCGAGCACAACCGCGTCTGGGAGCTGGAGCTGCCCGAGTCGGCCGGCGGGTACGAGATGCGAATCCCCTTGGACGGCCCCCTCGAATCGCCGACCGCGGCCGACGCCGAGCTGCTCGCGGCCGCGCCGGAGGTCCGGGCCGCCCCGAACACCGCGGCGGATGCGAAGCCGGACGGCGCCGCCAAGCCGCCCGCCACCGGCACGAAAGCCGACGCTGCCGCGAGGATCCTGGGCAAGAGCTACTGGTGGAGCTGGTCGATCTGGAGGCTTCGCACCCGAAGGACGCCCGGCTGCAAGCGATGAAGGGCTCCGTCTACCTGAAGCTGGGCAAGGCGCAGCTCGCGCGCGAGTCGTGGCAGAAGGCGCTCGCGCTCGATCCCGAGGACCCCGCCGTGGCCGAGGCGCTGCGGACGCTCAAGGAGGAGTAGGCATGCACGTCGTCATCGGCCTGTTGGGCCTCGTCGCGGTGCTCGCGGCGACGGTCACCACCGAGGGCTCGCATACTTTCACGGGCTTCCTCCACCGGCCCGCGCTGCTGCTCCTCATGCTGGCGCCGCCGTTCGTGGCGCTCACCTCGTACCGACCGGAGGAGCTGTGGGAGACCGGGCGGGCCGTGCTCCGCGCCATCCGGCGAGCGCCCTCGCGCGCGCGGGCGGCGCTCTACGAGGACCTGTCGCGATTCGCCGCCGAGCACCGCCGTGGGCGTCCGGCCGAGGCGCTCGCGGTGGCGGAGTCGTCCGAACATCCGCTCTTCCGCCAGCTGGCCCCGCTGGTCGTGCGGCAGTACGCGGCCGGCGAGATCGAGCGGACCGCGGGAGCGGCGGCGTACTGCCTCTCCTCGTCGCTCAAGCGCAGCGAGGACGTGCTCACCTCTCTCGCCCGCGTGGCGCCGGCGATGGGCCTGGTGGGGACCACGCTGGGGCTGATCGGGTTGCTCCGCGATCTCTCGAACTTCACGCAGCTGGGCCCCTCCATGGCCCTGGCGCTGCTCTGCACGCTGTACGGACTGGTGCTGGCGAACGGCCTCTACCAGCCGCTCGCGCGCATGGTGCACGCGCACTCGCTGACCTGCGCCGAGGACGCGCGCCTGTTGACCCGGGCGCTGGCCCTGCTCGCGGAGGGGAAGCCCGTCGCCGACGTGCGCAACCTGTTCGAGGCCACGGCGGGACAGGCGGAGCTGCGGATCGAGACCGGCGGAGCTGTGGGCTAGCCATGGACGATCTCACTGCGCCGGCCGAACCGCAGCAGGACGAGCTCTGGCTGATCAGCTACGCCGACCTGCTCAGCCTGCTGGTCGGGTTCTTCATCATGATCATCGCGGCGGTCCCGATGCGTCAGGCGACCTTCGAGCGCATCGCGGCGGCCATCTCCGGGAGCAAGTCGGCGCCGCTGCAGCAGCTGCGCGAGCGCGTGGAGGATCTGGTGGCGAAGAGCCCCGAGCTGCGCGACCGCGTGATCGCCCGCGACGACGCGGAAGGCCTGGGCATCGAGTTCAAGGACGCGCTGCTCTTTGATTCGGGATCCGCGGACGTGCGCCCGGAGGGGCGGCGGGCGATCGGCGAGGTGGCGCGGCTCTTGGGGACGTTGCCCGCGCGTCCGGTGCTGGTCGAGGGACACACCGACGAGGTGCCCATCCGCACCGCGCATTTCCATTCCAACTGGGAGCTGTCCTCGCAGCGCGCGATCAACGTGCTGGCGGCGCTGGAGGGGAGCGGCATCCCCCGCGAACGGTTGTCCGCACGCGCGTTCGCGGACACGCGGCCGCGCGACGTACAGGGAACGATCGAGGAGCGGCGCCTCGCCAACCGGCGGGTCGTCGTCCGTGTGGAGTAGCCATGCTCATCCTTCTGGCAGCGGCGGTTGCGCTCACGCCCGCTTCGCGCCTGCAGCGCGACGCTGAGGACAAGGCCCGGGCCGAGATGACCGATCTCTTCCGCGCGCTCTGCCCCGAGCAGTGCGTGCTGCTTTCCATCCAAGCGCGGGTCGAGGAGGAAGCGGTGGGGACGGCCGACCCGGGATTCGACGCTCCGGGTGACTTGAAGGCGCCCGTCCTCAAAGGAGCGACGGCCGGAGTGCTGCTCGACGCAAAGCTGCCGCCCGCCTTCCGCGGCAAGGTGCGGGACCTGGTGGCGCAGCGCCTGCGCGCGTTGGGGGTCCCGGCGCAGGTCGCGATCCAGGCGGTGCCCTTCCCTGTGCGCAACCCGACGCACCTGGAGGCGCCGCCGCCCGCGCCCCAGATGCCGCCGCCGGCCGTTCCGCCGGCACAGGCGGCGCAGCCGGAGGCAAAACCGATCAGCGCACGAGACCGCCTTCTCGAGGAGGCGCCTGCGCTCGCCGCCGCGGCGCTCTTCGCCATCGTGGCGCTGGCGCTCGGCGCTTTGCTGTACCTCGCCACGCGCCGCGCGCAGGAGCCTGCCTGGGAGCTGGAGCCCGCGGCTCCGCCGGATGCGGCGGGCGCGGGCCGGCCGGCTACGTTCTCCGAGTCGCGGCGGCGCAAGCTGGAGAAGGCGCTCGCCGACGAGCGCGCGGTGCGCAACTCCGTCGTCCGCGAAGCGCTGACCCGCGGCGAGATCGATCTCGTGGCACGCTGGGTGCGCGAGCTGGGCGAGTTCCTGCTCCAGGACCTCGGCTCGGACGGCGCCATCGCGCAGGCGGTATCGGCGGTGGCCGCGCAGGTGGGCCGCGTGGCTCCCGATCCGTCCGCCCTCACCGAGCTGGAAGGCAGGTTGATCGGCGCGAGGCTCGCCCGCGCCGCCGAGAACGCCGACGGCGCATTCGCGTTCCTGGAAGGAGTGCGGCCCGACGCCTTCGCCGCGGCTTGCCGGGACCTCTCGCCGGGCGCACTCGACGCCGTGGTCCGGTTCGCGCCGTCGAGGCTCCGCGCAGCGGCCTTGCAGGAGCTGTCCACCGAGCAACGGCGCGAGCTCGCGCTCGCCTGGGCGCGGCGCCCCGAGGTGCCCGCGTCCTACGCGCTCGCCGCCGCCGACGAGCTGCGCGAGCGGCTGGAGCGGATGGGCGGCGGTCCGCGGCAAGCCGAGAGCGCGATGAGCGACCTGCTCGACTCGCTGGGGCGCGACGAGCAGGACGTCCTGCTCGAGCGGCTGCGGCGCGAGGGCGACGGCCGATCCGCGCGCGCCTTGGTCACCGAGTCTGCGCTGGGCGGCGTCCCCGCTGACGTGCTCGCTTCGGTGCTCCTCCGCGTCGATCCGGCGCGGGTCGTCGCCTACCTGGCCGGGGCCGACCCGGGTCTGCGGCAGAAAGTGCTCGGCGGTTGCCCGGCGCGGCTCCGTCGCGAGCTGGAGGAGGAGCTGCAGCTGCGCGGATCCTCGACGCCGGCGGAGTTCCTCGACGCGCGCCGGGAGATCCTCGCGCGGCTGCGTGACGAGACGGCGCGCCGCAACATCTCATCCGCCGAAGTTCGTGGCTGGTCGAACGGCGCCGCCGAGCGCGCGCGCCTGGCGGCGGAGTGACCATGCGCGCCTTTCTCGTAGCGCTCTGCGTCGCGGTCCTCTCCGGGTGCCTCGCCCCCCCGCCCGAGGATCCGCCGGTCACGATCGCCCCTCCTCCGCCACCTCCGCCGCCGCCGCCTCCGATCGGTCCACCGCCGCCTCCTCCTTTCCTGGTGTGCGGACGAACGAAGATCCTCGATACGGGCGGCCATGGCGGCTTCCCCGGCAGCGGGCTCGGGCAGGACGGCGGGACGGGCCAGCTCTGGCTGGTGCGCATCGATCGCGGCACCGCGAATCTGGCGCAGTCGATCCAGACACTGATCCAGCGCACCACCGGCGCTCTTCGCGACGCGCGGCTGTCGCCGCGCGGCATCGCAGTGGTGTCGCTCTACGACGGAGCCGTGGTCTGGTCGACGTCGAACGCGAGCCGGGACCCCCTGAGCAACATCGCGACCTTGCTGAGCGCCCGCGCCGCGTTCGACAACCCGGCGCCAGCGGGGTGCCCAACGTTCCAGCTCCTGGACGTCGGACGGCGGCTCTCGGAGATCGGACCGCCGGCGAACCCGTTCGCCATCCGCCCGGGAGCGCTGCTGGTCGGCATGGTCGACCACGGCGCGCGGCCGGCGCCGCTCGCGAGCTGTGGAGATCCAGCGGGGGCGCTCTCCGCGGACATCGCCTGCTGGGCGTCGTTCGGCTCCGTCGTCCTGCAGCGGGCCGACTTCCGCTTCGGCTTCTTCGCCACGCCTGAAACCGGAACGACCCAACAGATGAAGACCAGCTGTCTCGCCGTGCCGGGTCTACCTTCGACGACCATCGACTCGTTCGAGGCGTCGGACTTCGCCTTCTACGACCCGCTCGCGCAGCAGATGGAGCAGCGCCAGCCGGGCCTCGCCGCCCGATTCGACCTGTGCCGCGCGTTCGGGTCGGACGCGCCCGTGCAGCTCGCCACGTTCGCGAATACCTGGGCCCAGCTGCTGGCCGCACAACCGTGAAACGGGCGCTGCCACAGCTCGCCCGACGTGCGCCGGCCCGGCGGCGACTGCCGGCCGGCGCGCGCCGGACGATCGGCGCGCGTCGCATCGCCCCGCCGGGGCGCTTTGCACCTCCACGGCGGAAGCGAAGTCGCTCAGGCATCGCAGCTGCCGCGGTGCTGGGCCTCGCGCTGCTCGCGTGGATCTTCTGGCCCTCGCCGTCGCCGCCACCCGGCGCTCCTCCTCCCGCGCCCGCCCGGGCCGCCGACGTCATGACCCCGAAGGAGCCGCGCAAGGTCCGCGCCCGCCGGCCGCTGCCGCCGCCGCCCGCCGCGCCGGCGCAACCCGACGTCGACGAGGCGCGCGTCCGCGCTGCCGTCCTCGCCCGGGCCGCGAGTCTCCGCGCCTGCGCCGTCCCCGCGGGCGCGCCCAGCCAGATCCCGGTCCGGCTGCGGGTGCCGGCGTCCGGAGAAGTGCGCTCGGTCCAACTCGGCGGACCCGAGCCGCTCCCGGCGGCGCTCTCCGGATGCCTGCGCGAGAAGCTCCTGCTCTGGCGATTCGACGACCTGCACCTGTCGTCCGATGTAGACGTGTTCGCTACATTCGCGCTTCGCTGACGGACGCGCGGGGAATCGATCCGCGCCGCCGGTTCGTTTTCTGGCAATGACGAACGCGAGCATGTTGCGCAAGGGCTTGCTTGCCGCATCGATGGTGGCATTCGCCACCTGCGGCGGAGCGGCGACTTCGACAGATCCCGCGGGGCCGACGGTGAACACACCTCCGCCGACACCACCAGCCGATCCGGGCCCCACCCCGGTCACTCCCCCGGTCGACAAGGGCATCGGGCACGTCTTCGTGATCCTGATGGAGAACCACAACTGGGCCGACATCAAGGGCAGCGCGTCGGCGCCGTACATCAACGGCACGCTGCTGCCTCTCGGGTCTCGCGCGGAGAACTACATGAACCCGACGGGACTCCACCCGAGCCTGCCGAACTACCTCTGGCTGGAAGCGGGCACCAACTTCGGCATCCGCAACGACAGCGGCCCGAGCACGAACCACCAGTCGACCACGAACCATCTGGTGACGCTCCTGGAAGCTGCGGGCATCTCCTGGAAGTCGTACCAGGAGGACATCTCCGGTACGGCGTGCCCGGTCAACTCCACGGGCAAGTACGCCCCCAAGCACAACCCGATGGTCTACTTCGACGACGTGATCAATTCGTCCAGCTACTGCATCGAGCACGTCCGGCCGTACCCCGAGCTCGCGCGCGACCTCGAGGTGGACACCGTGCCGGGCTACAGCTTCATCACGCCGAACCTGTGCAACGACATGCACGACAGCAGCGGGTGCGCCTCGAGCGACTCGATCCGCAACGGGGACGCCTGGCTCGCCCGCGAAGTGCCGAAGATCCTCGGCTCGCCGGCGTTCAAGCGGGACGGCGTGCTCTTCATCACTTTCGACGAGGGACAGGGCAGCAACGACGGGCCCATCGGTTTCATCGCTCTGTCGCGCTACGCGAAGGGCGGCGGGTACTCGAACACGATCCGCTACACGCACAGCTCGCTCCTGCGGACCGTGCAGCACATCTTCAAGGTGACGCCCCTCCTCGGCGACGCGGCCAACGCAACCGATCTGGGCGACCTCTTCACCGACTGGCGGTAATCCGGGCGCCGTACCGGCGAGCGTCGGAGGTTGACAATCCGGGCGATCGGCACCTGCCGCCCGCCCGCCTGGATGCCTAGCTTGCCCCTCTGCTGGGGGGCACGCGTTGCGGAGGCCGAAGCCGCCGAAGGTCGATTCCCGGGAGGTCGATGTCTCCTCCTCGACGGTCCGCCGGATCGCGCGGCACCTGCGGCCGCACGCCGGCCTTGCCGCGGCCGTCTTCGCTCTGCTGGTCGCGGGCGCCCTGCTGAACCTCCTGCCGCCGGTGCTGGTCAAGCGGGTGGTGGACGAGGCGATTCCGCGGAAAGACCTCCATCAGCTCGCCTTGCTCAGCACGCTGATGATCGCGGGGCCCCTTGCGGCGGGATTCCTCGGCGTCCTGCAGAAGTACCTGTCGGCGCTGATCGGCGAGCGGGTGACCTTCGAGCTCCGCGTCCGGCTCTTCAAGCACCTCCACCGGCAGCCGCTGGGATACTTCGCGTCCGCACGCCCGGGTGAGCCGCTCTCCCGCGTACTCAACGACGTGGAGGGCGTCGGCCAGGCGGTCTCCAAGACGCTCACCGCGGTGCTGAAGAACGCGGTGGTGCTCGTCTCGGCGGCCGCGACGGTGATCTGGCTCGACTGGCGGCTGGCCGTGGTCTCGCTGTGCTTGTTGCCGCTCTTCGTCGCGCCGACCCGGCGCGTGGGGAAGAAGCGCAAGGCGCTCAAGCGGCTCGCCCAGGAGAGGATGGCCGAGCTGACCGGGATCCTCTCGGAGACGCTGTCCATCTCGGGCGTCCTCCTGGTCAAGACGTTCGGCGCCGAGAAGCTCGAGCGGCGGCGGGTGAAGCGGAAGTGCCGCGAGCTGATGCGCCTCTCGCTCGACCAGACCCTGGTGGGGCGGTGGTTCTCGATGCTCCTCGGGCTGTTCGAAAGCGTGGGCCCCGCGCTCATCTTCCTCATCGGCGGCTGGCTGGTGATCGGCGGCGACGCGCGCCTCGGCACGCTGGTCGCTTTCGTCACGCTGCTGCGGCGGCTGTACGGGCCCGCCTCGGAGCTCGCCTCGGTGCACGTGGACCTGGTGACGAGCTACGCGTACTTCGAGCGCGTGTACGCGGTGCTCGATCTCACGCCCGCGATCCGGAACGCGCCGGACGCGGTGAAGCTCGCCGAGGTGCGCGGCGAGATCGAGATCCGGAACGTCACCTTCGAGTACCGCCCCGGCGTCGCGGCGCTCGAGGGCGTGAGCCTCCACATCCCGGCCGGGTCCACGCTCGCGCTGGTCGGCCCCTCCGGATCCGGCAAGAGCACGCTGGCGGCGCTTCTCGCCCGCCTGTGGGAGCCGACGCGGGGCGCGATCCTGCTCGACGGACAGGACTTGCGCCGGCTCGAGCTGAAGAGCCTGCGCGCGCGGATCGGCGTGGTGACGCAGGAGACGTACCTGTTCCACGCCACCGTCGCCGAGAACCTGCGCTACGGACGGCCGGATGCGACCGACGCCGAGGTGATCGCCGCCGCGCGGGCCGCGCAGATCCACGAGCTGATCGCCGCGCTGCCGCAGGGATACGACACGCTGGTCGGCGAGCGCGGACTCCGGCTCTCGGGAGGGGAGCGGCAACGCATCGCCATCGCGCGCGCACTGCTCAAGGACCCGCGCATCCTCGTGCTCGACGAGGCGACCAGTTCGCTCGATGCCGTGAATGAGGCGTTGGTGCAGGCTGCGCTCGTGCCGCTCATGAAGGGTCGCACCACGCTGATCATCGCGCACCGGCTCTCCACCATCCGCAACGCCGACGCGATCGCCGTGCTGGAGAAGGGCCGGCTCCGCGAGCTGGGCAGCTTCGACGAGCTGATGGGCAAGCCGGGCCTGTTTGCCGACCTGTGGCACCAGCAGTTCCGGCAGGCCGCCTGAGGCCGGTCCCGTTGATCGTGATCAAATCTCCTGCTTGAGATCGGGCCGGTACGTATAGGGGTCGCTGGGAGTGCGCTGCTCGAGGATGTCGCGGAAGCGCAGCTCGACCGTGGCCAGGAGCTTGCGGTGGGTGATCACGTAGAAGCGCCCCTCGCGAATCGCCTCGAAGGTGATCCGCGCCACGTCCGGGGCGCCAAGCTTGCCCGAGGCGACCGCCTTGTCCGAGCGCTGCCGCGCCGCGATCTGCGAGCTCGTCGGCGGATCGTCGTCGGCCAGCTCCGCCGGGCGATTGCGCTCCGATCGCGAGATGCCGGTCGGCACGTACGCCGGGCAGAGCACCGAGACCCCGATGCGGGCGTTCGCGAGCCGCAGCTCGTGGTGGAGCGTCTCGCTGAGCGTCACCACGGCGTGCTTGCTCGCGTTGTATGCGCCCATCAGCGGGCTGGAGACGAGCCCGGCCGCCGACGCGGTATTCACCACGTGGCCCTCGCCGCCGTGCGCGAGCATGAGCGGGACGAAGCTGCGGATGCCGTGGACGACTCCCATCAAGTTGACGCCGAGGATCCACTTCCAGTCCTTGAGGCGGCTCTCCCAGAGGTAGCCCCCTCCCCCGGCGACGCCCGCGTTGTTGAACAGCAGGTGCACCGCGCCGAACGCCGACTTCGCCTGGGCCGCGGCCCGGTCGACGTCCTCCGCCTTCGATACGTCGGCGCGCACGCCGACCGCCTCGGCGCCCCGCGAGCGCGCGTCCGCCACCGCCGCGTCGAGCGCGTCCTGCTGCACGTCGGCGAGAAAGAGCCTCATTCCCTCGCGAGCGCCGAGACGGGCGAACTCGAGGCCGAATCCGCTCCCCGCCCCGGTGATGACGGCGACCTTGCCGGCGAAGTCCTTCATGCGTGCGCTCCAGTCGTGGCGGGAAACCTACCGCGCCGGCGCCGAAGGCGCGAGCGCAAGCGCATCAACTGCGCCGCTTGCCCGAAGGTTCCCGAGGCCCCAGACCGAGGTAGAGCCTGTCCACCACGGCGTCGATCAGCGCCCGCTTCGATCTTCCCATCGCCTGGCCGTCGATGAGGAGGACCGCGCAGCCGTGCACCATCGACCAGGCGGCGAAGGACAGCTCGTCCGGATCGCCTGGGGCGACCGAGCCCTGCCTCTGACCGTTCGCAATCTGCTCGACCAGCGTTCCGTGGACCGCCTGCGCCGCCGCGGCCAGCTCGGGGTGGCGGGACTTGTCCGCCACCTCGGGCGAGAACATCACCCGCAGGTGGGCGGGATGAGCGAGCGCATACTCGACGTACGCGACGCCGAGCGCGCGAAGCCGCTGGGCCGGTGTGCGCGCGGAGCCGCGCACCGCCGCGACGTGAGCCGCGAGGCCGCGGAATCCCTGCTCGGCCACGGCGGCGACCAGGGCGGCGCGGTCGGCGAAGTGGCGCTGGGGCGCCGCGTGGGTGACGCCCACCTGCCGCGCGACCTCGCGGAGGGTGAGGGCCGAAACGCCCCGCTCCTCGATGAGCTCCAGGGCCGCGTCGATCAGCGCCTGGCGGAGGTTCCCGTGGTGGTACGGGCGTTTTTTTCCCATGACCCTTCCATACCACGATCATGTTGACATCGGCCACATGAAGCGCTAGCCAATGTGGTCGATGTCAACATCGCACCGTTTCCGCGGCGCGAGAATCGAAGGAGGCACCGTGAGCATCCCACGGATGGATCGGAAGATCGGAGAAGCCATGCGAATCCCACTGCTGATCGGAAGCATCCTATTGCTCGCAGCGTGCGCGGGCGCGTCGCCACGCCCCTACAGCGACGAGGGCGTCGCCGGCCGCTGGCAAGGCGTGCTCTTGCGCAACGGGCTGCGGGCGCCGATGGCCGTCGAGCTGTCGGCGCAGGACCGCGACTGGCGCGGTCGCTTCAGCGCCGGTGACAATTCCGTCCCGCTGCAAGACCTTCGCGTGACGACGAACAGCGTCCATTTCGAGCTGCCCGGCGAGGGCACCTTCGAGGGCGCGGTCGCGGGCGACTCGATGGCCGGCTCGATCTCCGGCGGTGCCACCGGCTCGTTCGCGCTCAAGCGCGATCCTGGCGAGGCGCCCTGGACGATCTACTTGTTCGGGCCGTGAGCGTCCGCCCGGTGCGGCTACCAGGGCGCCGGCGCCGATCCGGCTCCGGCGCCCGCCCCGTGCATCAGGCCAGAGCGCGCCGCACGAGGAAGCCGAGGATGGCGACGGGCAGCGCGACGGGCAGGATGCGACGCGCGCGCGTCCCCCAGGATTCGATCCGGTCGCCGAGCAGCAGCAGGAGCCAGTGGGTCGGGTAATGGTCGGGAAGGCCGTACGCCACGCTGCGGATGGCCCCGGAGAGGCCGCGCGGCGGGCACGAGGTGCCGAACACCGGCGGGAACGGCTTGTTGGGCCGGCCGTGCTTGAACACGGCAGGGGTGCCCGGCTGGCGCTCGGGCGGGAACCGCGTGTTGGGCCACGGCTGGGGCTGGCGCATCCTCGGAACTCCCGGGCGGCGCGCGGGATCGCGATCGATGCCCCACCAAGGCGGCCTCTTCGGCGGCCCCACCGATTGGTAGCCGGACTTCCGCTGCACCTCGTCGGGGGTAATCACTCTCGGCGTCGGATCCATCGGCGTCCTCATCTGAAAAAAGCGTAGCGCCGCCGCATTTGCGGCGACTAGTGAAGCGTCGCGCTCCCGTCGGGCAGGAGCGCCACCTTGACGCAACCGTCGCGCTTCTGCGCGAACATGCGGTAGCCCTCGGGCGCGCGGTCGAGCGGCAGGCGATGTGTGAACACCTGCTGCGGCCGGATGCGCCCCGCCTGCACATGCTCGAGCAGGCGCGGCATGTAGCGCTTCACGCTCGCCTGTCCGGTGTTCATCCTCTGCGCCTTGTTCATGTAGGTGCCGATGTCGACGCCGTTGTAGGGAGGGCCATAGGCGCCGATCACCGAGATCGTCCCGCCCTTCCGGGTCGCGTGGATGGCGAAGTTGAGCGCCTGCGGCGAGCCCGCCTCCAGCTTGAGGTAGATGCCGAGCGCGCGGTGCACGGGCGATCCTGCCGCCTCGAGGCCGACGGCATCGACGGTCGCGTCCGCGCCGCGGTCGTCGGTCATCCCCTTGATGGTGGTCACCAGGTCGATGTCCCTGAAGTTGAGCGTCTCGACGCCCAGCCAGTTCCGCGCGAATTCCAGGCGATAGTCCACGTGATCCACCGCGATCACGCGTTCCGCGCCCATCGCCCACGCTGACCACATGGAGAACAGGCCCACCGGACCGCAGCCGAGGACCAGGACGGTCTCTCCTCCTTTGAGCTCGCACATCTCGGCCGCTTGATAGCCGGTCGCGAACGCGTCGGTGATCGGCAGCGCGTCCAGGTCCTCGACGTCGTCGGGGATCTTCTCCGCGTCGACGCCGATGAACGGGACGCGCACGTACTCGGCCTGGCCACCGTCGTAGCCGCCCATCGTGTGCGAGTAGCCGTAGATGCCGGTACCCGCGTCGGTCGCGGGGTTGGTGCTCTCGCAGCAGGAGGTGAGTCCCCGCGTGCAGAAGTAGCAGCCGCCGCAGAAGATCTGGAACGGCAGCATCACCCGGTCGCCCTTGCGTACGCCCTGCGCCTCGGGGCCCAGCTCCTCGACGACTCCGGTGAACTCGTGCCCGAAGGTGAATCCGATGCGGGTGTCGGGGATGAGCCCGTGGAGCAGGTGGAGATCGGACCCGCAGATCGCCGCGGCGGTGACCCGGACGATGCCATCCTGCGGATGCTCGATGCGGGGCTCGGGCTTGTTGCGTACCTTGACTCGGTAGGGGCCGTCGTAGGTGAGTGCTTTCATGCGCCGAGGGTGGGGACTTCCGGCGGCGATCGCAACCGTCTCGCGCGCGGACCCGGTCAGACGACCGGCGGGAGGCTTCCGTCCCGGCATGGCCGGGCGCCGCTCACTCGACGGCGGCGCGGGCGAGCCCCACCCGAGGAGCGCGACGCCCGATCCGCAGGACGACGACCGCGGCAACCAGGCAGACCGCGCCAGCCGCGACCCAGGCGGGCGTGTACGTCGTCAGCGAAGAGCGGATCACGCCCGCGCCCAGGGCGCCGACGCCCGCTCCGATCTGGTGCGAGGCGACGATCCATCCGAACGCGATCGGGGCGTCGCGAACGCCGACCGCCTCGGTGGTGAGCCGGACCGTAGGCGGAACCGTGGCGATCCAATCCAGGCCGTAGAAGACCGCGAACACGGGCAACCCGAGCACCTGCGCGTCGAAGGCGTGAGGCAGCCACAGCAGCGAGAGCCCGCGCAGCCCGTAGTACCAGAAGAGGAGCTTGCGCGAATCGAATCGGTCCGAGAGCCAGCCGCTGGCCGTCGTGCCGACGAGATCGAAGATGCCCATCACCGCGAGCAAGCCGGCCGCTCGCACCTCGGGGATGCCATGATCCATGCACGCCGGCACGAGGTGCGTGCCGACCAGCCCGTTCGTGGAAGCGCCGCAGACGAAGAAGCTGCCCGCGAGGAGCCAGAAATCTCCCTTGCGCGCGCTCTCCCGCAGGACGCGGAGCGCATTGGCGAGCGGGTTCTGGCGCGAGGGCACGAGCGGCGGCGTGTCCGGGGATGCGCCGTAAGGCAAGATGCCCACGTCGGCCGGCCGGTCGCGCACGAGGAACGCCACCAAGGGCAAGAGCAGCGCGATGACTGACGCGACCAGCAGCGTCACAGCGCGCCAGCCGTGCTGCTCGACGATGTGGGCTTCGAAGGGGAGGAAGAGCATCTGTCCGGTGGCGGTGCTCGCGGTCAGCACGCCCATCACCGCGCCCCGGCGCGAGACGAACCAGCGGTTCACCACGGTGGCGCCTAGCACCATCGCCGTGGTGCCGGTGCCCAGACCGACGAGGATCCCCCAGGTGAGCACGAGCTGCCAGCTCGAGCGCATCTGGGAGGTGAGCGCGACGCCCGCGCAGATCAGCGCCAGCGAGACGAGCACGGTGCGGCGGATCCCGAATCGCTCCATCAGCGCGGCGGCGAACGGTCCGACGAGCCCATAGAGCACGAGGTTCACCGACACCGCCGAGGAGAGCAGCGCACGGCTCCAGCCGAACTCGCGCTCGAGCGGGACCATGAGGATCGACGGAGTCGCGCGCACCGCCGCGGCGCAGAGGAGCACGACGAACACCGCGCCGGCGACCACGAAGGCGGGATGGATCTTCCGGCTCACGAAGCGAGCTCCTTGCTCGCCGAGAAGCGGGCGCGGTAGGCGGAAGGCGTCACGTGCAGCGCGCGGAGGAAGGCGCGGCGCAGCACCTCGGCGCTGCCGAACCCGCAGCGCGCGGCGACCTCCTCGAGGCTCACCGGCGACTGCTGCAAAGCACGGCGCGCCGCCTCGAGGCGGATCTGCTCGACCGCCTCCGCCGGAGCGACGCCCAGCTCCTTGCGGAACACGCGCGTCAGGTGCCGCGGGCTCTTGCCCACGCGCTTGGCGAGCGCCGGCACCGAGAGATCCCTTTCGGGGTGCTCGGCCGCCCAGGCGACCAGCTCGCGGACCGCGGGCGTTCCGGCGGCCTGCAACCGCAGCGGGGCGCTGTACTGGCTCTGATCGCCGGGTCGCCGCAGGTACATGACCATCGCCCGCGCCACCGCCAGCGCCATCTCGGCGCCCAGGTCTTCTTCTATGAGCGCCAGCGCCAGGTCCATGCCGGCGCTCACGCCGGCCGAGGTGTAGACGTTTCCGTCGCGCACCCAGATGCGGTCTTCCTCGACACGTACCCGAGGGTAGCGGCGCTTGAGCTCAGCGGCGCGCGACCAGTGGGTCGTCGCGGCGCGGCCGTCGAGGAGACCCGCCTCGGCGAGAAGGAACGCGCCGGTGCACACCGAGCCGATGCGCCGCACCCGGCCTGCCATCTGCCGCAGCCAGCGGAGGATGGCCGCCTCTCCCAGCAGCGCGTCGATACCGACACCGCCGACGACGAGCAGCGTGTCCACCTCGCCGCGCAGCGAACGGAAGGTCGCGTCGGCGAGGAACCGGAACCCGGACGAAGCGGCGATCGGGTCCCCGTCGGTGCCGACCACGGTCAGGGCATATCCGGGGTGAGGGCGCCCTTCGTCGCGCAGGATGCGCGTCGTCCGCGCGAACAGCTCGAGGGGACCGGAGAGATCCAGCGCCTGCACCCCGGGGTAGACGAACAGCGCGATGCGCAGGGGCCTGGAGGACGCCGCGGAGCGTTCCATGGCCAGCATGGTGCGCCGAAGCCCCGATGTCCGCAAGGACATTGTTCCCACGATTCGGGACATCCGTGCGAACGGGTGTAAGCGGCGCCGGGTCTGCCTTTCCGAGGCTGCGGCATTCGGCTTCCCGGGTAATCCCTCACTCCGCGCTCAGCGCCGCCATCGGGTCGATCCGCGCGGCGCGCAGCGCCGGAATGCCGCTCGCGGCGAGCGCCACGACCGCCAGCAGCGCGGCGATGGCTGCGAGGGTGAGCGGGTCGCGGGCGCTCACGCCGTAGAGTTGGGAGGCGATCAGACGTCCTCCGGCGAGCGCTGCGACGGTGCCCAGGCACAGGCCGAGGCCCACGGTGCGCAGCGCGCTCGCCAGCACCAGCCGGATCACCGCGCCCGCGGACGCACCAATCGCCATGCGCACGCCGATCTCGCGGGTCCGCTGCGTGACCGCGTACGCCGTGACGCCGTAGATGCCGACCGCCGACAGCGCCAGCGCGAGCGCGGCGAAGACTCCGAGCAGCTGCAGCGGAAACCGGCGCGGCGCGAGCGATGCCGCGAGCACGTCCTCGAGCGGCAGGACGCGATCGAGAGGCCGCGCGGGATCGATGCGCGACAGCTCGCTGCGCAGCGCGGCCGGCGTGAGCTGGCCGCGCACCACCAGCGTCATCCAGTCCGGGGGCTCCTGGGCGGCGGCGAGGTAGAAGACGGGTGGCACCGGCTGGTCGAGACCGTGCTCGCGCGCGTCGGCCACGACCCCGACGATCGTGCGCCACCCGTTCCGGGCGCGATCGGTGTCGATCTGGAGGCGCCGCCCGACCACGTCGCGCCCGGGGAGGTAGCGCCGCACCCACGCCTCGTTGACCAGCACGACCGGGGGCGCCTTGGCGTCATCGGCCATGGAGAAGTCCCGTCCCGCCACCACGCCCTGGCGCATGGCGCTGAAGTAGCCGGGCAGTACGCAGCGGAACTCGTCGGTCGGAGGAGCCTCGCCGGGGCGCAGCTCGTATCCCTCGATGAAATACGTCTGTCCGAACTTGCCGCGGGTCGGGAGCAGGTTGATCCCGCCGGCGGCGGTCACGCCGGGGACCTCCGAGGCGACCCGGAGCGCCCGTTCGAAGTAACGCTCGCGCGCGTCAGGATCCGCGTACGAAGGTCCCGCGGGCGCAAGCTCGGCGGCGATGGCGCCTTGGGGCTCGAATCCCGGCGAGACGTGCAGGAGCCGCCCGAAGCTGCGCAGCAGCAGACCGGCGCCGGTCAAGAGGAAGAGGCACACCGCGACCTGCGCGACCACCAGCACGGCGCGCAGCCGGGCAGCGGGCGCGCCCGCGGTGCCCCGCCCGCCGTCCTTGAGCGAGGCGGCCAGACCCACCCGGCTGGCGCGGAGCGCCGGCATCAGCGCGAAGATCAACGTGGTCGCGATCGTCAGTCCCGTCGAGAAGGCGAGCACGGCGCGATCGAGGCGCACGTTCGCCAGCTCGCGGATCTGCCGCGGCGCCGCCGCGAGCAGCGCGTCGAGGCCCCACCCCGCGAGCAGCACCCCGAGCGCCGCGCCGATCGCGGCGAGCAGAAACCCTTCCGTCAGCAACTGGCGGACGATCCGCGACCGTTCCGCTCCCAGCGCGGCGCGCAGCGCGAACTCGCGCTCCCGCGCCGCCGATCGCGCGAGCAACAGATTCGCCACGTTGCCGCAGGCGATCAGCAACACCAGCAGCACCGCTCCGAACAGCACCAGGATGGGCTGGCGGCTGGATGCCACGAAACGTTCTCGCAGCGGCTCGAGCTTGAGCGTCGCCTGCAGCTCGGCGGGATAGTCCCTTGGGTGCGCTTCGCTCATCCGTCCCACGTGCTCCTCGAGCGCCTTGCTTGCGGCCTGAAGGCTGACCCCGGGCCGGAGCTTCGCGACGACGTCGAGGTAATGGGCCCCGGGCTCGTCGAAACGCTGCGTCTGCGTGAAGCCGTACGGAATGAAGAAATCGTGCGCGCCGCCGTAGCTGAAACCTTCCGGCAGGACGCCGATGACGGCGTAGCTCCGGCCGTCCAGCACGACCGACCGGCCGACGGAGGTAGGATCGCCACCGAAGCGCCGGCGGAATGCCGGAGCGCTCACCAGCGCGACACCGTCGTTGCCCTTCATCTCCTCGTCCGGGCCGAACACGCGCCCGAACTGCGGGCGCACGTCCAGCACGCTGAAGAACCCGGACGTCACGCGCGCGACCGGCAACCGCTCTGCGCCATCGGCACGCTGCAGCGCTGCCGTCGCGCCGTTGAAGGAACCGACGCTCTCGAAGAAGCGCGCTTCGCGAAGATCGTACAATTCAGCGATGGAGAGCCTGCCCTTGCCGGTGCCGATCCCCGCGAACAGGCGGTAGACGGAGACGAGCCGGGTCTCCTCGCCCCAGCCGAACGAGCGCAACAGCACCGCGTGCACGACGCTGAAGATGGCGGTGGTCGCGCCGATCCCCAGCGCCAGCGCGAGCACCGCCGCGGCAGTGAACCCGGGCGTGCGGAGCAGGCCGCGGAGCGCAAAGCGGAGATCGCGAAGCAGTCCGTCCATGAAGTCTCTCCGTTCGCAGGGCAGTCCTCGCCTGCCGCGCCGTCCGTAGAGCGAAGTTCGTGCCAACCATTGCCCGAGAGCGCGCCCGCACACGTCTGACCGGGCCGGGGAAAGCCCGTCCCATTTTCGAACACTGCTGAGCGCTATCCAGTCAGGTGCTCGAGGTGCGCCGCGACGCTGCGGGCCAGCGCACCCAGGTCGTAGCCTCCCTCGAGCATGGAGACGATGCGCCCGGCGCTGTATCGCGCCGCCACCGTCCGCACCTGCTGCGTCACCCAGGCGTAATCGGCCTCGACCAGGCGCAGCATGGCCATGCCGTCGTCGCGGTGCGCATCGAATCCGGCGGAGACGAAGATCATCTCCGGCTGGAAGCGTCCGAGGGCCGGCAGCCACTCCCTGGTGACGGCGGCGCGGAACTCGTCGCTCGCGGCGCCGGCCGGGAGAGGGACGTTCACCATGCGCTCCGACCGGCCCTCGACGCCGCTCCCCGGATAGAACGGATGCTGGAAGGTCGACACCATCAGCACGCGCGAGTCGTCGCGGAAGATGTCCTCCGTGCCGTTGCCGTGGTGCACGTCGAAATCCACGATCGCCACCCGGCGCAGGCGGTGGTGCTCAAGCGCGTGCGCCGCGGCGACCGCCACGTTGTTGAAGAAGCAGAAGCCCATCGCGCGCGCCCGCTCGGCGTGGTGCCCGGGCGGGCGCACGCTGCAGAACGCCGCCTCCGCCTTCCGGGCGATCACCAGATCGGTGGCGAGGATCCCGGCGCCCGCGGCGCGCAGCGCCGCTCGCAGCGTGCCCGGACACATCGCGGTGTCCGGATCGATCCAGGTCAGCCCCTCAGCAGGCGAGAGCCGCTCCAGCTGGTCGATGTATGCCGCGTCATGCACGCGCAGGAGCTGCTGTCGCGTCGCCTCCGGCGCGTCCGCGCGGACAACGGAGCGGTCGAGCCTCGAGGCGAGCAGCGTCTCCTCGATCGCCGACAACCGTTCCGGCCGCTCCGGGTGCCCCTCGCCCATCTGGTGCCGCAGGCATGCGGGATGGCTGATGAACGCGATGGACACGCTCGGTGCACCTCAGGCGTCACGTCATCATATCGCGGCGGCACAGGCCCGGCGCGGAGAGTCGATTGCTGCTATCCATGCGGTGAAGGGAGGCGCCATGGCGAAATGGTTCCTCGAGCCCGGGCATACCTCGGCGGAGTTCTGCGCGCGGCACATGATGGTCACGTACGTTCGTGGCCATTTCAAGAACGTCCGCGGCAGCCTCGTTTTCGACGAGAAGAATCCCGCTTCGGCATCCGTCGAAGCCGTCATCGATGCGAGGGGACTGTGGACCGGCGAGCCGGACCGCGACGCTCACCTCCGCAGCGCCGACTTCCTCGACGTCGAACGTCATCCGGAGATCCGCTTCCACGGAAGCGTCGCCGAGCGACCCGGCGCGCTGGATTTCAGGGTCAAAGGGGACCTGACCATCCGCGGCGTCACCCGCCCGGCGGTGCTCGACGTCCACTATCTCGGGCGCTGGACGACTCCCTGGTGGGAGGGCGGCGTCGACAAGGGACCGAAGGTCCGCGCGGGATTCGTCGCCGAGACCACCATCAACCGCCACGATTTCGGCGTGAGCTGGAACAACCCGCTCGATCTCGGCGGTGTGGTAGTGGGCGACGACGTCCGGATCACCATCGACGCCGAGGCGATCCTCGAACAGGAGTGACGGAAGCCTCGTCGCGGCATCTCAGACACGTAGCGCGGTGGCGCGGCGCTTCGTCCAGCACAAGACGGCTGGGTCCCACGCTGGATTCCGCTTCGGCCCGCCGCGTGGCTTCTGCGCATCATGAACGACAATCACAGTGACGACGGCCTGGGCCGTCGCGAGTTCCTCGTCGGTGGCGCGGTGATCGTGGTCGCGGCGTGCGCCGGCAGTCAGGCGCGGCGCGAGGGCACGGGACCCTCTGCTCCGGGAGAACCGATTGAGATCATGCTGCTGGTGAACGGCGAGCGGCGCGCGCTGCGCGTCGATCCACGGACCACGCTGCTCGATCTGTTGCGCGAGAACCTCGGCCTCACCGGCACCAAGAAGGGCTGCGACATGGGCCAGTGCGGCGCATGCACCGTGCTGGCCGACGGCGTGCGGATCGACTCCTGCCTCGCGCTGGCGGCGCAGTACGACGGCCGATCCATCACCACCATCGAGGGCCTGATCAAGGACGGAACCCTGCATCCCGCGCAGGAGGCGTTCCTCCAGGAGGACGCGTTCCAGTGCGGGTACTGCACGCCGGGGCAGATCCTCTCCTGCATCGGGTTCCTGCATGAGGGTGGCGGCGCGACGGAGATGGAAATCCGCGAGGGAATGAGCGGCAACATCTGCCGCTGCGGCGCGTACCCGAACATCGTCTCCGCGGTGCGCAGCCTGCGCGGGAGGGCGTGATGCGCCAGATCGCATACCAGCGTGCTGGCAGCGTGGACGAGGCGGTGCAAGCAGCCGCGCAGCCAGAGGCGGCGTTCCTCGCGGGCGGGACCTCCCTGGTCGATCTGATGAAGCTGGAGGTGCTCAATCCCGCGCGAGTCGTGGACGTGACGCGGCTCGATCTCTCACGCATCGAGCCGAGGGCGGACGGCATCCGGCTCGGCGCCACCGCGACGAACAGCGCCGTGGCGGCGCACCCGGAAGTGAAGCGGCGCTTTCCGGCGCTGTCCCAGGCGCTGCTCTCCGGCGCGTCGCCGCAGCTCCGCAACGTCGCCACCGTGGCGGGCAACCTGATGCAGAGGACCCGCTGCGCGTACTACCGGGACCTCGCGACCAGGTGCAACAAGCGCAGCCCCGGCGCCGGCTGTGACGCAATCGAGGGTTGGACGCGGATGCACGCCATCCTCGGCGGGAGCGAGCAGTGCATCGCGCTGCACCCTTCCGACATGTGCGTCGCCCTCGCGGCCCTGGAGGCGACCATCCACGTCCGCGGGCAGCGCGGCGAGCGCGACATTCCGTTCGGGGATTTCCACCTGCTACCGGGCGATCACCCCGAGCGCGAGTTCGCGCTCGAGCCAGGCGAGCTGGTCACCTGGGTGTTCGTGCCGGCCACGGCCGCCGCCGCCCGCTCGCGCTACGTGAAGGTCCGCGATCGCATCTCGTACGCTTTTGCGCTCGCTTCCTGCGCGACGGCGCTGGAGGTGGCGAACGGAAGGATCCGGGTGGCGCGCATGGCGCTGGGCGGCGTCGGGACCAAGCCATGGCGCTCCCTGGAAGCGGAGCGCATGCTGGTCGGAGCGACGCCGCGGGCGGAAACGTTCCGCCGGGCGGCCGACGTGGCGTTGCGCGACGCCCGCCCGCGGCGCGACAACGCCTTCAAGGTCGAGCTGGCGAAGCGCACCATGATCCGGGCGCTCACCCTTTCCGCGGAGGGCGCATGAAGAGCGTCGGAAAGCCCCTGGTGCGGATAGACGGCCGCGCGAAGGTGACCGGGGAGGCGCGTTATTCGTACGAGGTGCAGGTGCCCGGCGCGGCCTACGCGGTCCTGGTCACGAGCGGCGTGGCGAGGGGGCGCCTCGTCGAGATCGATACCAGTGCGGCCGAGCGCGAGCCGGGCGTGCTGGCGATCATCACGCCGCGCAACGCAATTCGTCTGCCGGGCAAGTTGCACGGCGAACCGCCCGACCGCGTGGTGCAGGCGCTCCAAGACGATCGGATCCTTTTCAGCAATCAGCCGGTGGCCGTCGCGGTGGCCGATACGCTGGAGCGCGCCACTCACGCCGCCCTGCTCGTGCGCGTGCGCGCGGAGGCGGAACCGCCGTCGATCCGGGTACAGGACGCCCTCGATCGGGCTTTTCCCCACGACATCGTCGCCGGGGGACGCAAGCAGGAGCCCGATTCCGCGCACGGCGATGCCGCCCGGGGAATGCGCGAGGCGGACGCGCGCATCGAGCAGGCGTACGAAGTGCCGCCCGAGACGCACAGCCCGATGGAGCCGCACGCGACCATCGCCCTCTGGAACGCGCCCGATCGCGTGACGCTCTATGACTCTTCGCAGTGGGTGTTCGCGGTACGCAACAAGATTGCCAACGCGTTCGCGATTCCGAAAGAGAACGTGCACGTCATGACGAAGTTCGTGGGCGGCGCGTTCGGGTGCAAGGGGTCGCCCTGGTCGCACGTGATCATCGCCGCGCTGGCAGCGAAGCAAGTCGGGCGTCCGGTCAAGCTGGTGCTCACGCGGCAGCAGATGTTCGGCATGGTCGGCGGACGGCCACAGACGGTGCAGGCGGTGGCGCTCGGAGCGAAGAAGGACGGCCAGCTCGCGGCGCTCCGACACGAAAGCACTTCCGCCACCTCGCGCTTCGACGTGTTCGTCGAGGCGGCGGCGTTGCAGGCGCGCCACATCTATGCCTGTCCGAACATCGAGACGAAGCACCGCGTCGTACGGCTCGACATCGGAACGCCCACCTTCATGCGCGCGCCGGGCGAGTCGAGCGGGAGCTTCGCGCTGGAATCGGCGATGGACGAGCTGGCGCATGCGTTGGCGCTCGACCCACTCGCGCTGCGCCTGAAGAACTACGCGGAGATCGATCCGAGCGAGGGGAAGCCTTTCTCCAGCAAGTCGCTGCGCCAGTGCTACACGGAAGGAGCGCGGCGATTCGGCTGGGACAAGCGTCCGGCGAAGCCGCGCTCCCAGACGCGCGAGGGGCTGCTCCTCGGGATGGGCATGGCCACCGCGTCGTATCCCGCGAACTTCTCGCCGGCCAGCGCGGTTGCGCGGATGCTCCCCGACGGCAGCGCGCAGGTGGAGAGCGGCACCATCGATCTCGGCACCGGCACCTACACGGTCATGGCGCAGGTGGCAGCCGACGCGCTGGGGCTGCCGTACGAGAAGGTGCGCTTCGACCTCGGTGACAGCGAGATGCCGGAGGCGCCCATCTCCGCCGGCTCGATGACCGCTGCGAGCGTGGGGTCGGCCGTGCTGCTCACCTGCGGCGCGCTGCGGGAGAAGCTGGTGCAACTGGCCGTCGCCGATCCAGCCTCGCCGCTGCACGGCGCGCGCACCGAGGAGGTGCGCGTCGAGGAAGGGCGCCTCGCCGCGCAGGGCCGTTCCGACACCTATGCGGACGTCGTCCGGCGCGCGGGAGAAAAGCCCATCGAGGTCCGCAGCAAGGCGGCTCCCGGCGAGGAGCGGAAGAAGTACACGAACCTGGCCTTCGGTGCGCAATTCGCCGAGGTGCTGGTCGATCCGGACCTGGGCAGCGTCCGCGTCTCGCGGATGGTGGGCGTCTTCGCGCCGGGCCGCGTCCTCAACGCCCGCACCGCGCGCAGCCAATTGATGGGCGGCATGGTGTGGGGCATCGGCATGGCCCTGCTCGAGCACTCAGTCTACGACGAGAAGCTGGGCCGCATCATGAGCCGCGACCTGGCCGACTACCACGTGCCTGGCAATGCCGATGTCGGAGTCGTCGAGCCGTACTTCATCGAGGAGCAGGACGAGCACGTCAACCCGGCCGGCGTGAAGGGCGTCGGCGAGCTCGGTCTCTGCGGTGCGGCGGCCGCGATCGCAAACGCTGTGTTCAATGCGACGGGCAGACGGATTCGCACCCTGCCGATCACGCCCGACAAGCTTCTTTAGCGCTCGCCTGCGCAGCCCTCGGCGGTTCGGCTCCGGTGCCGGCGGGCAGACGGGCGCCCAGACGTTGTGAAGAGGCGCGGGCGTCTACAACTTTGGTCTCCCTACAAGGAGGCGACCAATGAAGCGGATCATATTCGCGCTCGCGGGACTTTCACTGATGGCGTCGGGCCTGAAAGCCGAGGAGAAGGAGAAGGTCGAGGTCAAGAAAGACAAGAACGACGTCCAGATCGAGAAGAAGCGGACCACGGGCACTACGTCCCGCAAGACCAAGGTCCACTCGAAGGCGCGCGCCCGCGCCGGTGGTGGGACGGTGGCCAAGACGGAGACGACGGTCGAGCGCGATCGGCCGGGCGTCGGAAACGATACGAAGACGAAGACCACCGAGACCAAGGAGAAGGACGCCAAGGGCGACGTGGTGCGCGAGGAAAAGAAGGTCACGCGCTAGTTCCACGCGGCGCGACGCTCTTCCAGCGCCGATCTCAGCGCGCCGGGGACGGCGCAGCGACGGCCGCGTCGCGCTGGCCGCTTTTTTCCAGCGAGCTGGCGACGAAGCCCGACGCCTTCATCTCCTCGACGAACGGACGAAGGTAGCTCGCGGCACGTTCGCGAGCTCGGGGCATGCCCATCGCCTGTTCGATCGCCATGAACCGGCCTTCGATGACGCGCACGCCTGGGTCGCTCTTCGCGAGCTGGACCAACGGCTGTTTCACCCCGGCGACCGCTTCGAGCTTCTCCCTTTGGAACAGGTCGATCGCGCCCGGCGATGTCGGCGCGCGCAGCAATCGGGCGTGCTTCAGCGTGCGAGTCAGGTACAGGTCGTATGCGCTCTTCGCGCCGACGGCGATGCGCACCCCGTCGCGATCGACGTCCTCGATGGCGCGCAACGGCGATTCCGCGGGGACCGCATAGGTGCCTTCGATCACCACGTACGGCGCCGTGAAGGCGATCTCGGTGGCGCGTTCCGGATCGACCGCAAGAAACGCGACGTCCCACGCGTTCGTCTTGACCGCGTCCACCACCTTGCCGGCGGCGTCGTATGCGATCAGTTCGACAGGGAGCTCCAGCCGCCGCCCCAACTCGCGCGCCAGGTCCACCGACAGGCCACGCGGCTCGCCGGTCGCCGGGTCCTTTTGCGCCAACACGGGATTCCCGAGGTTGATCGCGGCGCGCAGCCGGCCGGTGGGCGCGAAATCCTTGGCAACGTCGGGCCGGACGTTCCCTGCGGCGGTGCAAGCGCCGAGCAAAGCGAGCCACAGGGGCGAGACTCGCAGTTTCCGCAGCTTGTCCGGTTTGAGGAGTGTCGATGCGTTTCCTGAGCGTACCGTTTGCAGCCGCAGCCCTGATTGGCTCCCTCGCAGCGGGGCCCGCGCGCGCGCTCGACGATGCTGCTGCCGCGCATGTGGTCCAGTTCTCGAACCAGCAGATGGCGGCGACTGCCGCGCACCTGTCCACGGTGTCTTCGCCGGAGACGACTCGCGCAGACGGAAGCTGGAACACGGTTTCCAACACCAACGAGGTCGCGTGGACGCAGGGATTCTTCCCTGGCTCCAACTGGTACCTGTACGACCTCACGGGCGACGCGCAAGCGAAGGGGCGCGCGGAACAATGGACCCGGGCACTCGAGGGACAGACACGGGCGACGCCTACTACAAGAACGTGCTGCTGACGGCTGCAAGCTCGCTGGCCTCGCGCTTCGACTCGACCGTCGGCGCCGTCATCTGCTGCGACTGGAACCCGGACTGGCATCGCCCCGTGGTCACCGACACCATGATGAACCTGGAGCTGCTCGTCTGGGGCGCGGCGAACGGCGGACCGCAGACCTGGAGCGACATGGCGGTGAGTCACGCGCTCAAGACGCTCGCCGACATGGTCCGCCCCGACGGCAGCACGTACCACGTCGTGGACTACTCGAGCTCGGGCGCGATCCTCTTCCGCGGCACGTTCCAGGGATACTCGAATTCCTCGACGTGGACCCGCGGACAGGCCTGGGCCATCTACGGGTATACGATGCTGTACCGGTATACGGCCGATCCGCGCATGCTCGCCGCCGCCCGCAAGGTGACTGATTACTACCTGTCGCGGCTCGGCAATGACCCGGTGCCGAACTGGGACTTCGATGCCCCGAGCCAATACAAGGACTCGTCCGCCGCGGCGGCGGTCGCCTCCGCGTTGTTCGAGCTGAGCGGATTCGTCAGCGATCCCGATCGACAGCGATACCTGGATGCAGCCACGCACATGCTCGACGCGCTCGCTTCGCCTGCGTATCTGGCGGAGGGATCGTCCAGCCAGGCCATTCTTCTCCACGGCGTCGCGAACCTCCCGGAAGGTCACGGCGTGGATGTCGGACTCGCTTACGGCGACCACTACTTCCTCGAGGCGCTCGCGCGGCGGCCAGCTTCCAGTCCCGACGCCGGCGTTCCCGACGCTGGAGTTCCCGACGCTGGAGTTCCCGACGCTGGAGTTCCCGACGCTGGGGTTCCCGATGCTGGAGTTCCCGACGCTGGAGTTCCCGACGCTGGAGTTCCCGACGCTGGCGTTCCCGACGCTGGGGTTCCCGACGCTCGCGCTCCTGATGCTAAGTACGCCAGCTCCCTCGTCCTCTCCGGCCCGAGGCTGTGCAACCGGAGGAGACGCGGCGATCGGTGCGATCGCCCTACTCGCCTGCGCGATCATTCGGCGGCGGAAACGCGACTACCTGGATAGGAGCTCGTAGTAGCCCACCTCGTCCGTCGTGTTCCGAACGAAATGGTCTCGCCACAGGGAAGCGATCGGCCATTGGTACGACCAGAAGGCATTGCCGTTCGCCATCAGGCCGGTCAAGCGCGCTCTCTTCTTGCCAACGACCTCGATCGCTTCAGCGTCTCCGCGCAATCGGGCTCCTTTCATCTGCAGCGACAAACCGATCATCCGCTCGAGGAGCGTCGCGCCCGCTTCCAGGCGAGAGCCGGCGACAGCGAGCACGGCCGCCGCACGGTCACGTAGCGCCGAGTCGCTAGTTGCGGCAACCCTTTGCGAAAGGACCACATGGATATCGAGAGGGAGCGCGCGAGCGGTCTCGGAGAAGGCTCGCGAGTGCGCCTGACCGGGGTCTACTTGCGCGTAGGCAGCCCTGAACGCGTCGAAGAGAGGACGAACGGGAAGCGCGAAACTGTTCCGCTCGAGCGCTTCCTCCAAGCTGGCGAGATCTGCCACGGTGAGCGGCGCCTGAGCACCTGCCCGGAGGAGGACAGCGCCGCTGGCAAGATAGCCGTCGTCCGGATGGGAGCGCGCCATTGCGTCGAGGAGGTCGAGCGCGGCGCTCCGCGCGCGCGTGCGTTTCTTCTCCGGCATCTTTTCATGCAGGAGAACATGCATGGCCACGAGGTGGACGCCGAGGGAGCGTTCCACCCCGTCTGCCTCGGCGAAGGCGGCCTCGATGAGACCTGCGGATCCCGCCGGAGCCCTGCCGAACTCGAGTAGCAGCCTGTCGCCGCGTCCCTGCACATGTGCGATTGCCGTCGGATCGATCGGCCGCTGAACGTCGATCGCACCAAGGAGCTGCTTCGTCGCTCGCATCGGCCGTCCGGAGGCGCTCCATGCGCGAGCGGCGACGTCCGTCCATCGATCCTCCGGAGCGCGCTTCCTTTCTTCGATCAACCTGGCGAGGACGACCACTTCGGGCGCGCCGGACCTCGATGATGCCAATTGCTCCGCGAACCGTGACGCCGCCGCCAAGTTGCTTTCCTCGAGAGCGATACAGGCCCTTACGAACAGCGCACCCGGATTCGAGGACGCCACAAGGGGTTCCAGGAGCTGACCCGCTACGGCTAGCTCGCCTCGCGCAGCGAGTACCGCGGCGCGATCCACGACACGCGCCTTGCCGGCGCCGGCGATGAGAAACAACACCGTGAGCGCGACTGCGGCCATTGCCGCTCCGATTACGACGAGTGACACGCGAATCTACCTCGGGGTCCGCAATGGTCGCGATCTACGGCCTTGTCACGCGCGTCCGGGGACGCGCAGGGTGAACCAGAAGCGGCTGCCTTGCTCCGGCGTGGTATCGACGCCCATGTCGCCGCCGTGCGCGGAGACGATCTCGTGCGAGATGTACAGGCCCAGCCCGATGCCCTCTCCCTTGGTGCCGGGCACCCGGAAGAACTTCTCGAAGACGCGCTGCCGGTACTCGGCAGGAATGCCCGGGCCTTGATCCTGCACCTCGAACCGGACGCGCTCGTCGTCGGGCCGCGCCCGGATCTCGATCCTTCCGCCCGGGGGACTATGCCGGATCGCGTTGCCGATGAGGTTGTCGAAGACCAGCCCGATCCGCTCGGGATCGACCAGCACCGGCAACACGGGTTCACCGAGCTTCTCCTCCAGGCGGACGCCCGCGTCGCGAGCCGCATCCGCTTTGGCGGCGACGGCGGCGTCGACGACCGACTTCGCGGATATCGAGGTCAGCGAGACCTCCACCCTGCCCGCCTGGATTCGAGACAAGTCGAGGAGATCGTCGACGATTCCCTGCAGCCGCTCGCAATCCTCTCGCGCGGCGTACAGCAGATCCGCCTGCCGCTCCGTGAGCGAGCCTACCGTCCCTTCGATGAGGATGTGGATCGCCATGCGCAGCGAGGTGAGCGGCGTCCGGAACTCGTGCGCAACGGTCGCCACCAGATCGTTCTTCAGCTCGTCGAAACGCAGAAGCCGGGTCACGTCCTGGAACACGATGGTCGCCCCGACCACGCCTCCTTGCTCGGAATAGAGGGGCGTGGCGCGGGGCAAGAGGGCGCGATCGCCTCCCTCCGCGCGCACGCGCACCGCCTCCTCCAGGCCGCGTGGGGCGTACGCGCCTTTGCCGCTCACGACGTGGGTGCGAACCTTCTCCACCGCCTCGCGCATCTCCGGCGGCATGCGCGCGAGGGGCTCGGCGCCGGCCGAGATCTGGAGCAACGTCTCGGCCGCCTGGTTCACGTTCAGCACGCGCCCCTCGACCGAGAGGACGAGCACGGGGTCCGGCAAGCTGTCGATGGCCGCCTGCGACGCCTGCTGGGCCTGGAGCAGCTCGCCGAGCGAGCTGCTGCGGTACTCGCGAAGCTTGTCCGCCATCATGTCCAGCTCGCGACCGACTTGCGCGATCTCGTCCTCGCCGCGCAGCCGTGCGCGCGCATCGAGGTTCCCTTCGCCGATGCTGCGGACGGCGAGCGTGAGCAGCTGGAGCGGGCGCAAGGCACGCCTGGTGAGCCATACCGAAGCGAACAGCGCCAGCCCGAAAGCGCAGATGGTGGAGAGCACCAGCAGTGAGCGATTGCGCTCGCCCATCCGGCGCGCCTCGTCGCTCTTGTGCACGATCGCGTCCTGGTTCAGCTCGAGGATCCGTTCGGCCGCCGCCCTCGCGCGGGAGAAGCCCGGCTCCATCTCCGCGAAGTACCGTCGCCGCAGCGCGCTCTCGTCCTGGAGCGTGCGGTACCGCGCATGTCTCGCGAGGTATTCATCCCAGGCCGCACGCAGCGCGTGCGTCGCCTCCCCCTCGCCCGGCTCGGTGATGTTGTGCTCCTGCACCGAGAGCTCCTCGTTGAACTTCCCGATGTTCGCCGCCGCCTGGGCGTCGGCCTTCTCGGGCTGCCCCGCGGCCCGGAAGAGCGCGGCGCTGTCCACCCGCTCGAGCGCGTCTTTCATCCGCTGAGCGGCGAGGACGCTGCGGTAGTTGTCCTGCAGGATGCGCTGCGAGCTCCGGCCGAGAGCGTCCACCGTGCTCAGCGCCACGAATCCGAGCAGCGCAAGCCCCGCGGCAAGCGGCAGCTGTGCCAGGAGCAGCCTGGTCCGCAGCGTCACGCGCGGCCCTCCTGGTCGAGGAAGGACACCACGTGCAGGTCGAACTCCTCGGCCTCGCGCAACAGGCGGGTCACCACCGATCCGCGTAGGATCTGCCTCCACCAGGGATGGAGCGACCGTCCCACGATGACGTGCGCCACTCCGTGCGTGCGGGCGAAATCCAGCAACGCTTGCGCGGGGTCGGCCGCCTTGAGGCGCACGACCTCCGCGCCCAGCTCCTTGGCCTTGTCGATGTTGGCGAGCAGGTGCCGCTGCGCCTCGGCATCGATCAGATGCGGCGCCTCCTCCGGCGTTTCGACGTACACGACGTACCAGTCCGTATTCAGCCGGCCGGCCATGCGCGAGCCGCGCGCCAGGAGCGTTTTCGCGCGCGGCGGGTTGGAGGCGAGGCAAACCATCACGCGGCCCGCGGCTTTCAGCTCCGGGTCGCGCCTGGCCGCCCCGGCGCGGTCGAGGCTCTCGGCCACCTCGCGCAGCGCGAGCTCGCGCAGCGTGGCCAGGTTGTGGTCCTTGAAGAAGTTCTCGAGCGCCCAGGGGATCTTCTCGGTGGCGTAGATCTTCCCGGAGCGCAGCCGCTCTTGCAGGTCCTCGACGGCGAGATCGAGGTTCACCACCTGGTCCGCCTGCTTGAGGAAGCTGTCCGGCACCGTCTCGCGGACGGCCACGCTCGTCGCGCGCTCGATGAGGTCGTTCAGCGATTCGAGATGCTGCACGTTGAGCGCACCGATCACGTTGATGCCGGCGTCCAGCAGCGCGAGCACGTCCTGGTAGCGCTTGCGGTTGCGGGAGCCCGGCGCATTGGTGTGCGGGATCTCGTCGACGAGGGCCACCTGCGGCTTGCGGCGCAGCACCGCGTCCAGGTCCATCTCCTCGACCGCCACGCCCCGGTACTCGATGCGCAGGCGTGGAACGACTTCGAGCCCGTCGATGAGCACCTCCGTCTCCGCCCGGGCGTGCGGCTCGACGAAAGCGACCACCACGTCGACCCCGCGGCGCCGCAGGTCGTGGGCTTCCTCGAGCATGCGATAGGTCTTGCCCACGCCGGCCGCGAAACCGACGTAGAGCTTGAGCCGCCCGCGGCGGGCGCGTTCGACCAGCTCGAGGAAGTCTTCTGGCCGCCGAGACGCGCTGGCCTCGCGCTCCGGGAGGTCCATGCGACCTATCCGTCCTCGTACTTCCGTCGCTTGCGCCACAGCGTGGACGCGTCGAGGCCGAGGATCCGCGCCGCTTCCTCCTGCGTCTTGCTGCGGCTGAGCACGCGCAGGATGTGCTCCCGCTCGACCGATTCGACGCTGAAGTCGCCGCCCAGGGCCGGCGCGTCGGTCCCGTGTTGCGCGATGCGCTCGGGAAACGCTTCGCGAGCGAGACGTTCACCGGGAGTGAGGATGACGGCCCTCTCGATCGCGTTGCGCAGCTCGCGGACGTTGCCGGGCCAGGGGTACTCGAGGAGCGCGCGCTCCGCTTCCGGCGACAGGTCGGGCGGCGCCCTCCGGGCAGCGCGCGAGAAGAAGGCAAGGAAGCGGCGCGCGAGCAGCAGGATCTCGTCGCGGCGATCGCGCAGCGGCGGCACGGTCACTTCGATCACGTTGAGCCGGAACAGCAGGTCTTCGCGGAACTGGCCCTGGCTGACGGCAGCGTCGAGGTCGCGATTCGTCGCTGCGACGATGCGCACGTCCGAGACACGGGTGCGCGTCTCGCCGACCCGCTCGAACTGCTTGTCCTGCAGGAAGCGCAGGAGCTTCGCCTGCATCGAGGGCGGGATCTCGCCCACCTCGTCGAGGAAGAGCGTGCCGCCCTCGGCTGCCTCTACGCGGCCGGCGCGGTCCCGCACCGCGCCGGTGAAGGCGCCCTTGGCGTGGCCGAACATCTCGCTTGCGAGCAGCTCCTCGGTGAGCGCCGGGCAGTTGACCACGCCGAACGGCCGATCGCGGCGGGGGCTCATCTGGTGCAAGGCGCGCGCGAGAACGCTCTTTCCGGTGCCGCTCTCTCCGCGCAGCAGGACCGGGACATCGTGGGACGCTGCGCGCGCGACGACTTCCATCACGCTCCGCATCGAGGCGCTCGACGTTTCCAGGCTGACTTCCGGCGCCGCGTCTGCCAGGCGCGCCTCGAGATCGAGCAGGCGTCGTTCCAGCTCGCGCCGCGCGCGGGCAGCCTCGATCACCTTGCGAATCTGCGCGGGTGTGAACGGCTTGGGCAGATAGTCCTTCGCACCACGCTTCATGGCCTCGACGGCGGAGTCGACCGCGGCGTAAGCGGTGATCATGATGACGTCCAGCCCCGGACGCTCTGCGAGAAGCTTCGGCAAGAGATCCAGGCCGTTCTCGCGGCCGAGCCGGAGGTCGACGAAAGCGACGTCGTACGGTGAGCGCGCGATCGCCTCCACCGCGGACGTGGACGAACCGCTCTCCGTCACCTGGCAGCCCAGGCCCTGCAGGCAGACCGAGAGCGTCTTGCGGATGTTGCGCTCGTCATCGACGATGAGCACGCGCATCGCTGGCTGCGTCTCCGCGCGCGTCCCCGCCGGCTGTGCGCTCCCGCCTTGGCTCACGTTCCTCCTCCTCCTCGCGACCCAGCATGGCCGTCATCCGGCATCGACGGCGCAACCACCGGTGCTCCATCATCCCAGCGAACGCCGCCGCGAGGAAGCACACGGCCCAGGCGGCGAGAACGGCGAGGCGCGGGGCATCGGGTAATCGGACGCCCAAGGCGAGCAGGAGCCACAAGCACACGGCTCCGCCGGCGGCCCCATGCACCAGGAGCAGCCGCAAAGCGCGGTAGCGCTCCCAGTGGAGCTGCGCGAGCAGGAACTGTCGGAGCAGCGGGTCTGCCGCCCTTCTCGGTGAAATGCGCGCCAGCTGGGAAGCGTCGCTCATCGGTGGGCCAGGGGTGGTCGCCCGAACTGCCAGTCGAGCGCCAGGTTGACGAGCAAGACGTTCACCCGCGGCTCGCCAAGGACGAGCAACTCGCGGCCTTCGACGTTCGCCTCGATGACGGCCCGGACGCGTTCCTCGCTCACTCCGCGAGCGCGCGCCATCCGGGGCGCCTGCCAGAGCGCAGCTTCGGGCGAGACGTGAGGGTCCAGACCGCTCCCCGAAGCAGTCACGAGCTCGGCCGGCAGGGGCCCGGTCGCGTCGGGATTCTCGGCGACGAGTCGCTGCAGCTCGGTCGCGGCGCGGTCGCGCAGCGCCTTCGACGTCGGACCGAGGTTCGACCCGCCGGACGACGTGGCGTCGTACCCCTTCTCGCCGGCCGCCGACGGTCGCGGCTGCAGGTAACCGGCGCTGGCGAACGATTGCGCGATCAGCTCGGAACCGACGGTCCTCCCGTATTGGTCGGCGATCAGGCTCCCCCGTGCCCGCGCCGGGAAGAGCAGCAAGGCCAGGCCCGTCGTCGCGAGTGGGTAAGCCAACCCGGTCAGCACGAGCGTGACGACCGTGGCTCGGATCGAGATGCGCAGCTCGCGGCTGATCATTGGCAGCTCCTAGGTGACGCCCGCCGCGGACAGGCCGAGGTCGATCGCCTTGATCCCGACGAACGGCGCGACGATGCCGCCCACGCCGTAGACGAATAGCGAGCGGCGCAGCAACGCCGCGGCGCCGAGCGGCCGATACCGCACGCCGCGCAGCGCCAGCGGGATGAGCAGGACGATGATGACGGCGTTGAAGATGACCGCGGACAGGATCGCGCTGTACGGGGAGGCGAGGTGCATGACGTCGAGCGGCGCCAGCTCGGGGAACGCGCCGACGAACAGCGCCGGCAAGATGGCGAAGTACTTGGCGACGTCGTTCGCGATCGAGAAGGTCGTCAGCGTTCCGCGCGTCATCAGAAGCTGCTTGCCCACCTCGACGACCTCCAGCAGCTTGGTGGGATCGGAGTCGAGGTCGACCATGTTGCCGGCCTCTTTCGCCGCCTGCGTACCGGTGTTCATGGCGACGCCGACGTCCGCCTGCGCCAGCGCCGGCGCGTCGTTGGTGCCATCGCCGGTCATGGCGACGAGCTTGCCCTTTTCCTGCTCTTCCTTGATGAGGCGCATCTTCGCCTCCGGCGTCGCCTCGGCGAGGTAGTCGTCGACGCCGGACTCCTTGGCGATCGCGGCGGCGGTGCGCGGGTTGTCCCCCGTGATCATCACCGTGCGGATGCCCATTGCGCGAAAGCGCGAGAACCGCTCCGAGATCCCTCCCTTCACCATGTCCTTGAGGTGGATCAGCCCGAGCAGGCGCGCTCCGTCGGATACCGCCAGCGGCGTCCCACCGCCATCGCCGATGCGCCAGGCGGCCTGGACCACATCGTCAGGCACGGAGCCGCCGAGCGACTGGACGTGCGCGGAGACGGCATCGACAGCGCCCTTGCGGACCCGCCGGTCCGCGAGATCGCACCCGCTCATGCGGGTGTGCGCAGAGAAGGGGATGAACGTCGCGATCCCCTTCGTCTCCCGTCCACGCAGGCCGTGACGTTCCTTGAGGAGCACCATGATCGAACGGCCTTCGGGCGTCTCGTCCGCCAGGCTCGCCAACTGCGCCGCGTCGGCCAGCTCGGAAACCGCGATGCCTCGGGCTGGAAGGAGCTCGGTGGCCATCCGGTTTCCCAGCGTGATCGTCCCGGTCTTGTCGAGGAGGAGCGTGTCGACGTCTCCGGCGGCCTCGACCGCGCGGCCGCTCATCGCCAGCACGTTCTTGCGCAGCAGCCGATCCATCCCGGCGATGCCGATGGCCGAAAGGAGCCCGCCGATGGTGGTGGGGATGAGACAGACGAGCAGCGCCACGACGGCGGTCGCGCCGAGGCGGATTCCCGAATACAGCCCGAGAGGCACGAGCGTCACGCAGGCGAAGAGGAAGACGATGGTGAGGCCGACGAGCAGGATGTGCAGCGCGATCTCGTTCGGGGTCTTCTGCCGCGCGGCCCCTTCGACAAGCGCGATCATCCTGTCCAGGAACGATTCGCCGGGATTGGAAGTGATGCGCACGACGATGCGGTCCGAGAGCACCTTCGTGCCGCCGGTCACGGCGGAGCGGTCGCCGCCGCTCTCGCGGATCACCGGGGCGGACTCGCCGGTGATGGCCGATTCGTCGACGGAGGCGATTCCCTCGATCACTTCCCCATCGCCCGGAATGAGCTGGTTTGCCTCGACCACCACCAGGTCGCCCTTCTTCAGGCGCGAGGCGGGGAACATCTCCTCGTTGGCGATGGGAATGACGTCCGGCGGCGGCGGCCAGGTGCGGATCTTCCTCGCGATCGTGTCCTGCCGCATCCTGCGCAGCGTGTCCGCTTGGGCCTTGCCTCGCCCTTCCGCAACCGCCTCGGCGAAATTCGCGAACAGGACCGTGAACCACAGCCAGAGCGATACCGTCAGGGTAAACCACCGCGGCGCCGCGCCGGGCGCGGGGGTGAGCACGTCACGTAGCCACACGGCGGTCGTGAGCGCGCTTCCAATTTCCACCACGAACATGACCGGGTTCTTGATCAGGTGCTGGGGAGCGAGCTTGCGGAAGCTCTCGACGACCGCGGAGCGCAAGATGGCCGCATCGAAGAGCGAGAGCTGCTTTGCCTTGGCCATCTAGAAGAGCCTCCCCGCGCGAGCTGCGAAGTGCTCGACGAGCGGACCGAGCGAGAGCGCCGGAAAGAACGTCAGCGCACCGACGATCACGATCACCGCGACGAGCAGCGCCGCGAAGAGCGCACCGTTCGTGGGGAAGGTGCCGGGTCCGGCCGGGACCACTTTCTTGCTCACCATGGACCCGGCGATCGCGAGCACCGGGACCATCATGAGGAAGCGTCCGGCGAGCATGTCGAATCCGAGAGCGAGGTTCCAGAAGCGCGTGTTGGCGTTGAGCCCCGCGAACGCAGACCCGTTGTTCCCCGCCCCGCTCGAGAACGCGTAGAGGATCTCCGACAGACTGTGCGGACCGGCGTTGGCGATCGACGAGGTGCCGTACGGAGCCACTGCGGCCCAGGCGCTGAACCCGAGGATGAGGAGGGGAAAGATGAGCACGTACAGCATGGCGAGCTTCATCTCGCGCGCCTCGATCTTCTTTCCCAGGTATTCGGGCGTGCGCCCCACCATCAGCCCGGCGATGAAGACGGTGAGCAGCACGAACATCAGGATCCCGTAGAGCCCTGCCCCGACCCCGCCGAAGATGACCTCGCCGAGCTGCATGTTGACGAGCGCCACCAGGCCCCCGAGCGGCGTGAAGCTGTCGTGCATCGAGTTGACCGCGCCGCAGGAAGCGTCGGTGGTGACGGTCGCGAAGAGCGCGGAAGCGGCGAGGCCGAAACGCGTCTCCTTGCCCTCGAGGTTTCCCGCCGTCTGCTCCAGCCGCGACAGCCCGCGCAGGGCCGGGTTGCCGCGCGCCTCCGCCGCGTAGACGCAGAGCACGCCCGCAATGGACAAGGCAGCCATGCCCGAAAACAGCGCCCATCCCTGGCGCTGGTCGCGGGCCATGCGTCCATACGTGTAGGTGAGGCCCGCCGGGATGGCGAACATCGAGAGCATCTGGACGAAGTTGGTGAGAGGCGTCGGGTTCTCGAAGGGATGCGCGCTGTTCGCGTTGAAGAAGCCGCCGCCGTTGATGCCGAGCATCTTGATCGCCTCTTGCGAGGCGACGGGCCCCATGGCGAGCACCTGCTTTGCGCCCTCCAGCGTCACCACCTCGCGGTACGGCGCGAGGTTCTGCAGGACGCCCTGCGAGACGAGGAAAAGCGCGTAGACGACGCAGATCGGAAGGAGGACGTAGACGGTCGCGCGGACCAGGTCCACCCAGAAGCTGCCGATCGTGTTGACGCCCGTGCTCCCGACCTTTCGCGTGAACCCACGCGCAAGCGCGAGCGCAACGGCGAGGCCCACTGCGGCCGACGTGAAGTTGTGCCAGGCGAGGCCCGCCATCTGGGCCAGGTAGCTCATCGTGGTCTCGGGCGAGTACGCCTGCCAGTTCGTATTGGTGGTGAAGCTGGCGGCCGTGTTGAACGCAAGCGCAGGCTCGACCGGCCCGAGCTTCTGCGGATTGAGGGGCAACCAGTGCTGCGCCCGCTCGATCGCGTACGTGACGAGAAAACCAAAGAGGCTGAAGGCGAGCACCGAAAACGCGTACAGCGTCCAGGGCTGCTCGCGAGCCGGGTCGACGCCGCACAGACGGTAGAGGAATCGCTCGAGCCGGCCGAGCACCGCGGGGAGCGGCTGCCGATTTCCCTCGAAGACGCGGAACATGTACGCGCCGAGCGGCTTCGTCACCGCGAGCACTAGCAGGAAGTAAATGGAGATCTGCGCCCAGCCGACGGCCGTCATGGCTGGAACCGCTCCGGCGCCAGCAGCGCATAGGTGAGATAGGCGCCGAGCAGCACCGCGACAGCTAGACCGATGGCGTATTCGAGGCTCACGGCGCACCGCCGAGCCGCTCGCAGAAGCGCACGTACGCCCAGCAGGCTGCGAAGAAGGCGACGGTCGCGAGGACGAGTAGAAGGTCGAGCATGGCCCCTCGCAATGCATCGCGCGTGCCGCAGACGCTCCGAGGGATCCGGCTGGCGCGCATTGCAGCCTGCAAGATTCCGGCGGTTCCGCCGTGCGAATTGCACGAGTGCGGCGCGGTAACGAGCTTTCGCCACCGGCGCCACGGCCGACCTGTTACAAGCCGGCGCCGATGGACCCCTCTGGACCCGCAGCTTCTCCGGGACCGGAGTCGCAGCCGCCGCTTCGTCCGACCGGCGTCCAGCGGCTGAAGCGGATCCTGCTCGGCAAGCCCAGGGACCTCGAGGACCCACAGCTGTTCCGCCACATCTCGCTGGCGGCATTCCTCGCCTGGGTCGGTCTCGGCGCGGACGGCCTCTCCTCCTCTGCGTACGGCCCACAGGAGGCGTTCAAGAACCTGGGCGAGCACACTTATCTCGCCGTCTTCCTGGCCGTGGCGACGGCCTTCACGGTGCTGATCATCGCGGCCTCGTACAGCCGCGTCATCGAGCACTTCCCGTTCGGCGGCGGCGGGTACGTGGTCGCAAGCCGCCTTCTCGGACCGCGGCTCGGAGTGGTGAGCGGCTCGGCGCTGCTCGTCGACTACGTTTTGACCATCTCCGTCTCGATCGCGGCCGGCGGCGATGCGCTGTTCAGCGTCCTGCCCAACGGCGATCGGTGGGCGAACCTGCAGGTAGCGGGGCTCCCGTTCAAGCTCCAGGTCGAGTTGTCCGCGTTCGTCATCCTCGTCCTCTTGAACCTGCGCGGCGTCAAGGAGTCGGTGAAGACCCTGACGCCCATCTTCCTCGTCTTCATCGCGACGCACGCGATCGTCATCGCCGCCGGCATCGGGCTCCATCTGGGACGCGCGCACGAGGTCGCGACGGAGATCTCGACCGGCCTCCACCGCGGGTTGAGCACGATGGGCTTCGGCGGGCTCGCGCTCCTCTTCCTCCGCGCGTACTCGCTGGGCGGCGGCACGTACACGGGCATCGAAGCAGTCTCGAACGGCTTGCAGATCATGCGCGAGCCGCGGGTGCAGACCGCCAAGCGGACGATGGCATACATGGCCATCAGCCTCGCGGTCACGGCGAGCGGCATCATCCTCTGCTACCTGCTCCTCGACGTCCGCTTCGTCGACGACAACCACACGATGAATTCGCTGCTGGCGGCGAAGCTGGCAGGGAACGTGCGCATCGCCAGCCTGCCCGTCGGCCAGTGGTTCGTCTTCATCACGCTGCTGTCGGAGGCGCTGCTCCTCTTCGTGGCGGCACAGGCTGGCTTCATCGACGGGCCGCGCGTGATGGCGAACATGGCGCACGATTCCTGGTTCCCGCACCGGTTCAGCGCGCTGAGCGACCGGCTCACGATGCAGAACGGGGTGCTGCTGATGGGCGGCGCCGGGTTCCTCATGCTGCTGCACACCAGAGGCAAGGTCGACGCGCTCGTCGTGCTCTACTCGATCAACGTCTTCCTGACGTTCTCGCTGACGCAAGCAGCGATGCTCCGCTACTGGCTCCGCATCGACACGCGCGAAAAGCATCCCGATTGGAGACACCACATCGGAATCCACGTGGTAGCGGGGATGATGTGCGTCACCATCCTGGTCATCACCGTGTTCGAGAAGTTCCGCGAGGGCGGCTGGCTCACGGTGGTCGCGACCGGCTCGCTCGTCGTGCTGTGCTTCGCGATCAAGCACCACTACACGGGCGTCTCGCTCCGTCTCAAGCGTCTCGACCAGATCCTGGAGGCGCTCCCGAGGGGGCCGCCGCCAGCCCTTGCCGTCGATCGAAAGAAGCCGGCCGCCGTGCTGCTCGTCGGCAGCTACTCGGGACTGGGGATCCACTCCCTGCTCACGGTCGTGAAGCTGTTTCCCCGGTACTTCGCCAGCGTGGTCTTCATGACGGTCGGCGTCGTCGACAGCGCGACGTTCCAAGGTGTCGAGGAGGTGGACCGCGTCCGCGAACAAGCAGAGGAGGATTTGAAGAAGTACGTCGACCAGGCGCGGCGGATGGGGCTTCCCGCCGACTACCGCGTCGGCATGGGAACCGAGGCAGTGGCGGGCTGTGTGCGCCTGGCAGAAGAGATCGCACACGACTTCGACCGGCCCATCTTCTTCGCGGGAAAGCTCATCTTCGAACGCGAGCGCTGGTTCGACCGCTTCCTGCACAACGAGACCGCATTCGCTATCCAGCGCCGGCTCCAGTTCGCGGGACTGCCGATGGTGGTCCTCCCAGTCCGCGTGCTGGAGTGATCGCGCTCAGAACTCCGCCACGGCGCTGGC
>VBKO01000343.1:46074-49445 GCA_005888115.1 Deltaproteobacteria bacterium
GGAGAAGAAGCCGTCGCGGTCGTCATAGTATTCCGCGCGCAGAGCGAGCGCGGCGCGTGGTGCGACCGCGATCCGCGCGAAGAGCGCCGCTCCATGCCACAGCGCGGCACCCCCCGCTCGATCCTGCCGTCCAACGTCGGCGGTCGCGCCAAGCGACAACCAGCTCGTCGGCTTCACTTGCGCGATCAGGTCGCCGAACAGACGCCAATGCGAGTCGTCGCCCGGCAATTCAGGGCCGGCAAACGTGTTGAACGCGATGGAAACGCGTTCGCTGCTCCAGGCGACCTGACTGCCAACCGCCTTCGCGCGGTTGTTGTCGCCGATCGTCTGCCATCCGTTGAGGAAGTGGAGCTGCGCGGACCAATGCGCGTTGAACGCATACGACACCTTCACGCCGGCTTGATAGTACGGCGAGAACTCGCCCATCCAGCCGCGCGTGTACGTCCAGTTGTCCTTCGAGAAGAAGCTCTCGAACCCGATGTGGGACGGGTAGATGCCGGCTTCGACGAGAAGCCCCGAGCCGATCGGGATCGTCGCGCTGACGCTGGCCTGGTACACGAAGCGCCAGATGTCAGTGCCCGTTGCTCCGCCGGCGGGTTCGGCCGAATGAACCACGTCTGGCCCGCTTCCAAATGCGAGCGTCAGGTGCATCCCGACGGGCTTCGGCTCCACCGAGAGGTCGACCGCCGCCGCATTGAGGTTCAGCTCGTTCGCGCGCCGCGCCGTCGTACCGGTCCCGGGCAAGAAGCTGGTCCGATCGGCAGGCCGATTCGTGTTCAGGCCATAGAAGACGTCGACGAACCCGTGGAGCTGCAGCGGGGGCAACTCCAGCGCAGATGGGTTCGCCTCGGCCAGAAGCAGCGCGACCGCGAGTGATGGGAACATGGCTCTGATGTCTGCATGTCCAGTGCCATCCCTTCACCGGAGCTCGTCGATCACTTGAAGGTGATCAACGGCGCGTCAAGGTGGTTTCGAGTGCGGGGTGTAATGCCCCGGCGGGGTCTGCGTTTGCCTGAGTGACACCGCGCAAGAGAGCGCGGCGCAAAACCAGGAGAGACCAGATGACGAACGAGATCCAGAAGCAGTGCCGGTGCGAGAAGGCGTCGTGTGGCTGCGCGAAGGCGACGAACGAGCGGTGCACCTGCGGCGACCGCTGCGCCTGCAAGAGCGCCTGCCGGTGCGGCGCCGGCTGCGCCTGCAACGTCGCCAAGTAAGGCTCAGGATTCCCGGCAAAAGAGGGAGGCCTTGCGCCTCCCTCTCGCGTCGCAATCAGGACGCGGGCGCGCTTTCGTGGCCACACCCGATGCTGCCTGGCTCGCCACAGGTGCAATCGATGCAGCCGCGTTCAGCGCAGGAGCCGCACCAATGGACGACGCGCTTGCGCAGCGCCTGGCGAGCACGGAAGACGCGCACGCCGGCATTGTTGGCGGTGATGCCGGCCTCGACGGCGTAGTCCTGCACCGAGACACCTTCCACATCGATGCGGCGGAGCGCCAAGGCGTACTCGGACTTCAGGGTTTCTGACAAGCGCGCGACGCAGTGGCAGACGGCATTGCGCTCGTCGAGGTCGGGCTCGGTCTGCTCGTCGAGCTGGCGGGCAAGCACCGAAAGCGCTCGCTCGTTCGCGCCGCCGCGACGATAGTGATCGACGACGGCATTGCGCAGCACCCGGTAGAACCACGCAACGGCCGACTCTTCGCTCTCGAAGGGCAGCTTGTCGAGGCTACGCGCGAAGGCTTCCTGCAGGACGTCCTCCGCCACGTCGCGATGACCGACGCGCCTCTCGAGGAACGAGAGAAAGGCACGGCGGTTCTCGACGAGTACGGCCACCAGCTCATCCCTTGCAGGCACTCCGGCAACTTCGTCGCCCACTCCACCTGGCAACTCTTCCATCCCGTTCCTCATCGATCGCGGCCTGGCCCGGCATTCTAGGCGGAACGACGAAAGCGGGCCACCGCTCTGTCGGCACTTTCAACGGCGTTCGGGCGCCGAGCGTCCTTGCATGATGCTCAAGAGCTCAGGGTCGATGGGCATGCCAGCTGACCCCAGCGCCCCAAGGACGATGCGAGCAGCTTGTCCGAAGGCCGCGACGGGGTCACGACGACGGACCGCGACCTTGAGCATCAGCCAGTGCGCCAGCACATGCGGCCGGACCTGCTCCTGACCGAGCACGTGGGCGCGCTCGAGGTGAACGAATGCTTCGTCATGCTTCCCCGAGCGCATCAGGTCCCGGGCCAGAGCAATTTCCCGCTCGAGGGCTTTCACGTGGGCTTCGTTCATGTTGGCTCCTTATGCACCTGGCGATGGCCGCAACCGACGCGGTAATTGCCGATATCAGCGCGAGTCAGGGGTCACCGGGCTTGAACGGCAATTCTTTTCCGGGAGGGACGCCCTCTTCGGCCATCGCCAGGAGCATGGCCACGGTCACGTAGGTGCCGCTCACGGCCGTCAGGTCCACCACCTGCTGCTCGCCGAGAACCTGCTTGGCGCGCGCGAAGGTCTCGTCCGAGACCAGATGCTTCGCGGCCAGCTCCGTCACGAAATCGTAGACGGCCGCCTCGTCCTCCTTCATGTTCGCCGGCCGCTTCCGTGCCTTGAGATCGGCGACGATCTCCGGGGAAAGGCCCGCCTTGATCGCAAGCGGCGCGTGCGCGTACCACTCGACCTGCGAGCGCCAGAGCCTCCCGGTGATGAGGATGGCCATCTCGTTCAGGCGCAAGGGCAGCGAAGAATTCCAGCGCAGGTAATAGAGCAGATCGAACATGCGTTGGCCGAGCACCGGGCTACGCAGCAGCGGATTGTAGGGCCCGCCCAGGCCGACGCTCGACACCTTCATGATCTGCTCGCCCAACGGCTTCTGATACACGTTGAGTTGCTCGTAGGTGAGCGGCACAAACCGTGGCCCCTTGGGGGTGGCCGACGGATCTGCCGCGACGGCCATGTACCCGATCAGCCCGCTCGCCGCGATGCCTGCCAGTGTCGTCTTCATGCGGCTCCTCCTCCCTTTCGCGCGAAAGCAGAGTAGCATGGGAACCGAGGCAGCTCAGGCTGTCTGCGCCGGCGCGCTGCGCTGAAATCGTCCAGTCCAACCAACTCGTCCAGGACAGGGGAGCATGAACATGAACTCCAGTTCGACCGTTCGGTTCGGTGTCATCGTCGTCGCAACGCTGTCTGTCTTCGTCGGGGGCTGCGGCGGGGGCGCTCCGGCGCCGACGGAATCGTCTCAGGCCGAGTCCCAGGCCCTGGCCCCATCTCAGGCTCAGTTGCCGCCGTTCAACTTCGAGATCAGGACCTTGTCGAACCGCGCCGATCTCATCAGCGACGGCGATGCGCTGGTCGAGGTCCAAGTCCCGAAGAACGTGCCGATGCAC
>VBKO01000170.1 GCA_005888115.1 Deltaproteobacteria bacterium
CGCCCACGCCGGCGCTGGCCGCGTGGGAAAGCAGCCCCTGCTCCGACGCCCGGTGCCGGCGCACCACCGGCACCTCGGCCATCAGCCGCACGGCTTCCGCGACGCGGCGGCCGAAGCGGCGCAGCTCGTCCGGCGCGGGGCCCGGCTTGGAGATGACCTCCAGCGCTCCCGCCGCCATCGCGCGGAAGGACAGGTCGAGCTGCCGGTCCTCGCTCACCGCGCAGACCATCAGGACGCGCGAGGGCGACTCGGCCATGATGGCCGCGGTCGCGCCCAGGCCGTCCAGCCGCGGCATGTTGACGTCCATGGTGATGACGTCGGGCCGCAGCGCGCGCGCCTTCTCCACCGCTTCCAGGCCGTCGCGGGCCTGCCCCACGATGCGCAGGTCCTGCTCCTCGCCGAGCATGGCGACCAGCGCGGTGCGCATCGTCACCGAGTCGTCGGCCACCAACACGCGGATCGGCTCGCGGCGGCTCATGCAGCCCCCTTGCGGCGGGCGATGACCGTCTGCACCTCGGCGATCAGCCGGCCCGCCGCGCAATCCTTCTTGCTGAGGAAGCCGTCCGCTCCGGAGGCCGCACCGCGTTGCTGGTCGGATTCCGAGTCGCGCGCGGACACCAGGATGATCGGCATCGCCTCCAGCTCGGGGCGCGCGCGGGCCTGGACGGTCAGCTGGTAGCCGTCCATTTCATCCATGCCGATGTCGGAGACCATCACGTCGTAGGCGGAGTGGCGGAGCTGCTCGAGCGCCTGGCGCCCGCTGGATGCGGTGTGCACCGACCAGCCGGCGGACTCCAGCGCGGTGCGGTGCAGGGCACGCGCGGTGAGCGAGTCGTCCACTACCAGCGCCCGCCGCGTCCCGGTCAGGTTCGCCTCGCGCCGCTCGACCCCCGTCAGCCAGTCGGAGCGGACGATCAGCACCAGCTCGCCGCGCGCCAGCGTGGCCGCGCCCTGGTAGGCGGCGAGGTCGCGCACCTCGGGCGGGAGCGGGCGGATGACCAGCTCGCGGTCGCCGATCACCTCGTCGACGGCGAGCGCGATCCGGCGGCCCTGCGACTGGAGGACGAGCAGAGGCTGCCCGTCGTGCGGCACTTCCGGCTGGCGCAGCGCGAGCAGCGTCCCCAGGTCCTGCACCGGAATCAGGTGGTCGCGATGGGACAGCTGCACTCGCGTGCGCGCCACTCGCAGCTCGCCGGATCGGGCAAGCAGCGAGGTCTCCACCGCCGGCATCGGGATACCCAGCTCGTGCTCGCCGCAGCGGACGACCAGGACCGGCGAGCTGCCCAGCTCCGCCGGGAGCGTCAACGTGAAGCGCGTTCCCTGGCCGGGCGTCGACTGCACCTCGATGTGTCCCTGCAGCGCCTGGATCTGGCTGCGGACCACGTCCATGCCGACGCCGCGTCCGGACACCTCGGTGACGGTCCGCCGGGTGGAGAATCCGTTGCGGAAGATGAGCTGGTGCAGCTGCGCCGGCGCCATCGCGTCCAGCTCCACGCCGGGCACGATCGACAGCTCGCGTGCCGCCTGCTTGATCAGCGCCAGATCGAGGCCGTTGCCGTCGTCGGAGACCTCGATGAACAGCATGTTGCCCTGCTGCTCGACGCGAACCACGACGATGCCCTCGCGGTGCTTGCCGCGCGCTTCGCGGACGTCGGGCACCTCCAGTCCGTGGTCGACCGCGTTGCGCACCAGGTGCACGAGCGGCCCGCGCAGAGACTCCAGCACGCGCCGGTCGAGCGAAACCTCGCCGCCGACGATCGAGAGCCGCGCCAGCTTCCCCGACTGCTTGCACAGGTCGCGCACCGATCGGCGCAGCGGCTCCAGCACGGTGCGCACGGGCAGCGTGCAGATCGCCTTGAGCTCGTCCTCCATCGAGGCGACGATGTCGCCCGCTTCGTCGCCGTCCGCCGAGAGGGCGCGCTGCACGCCCATGAGGAGCGCGCGCACTTCGGCGGTCTGGGCGAGAATCCCCAGGCGGGCGAGCTGCGAGATGCCGCGCTCCAGCTCCCGGCGGCGCTCCTCCAGCCGCAGGCGCACCTCGCGCAGCCGCTCCACCTCGTGCAGCAGCGAGACCACCTCGCGGGTCCGCACGCGCCAGCTCCCCGCCTCCTCGGCGGCGCCCGCGTCTTCCTCGGCGGCGGGCTCGGCGGGCGCGGGCTCGGCCCGGGCGACGGGCGCCTCACGCTCGCGCTTGCTGGACTTCTTCTCCTTCTCCTTTTCCTTCTCCGCCGCGGCGGACGGCTTCCGCTTCTCCGCGCCAGCCTTGCCGTTGTTCGCCGCCGGCTTGCCCGGCTCGACGGCCTGCACGGCGTGCCGCACCGCTTCGAGCAGCTTGTGGCTCGGCTTCAAGTCCGGCAGCTCGGACTTGGCCGTGGTGGCGCGCAGATGCGCCATCCAGGTGTCCAGCGTCTTCAGCAGCGCGTCGGTGAGCGCGCCGGGCAGCGCGGTGGTCTTGCCCCGCAGCGGCAGCACCGCGTCCTCCATGCGGTGCGCCAGCTCCGACAGCTCGGCGAGCCCGAGCGTCGCGGCGCTGCCCTTCAAGGTGTGCAACCCCCGCGCGAGATCGTCGAATCGCAACCGCTCGTGCGCCTTCTCCAGCTCGATGAGGTGATCCGTGACGCGCTCGACGATCTCCTTGCACTCGTCGACGAACCCCGGCAGGAGCTGCTCCATCATCGGATCAAGCATCGCGCTTCTCCGATGCGCGCCGGTCCATCAACCGGCGCAGGTCGAGCAGGTTGACCTGGTGGAGCCCGGGGAGCGTCACCTCCGCCACTGCGCCGGTCGCGCGCGCGAGCGCCTCCTCGACGAGCGCGTGCGGCAGCGGAACCGGCTTGGGGATCCGCTCGCAGTCGAGCGCCAGGAGCCGCCCGCCCAGGCCGGGGTCGACCACCAGCAGCACCGCCGGGTCCTCGCGCCAGCCGCGCCCGCCCAGGAGCGAGGAGAGGCTCATCGCGGTGAGGATCTGCCCCTGGAAACGGAGGATGCCGATGACGTGCGGCGGCGAGAGCGGCACCGGAGTGACCATCTTCAGGGGAACCGCGGCGCGCAGGGTGTCGAGAGGGAGCGCGTAGCTGTCCTCGCCGACGGGGAACTCGGCCGCCCAGAGGACCGATTCCTCCTCGGACTCGCGCGGCTTCTCGCGCAGCCGCGCCGCCCTGCGCTCGAGCAGCTCGCGGTCCTCCTGGCTGACGTCGTCGGGGAAGCGCGGCTCGAGCTTCATCTAGGCGCCTCCTCCGGTGCCGCGCAGGAAGGTGGCTGCGGACTCGCGGTAGAAGCGGACCGGAAGCGGCTCGGGGCCAGCGAGCTCCTCGTCGAGCGGAAGCCGCTCGGTGCGCCGCAGGACCTCGCGCATGAGCTGCGCCGCGGCGGCGCGCTCGCCCTGGCGGACGTGCAGCAGCGCGCGCTCGAGGATGCCCGGGACGTAGTCGGGGACCTGCGCGCACAGGTCGGCCAGCTCGCGCTGGGCGAGGGACTTCTCGCCGCGCTCGATGTGGACCAGCGCGCGGAGATGGACCGCGACCGGCTCGGGCGGCGGTGTGCGCGGCCGGGAAGGAAGCGGAGGCGGAAGCGCTTCCTTGACCGGAGCCTGCCGGGCCCGTGGCCGCGGCACTGCCTCGGCGCGCCGGTAGATCTGCAGCTCCGGCGCGCCGGCGAGGGCGAGCCCGCGCGGCGTTTCCGGGAGGTCCATGGGCCCGAACAGCACCGCGCCCCCCGGGGCCAGCACGTCGACCAGGTGCTGCACGGCGACGCGGACGGCTTCCGGAGAGAAATAGACGAGGACGTTGCGGCAGAGGACCAGGTCGAAGGGGCCGGCCGGCGCCTGCTCGAGGAGATTGTGCAGATGGAAGCGCGTCACCTGGCGCACGCGGTCCTCGATGAGGGCCTTGCCGCCGGGTTGCTCGCGGAAGAGCGGGTGCAGCTGCGGCCCCGAGGGCCGCCGCGACCAGGCGCCGTACAGCGCGTCGCGCGCCGCCGCCACGTTGCGCTCGAGCAGGTCGGTGCCCAGCACCGCGACAGTGGCGCCCCGCGGCATCGCGTCCAACAGGCACGCCGCGATCGAGTACGCCTCCTCGCCCGTCGCGCATCCGGCGCTCCAGGCGCGCACGCCGGAGCGCTTGGAAGCGAGCAGCTCCGGGATCCACTCCTGCGCCACCCAGCGGAACTGATCGGGGTGCCGGAAGAAGAATGTCTCCCCCACCGAAACGGCCTGACAGAGCGCGTGCACGACGGCGGGATCGTGCGCGGTGGAACGCGCCAGGACCTCCTCGGGATCGGCGTGCAGGGAATGCACCGCCCGCCGGATGGCGTCGGGCAGGATGGCGTCGCGAGAGAAACCGGTCCAGCGCGCGGCGCACTCCGTGAGCCGATCGAGAACGCGCTCGTCGAGCTGCGGCCGAACGCTCATGCCGCCGCCTCGGTGCGCAGCGCCTTGGACAGCTCCCGCAGCAGACGGGGCGAGGCGAGTGCGCGCGGATCGACCACCGGGACCGCGCCGCGCGCGGTGCGGGCCACCGCGACGAGCGCGTCCCGCAGCGGGCCGTGCTCCGCGCCCGGGACTGCTCCGCGAGGGAGCACCTGCTCGCGCGGCAACTCCTCGGGGTCGCGCACGCCGTCCACGCACAGCGCCAGGCGCTGCGCTCCGCACTCCACCACCACCAGCTTGCGTTCGCCGATCGGTGAGCGGTGTGGCAGCCCCAGCCGGCGCGCGAGGTCGAGGACCAGCACCGGCTCGCCGTGCACCTCGAGCATCTCGCACAGATAGGCGGGGCCGAGGGGCAACGGCCGCGTGCTGGCCTGGTGCAGGACGGATACGACCGTATCCAGGGGAAGGCCGATCTCCACCCCGGCAGCGTCGACGAAGAGGACCGCCAGGCTTCCCGCCCGGTCGGCGCGCCGCGCGTCCTCGAGCACGTTCCCCACCAGAGGCAACAGGTCCTGCGCGCGGATGGGTTTGGAGAGGAAGGCGCGCGCTCCGCCCTTCAGGCAGGCTTCGGCGCGCTGCTTCTCGGAGGAGACGATGATGACGGGGATTACGGCGAGCTGCGGGTCCTTCTGCATCTGCGCCAGCACCTCGTCCCCGTCCATCTCCGGCATCGACAGATCGAGCAGCACCGCCGAAGGCCGCAGCTGCGCCACCTTGGTGAGCGCCTCGCGCCCGTTCACCGCGGTGGAGACGACGTAGTGCCCCGCGAGGGCGGCCTTCTCGAAGGCCAGCACCGATTCGCTGTCGTCCACGAGCAGCAGGTGCGGAAGGCTCACGCAGGGTCCCCGAGCCAGCGGCGGACCGCCGCTTGCAGCTCCGCCGCTTGCAGGGGCTTGGTGAGGAATTCGTTCGCCCCCGCCGCGCGGCCCTGCCGCTCCAGCTCCTCGGACTTGTCGCCGGTGAGCAGCAGCACGGGGACGTGCTTGAGCGCCTTGTCCTTGCGCAGCTCGCGCGTGAGCGACAGCCCGTCCATCACCGGCATGTTCACGTCCGCGAGGACCAGCGTCGGTGCCGCCGCGCGGGCGGCGTCGAGCGCTTTGGCGCCGTCCTCCGCTTCCACCACCTTCACGTCCAAGGAGCGCAGCAGCAGCCGGGCGAAGCCGCGGATGGTGGGGCTGTCGTCGACCACGAGCACGCTGCGCGGCACGTCGATTCACCTCATGAAAAACGGCCCGGTCAGAATGCGTTGAAATTTTGCGAGCGACAACGATTCTGCCGTCGCACCTCGACACACGATCTGCGTGCGGGGAGCAGGAGAAGCGACGTCGGTCGCAGGTGTCGCGAGATCCGCGCGTCAGACCAAAAGCGTGATCTTGCCGACCACCTCGTTGCGCTCCAGCGCGGCGTGGGCCTCGCGCGCCTGCCCGAGGGGGTAGCTGCGCGCGACCACCGGGCGCAGCTCGCCGGTCCGGAAGCGCGGCAGCGCTTTCTGCGCGAAGTCCGAGACGAGCTTCGCTTTCTGCGCAGCCGAGCGGTTGCGCAGCGTGGAGCCCATCACTGTCAAACGGCGGGTGAGCAGCGCGCCTACATCGAGCGTGCTCTTCGACCCGGCCATGGTGGACATGCAGCAGAGCCGCCCCTGCAGTCCGAGAGCGGCGACGTTGGCCTCCAGATACGATGCGCCCACCAGGTCGAAGATGAGATCGGCGCCGCGTCCGGCGATCCCGCGGACGGTCTGGGCCAGCGCGGTGGGGACTTCCTGGCGCGCGAGGACGTGGGTCGCGCCGAGCTCGAGGCAAGCGCGGTGCTTGGCCTCGGACGCCGTCGCGAGGATGGTGCTCGCGACGCCGCGGCACAGCTGTAGCGCGGCCGAACCGACCCCGCTCGCCGCGGCGTGCACCACCACCGCCTCGCCGGGCGCGAGCCGGCCGAGCATGAACAGGTTGAGCCACGCGGTCAGGAACGCCTCCGGGATCGCCGCGGCCTGCGCGAATTCCATCCCGTCGGGGACGGGCATGGCATGCGTCGGCGGCACGCGCGCCAGCTCCGCGTACCCGCCTCCGCCCAAGAGCGCCATCACGCGGTCGCCGCGCCGGAACGAGCCCGCCGGCTCGACCACCTCGCCGGCGATCTCCAGGCCCAGCGTCTCCGGCTCGCCCGGTGGCGGCGGGTAGCGGCCGAGGCGCTGCAGCAGATCGGCGCGGTTCACGCCGGCGGCGCGCACGCGGACCAGGAGCTCGCCGGGGCCGGGTCGTGGATCGGGAATCTCTCCCAGCTCCAGCACCTCGGGCCCGCCTGGAGACTTGATCACGATGACGCGCATGGCGGCCCGCGATGATAGAGGAAGCGCGATGCCGTTGCGCGTCTACGACGACCGCGGGCGCGAGCTCCTGTTCATCCGCCCGC
>VBKO01000171.1 GCA_005888115.1 Deltaproteobacteria bacterium
CCGCGCGCATGAGCAGCTGGATCGCGGCGTTGACCAGAAGGTACAGCACCGTCACCGCGAGGAACGACTCGTACGCGTGTGCCGTGTAGTCGACGAGCTGCCTGCCTTGCGCCGTCAATTCGAGCAGCCCGATCGTCGAGCACACCGCGGAGTTCTTGAAGACGTTGAGCGTCTCGGAGGTGAGCGGCGGCACGATGAGACGGGCCGCCATCGGCAGGAGCACGTACCGGTACGTTTGCGGCAGCGTGAACCCCAGCGCGAGCCCGGCGTTCCTCTGCCCGGCGGAAAGGGACTCGATGCCCGCGCGCACCTGCTCGCAGACGCGCGCCGCGGTGAACAGGCCCAAGCACGCAGCCGATTCGAGGAACTGTTGCGCGAAGGGATCGATCTGCTTGAACCGCTGGCCGCCCGGCACCAACTCGGGGACGACGAAGTACCAGATGAACAGCTGCACGAGCAGCGGCACGTTGCGGAAGATCTCCACGTAGGCGCCTGCGAAGGCGCGCAGCCCGCGACTGGGGACCGTGCGCAGGATTCCCAGCACCGTGCCGAGCGCCAGCGCGACGATCCAGGCCGCGAGCGACAGCGCGATGGTGTTGCGGAGGCCGATGAGCAGCCACCCCAGATAGGTGGTCTCGCCGGTCGGCACCGGGCTGAAGAAGATACGAAAGTCCATCCGCGGGTTCGATCAGTCCAGCGCTTTGTCGTTCGGGCTCTTGAACAGCGCCTTCATCTCGTCGCTCAGCGGGAAGCTCAGGTTGAGCCCCTTGGGCGGGATCGGCTTCTGCAGCCACTTCTCGTAGATGGGCAGGATCTCGCCCGAGGTCTCGAGCGCGGCGATGGTGCGGTCGACGAGCGTCTTGAACGGCTTGTCGTCCTTGCGCATCGAGCAGCCGTACGCCTCGCGCGACTGCGGTGTGCCGGTCACCACCCACTCGGCGGGCTTGCGCGCCTTGGCCACCTCGCCCGAGAGCAGCACGTCGTCGAGCATGAACGCCGCGGCGCGGCCGCTCTCGAGGATGAGGAACGACTCGCCGTGGTCCTTGGCGCTGGTGATCTTCACGCCCAGCTTCTTCTCCTCGTTCAGCTTGCGCAGCAGCCGCTCGGAGGTCGTTCCGGCGGTCACCACCGCGTTCTTGCCGGCCAGGTCCGGGAAGTCCTTGATGCCGCTGTCCTTGCGCGTGAGCAGCCGGGTGCGGACGATGAAGATCGTGTTCGAGAAGGCCACCTGCTTCTGCCGCTCGAGGTTGTTGGTGGTGGAGCCGCACTCGATGTCCACCGTCCCGTTCTGCACCAGCGGGATGCGGTTCTGCGAGGTGACCGGCACCAGCTTCACTTGGACACTGGGGAGCTTCAGCTCCTGCTTCACCGCGTCGACGACGCGCAGCGCGATGTCTTGGGAGTAGCCCACCACCTGCTGCTTGTCGTCATAGTAGGAAAAGGGGATCGAGGACTCGCGGTGCCCGAGCGCGATGACTCCGCTGTCCTTGATCTTCTTCAGGGTGCCGCCCGGCTCTTCCGCCGCGAGCCCGAGCGGCGCGCCCAGGCAAAAGAGGACGGCGAATGCGCGAAGCTGCGGCATGGCGGTCTCTCCCGGCTGGAAGCGACCCTCTTAGCAGAGAATGAGCTGCCGCGCCGCTCAGGAATCGGGCGGCCGCCCTGCCTCGATGACGCGCGAGCGGGTCTGCAGGACCGTGAACGCCACACGTCGGTTGGTGGCGCGGCCAGCGGTGCTCGCGTTGGTGGCGATGGGCCGTCCCTGCCCGAAGCCGACGGCGCGCAGCCGCTCGGCCGGAACGCCCTTCGCTTCCAGATAGGCCGCCACCGCCTCGGCACGCGACTGCGCGAGCACGATGTTCCGCAGCGCGCTGCCGCGGTCGTCGGTGTGCCCTTCCACCTGCACCAGGAGCAGGTCGGGATGGCTGATGAGCACCCCGGCAACCTGATCGAGCAGCTTGTGGGACTGCGGCTTGATGCTCGCCTTGTTGGTGTCGAACCGCACCTGCTCGAGGATCTCGACGCGGGTGGCGGAGACGGTGACCATCTGGCGCGCGCCGATCGGGCAGCCGTAGTTCGCCACCGGGCCCGGCTGGTCCGGGCACGAATCGTCGGAATCGGGGACGCCGTCGCCATCGCGGTCGGCCGGCGGCTCCGGGACGTACGCTGCTTGCACCACCTTGGGGTCGCTGGGAACCGGCGGGCAGCTCAGCGCCTCGGAGAAGACCTGCACGGGCAGTGGTGCGGGGCGCACGAACGGGCGCAGCGAGGCAACGTTCTCGTTGCAAGCCGAGGGCGACCAGCCGACGCCGAAGAGGAAGCGGGCGCGCGGCGCTCCCACGCCGTCCGTCAGCGCGCCGCCGCCGGCCAGGTCGACCGCCACGCCGCGGACAGGGCAAACCGTCGCGCCCACGCGCCATTCGGCCGGCGAGGTGCCAGCCGCGAACCCCGCGCGCAGGAAGGTGCGGGCTTCCATCTCGGCGTAGACGCGCCTCGGGAGCCATGCGCGCGAGCGGGGAGGCAGGTATCCGATCCCGGCGCGCAGCCCGGCCTCGTTGCCGGTCTTCACGTCGAGCAGCTCGTGCGGTGGACGCAGCCGCAGGAAGGCGTTGCCGAGCAGGTCGAGGTCCCCGCGCCCGCTCTCGACCAGGCGGCGGCCGATGGCGAGCAGGCCCTCGGCGCGGACGCGGCCGTCATCGGTGAGCGTCCGTGCGCGCGCGGTGGGGAACTCCAACGAGACCTGGGTGGCCAGGTCGATCCCCGCCCACTCCTGCCGGAGCAGGGCGAGGCGCGGCGTCAGCCGCAGATCGCCGAACCCGCCCAGCAGCGAAGACGGCCCGCGCGAGGAGGGTGGCAGATTGGAGAGGTCCCCCTGCTGCGAGTACGTCACGGGGAGCTGCGCGGAAACCGACAGCGGCCCCAACAGGTGCGCCTGGAGCGCGAGCCACCCGCCGGTGCGGCTGCGCACCAGCACGTCGTCGGACCCCAACTGCGACCTGAAGGTCAACGGGTGCACGGCGTAGTCGGTCCACGTGCGCACTTCGAACCGCTGCTCTCCCGGAAGCGGCGGGCGCGCGCCTTCGACGGCGGCGAAGCCATCCCCGCCCGCCGCCGGCCGGAAGAGGGACACGTCCATGCTCGTCGTCTGCGCCCGGGCCGCGACCGGCAGCGCCACCGCGGCCAGCAGCGCCAGCCCGCGCACGCGCCGCCTCGGCAGCGAGGCAAGGAACATCGCGAACGCGACCAGCGGCCACGTTGCGCCGCCGCTGGAGCAGCCGCCACGCGCCACGCCGGATTCCACCGTCTTGAAGGCGCTCTGCGCTGGGTCACTGACGTTCTGGTCGGCGTCGATCGCCGCCGCCGAGACCTGGTGGGGGCCGAAGGACAACTCCGCGGAGGGCAGCAGGGTCCACGTGCCGTCCGGAGCGACCTGCGCTTCATAGATTGCGCCGTCGAGCGTGACCTGGACCGTCGTGCCGGCGGCCGTGCGGCCCGTGAGCACAGGCCGCGAATTTTCCACCTCCGAGCCGTCGGCCGGAGAATCGATGGTCGGCGGCGGAGGAACCACGTCGGAGATGGTCACGCCGACCGGCGCGGCGGGAAGCGAGACGTTTCCGGCCGCGTCGGTCGCGGTGGCGCTGAATTGGTGGCTGCCCGCAGTCAACCCGCGGTTGGGCTTGCAGTTGAATGCGCCCTGGCCGTTCGCGCTCGTCTCACACAGCGTCGCTGCGCTGTCCGCGTCGGTGACGGTGGCGCTGAATTGGTGGCTGCCCGCAGTCAACCCGCGGTTGGGCTTGCAGTTGAATGCGCCCTGGCCGTTCGCGCTCGTCTCACACAGCGTCGCTGCGCTGTCCGCGTCGGTGACGGTGACCGCGCTGGCCGCTTCGGCAGTGCCGCTCAGCACCGGCAGGTGCTTGCGCGTCGGCGAGGCAGGCTGGTCGAGGACGGGCGCCTTCGGCGGCGTCCTGTCGACGACCAGGACGCGCGCCATGCTGACGCCTGAGAAGTGCCCTTTGCCGTCGGTGAGCCTGGCGACCAGCAGGTAGGTCCCGTCAGGAAGCGAGGCCGCGTCCTGCGGATGGCAGCTCCACCCACCGGTCGGGTCTACCGCTCCGGAGCAGACCTGCCTCTCGCCGTCCAGCACAGCGACGGACAATGCGGATCGCGCGGCCGCGCCGTCGAGCGTGCCGGTGAGGAGCGGCGTCGGTTCGCGCGTCGGTGACCGGGGGGCCGTGAACAGCGGAGCGTTGAGGGTGCGAACGCTGAGCAGTTGCGGAGCCGAGGGGCCGCTCTTGTTCCCCACGGGGTTCACCTGGAAAGCGGCCAGCACGTAGTCCCCGTCGTCGAGCGGATCCGCCGGGCTGCAACTCCACCTGGCGGTGTTGTCCACGCGTCCGGAGCAGTGCGTATGGAGGAAGGTGTCCACCACGGAGACCTGGTCCCCCGCCTCGCCGGTGCCGCTGAACGTCACGCGCGGCTCAGCGGTCGGCGATTTCAGAGCGTCGAGAGTCGGAGCGCCCACCGGGCGCGTGTCGATCACGAAAGTCACCGTCACTGCGCGGCTGACGTTTCCCGCGGCATCCTGCTGGGTCGCCGAGGCCATGTGCGTTCCGTCCTTCAGCGTTGCCGGAGTGCACGTCCAGCTTCCGCCGGCGGAAACCGTTGCCGCGCACAGAAGCGTCCCTGCATCAGTCACCGAGAGCACCGCACCCGGCTCCCCACGGCCGGAGAGCACGGGCTGCGTCACGTTGGACGGCGTCGGCACCTGATCCATCGTGGGCGCCCCGATCGACGTCTTCACCACGAACCGGTCCGGATTGGACATCGCCGACGTCGATCCATCCTTCTTGATCACCGCGGTGAGCAGGTGCGCCCCGTCGGCGAGCTTGGTGGAGAGCGGGCAAGCCCATTGATCATAGGTGACGCTGCGGATCGTGCAGATCACCTTCCCGTTCTCACTCACGAACAGCGATACGATGTCGTCCTCGTCATTGTCCTCGTCCTCGGAGACGACCGAGGAGGTGCCTGTCAGGATGGGCGACGAGTCACGGGTCGGCGACGGGGTCGGGTCGATGGTCGGGGCCGCGAGGCCGCGGGTTCGCACCACGAAGTCGATGCCAGCCGAGCTGAAGTCAGGCGTGGCAATCTGCGCGGTCCAGGTGTACCCGCCGTCGGCGAGTTGCTGCGTGCACGACCAGGTCTGATCGCTCCGGATGGTGGTCGCGCACGTGTGCGTACGGTTCTGGCCGTCGATCGCGGTCACGGTCACCCGGCCGCCGGACGCGGCGCTGCTTCGCCCGGAGAAAAAGACCTTGCTGGACCGGACCACTTCTGCCGGCGCCGGCGCGCGTGGGGTCAGTACCGAAAGGGCGGCGTCGCGGCCATCCCGGTTCCATTGATCGGAACCGCAACCGGCGAGCACCAGCGAAAGAGAAATGATCGTTCCTGCGGCGGAAGACAGCTTCAGCATACCGAGCTCCTACGCGCGGCGAGCAACTTCCAATCTATTGAAAGGCGGCGGCTAGACGGACCCCTGCGAATATTCTGCTGCGGTACGACATGTGCGCACAAGAGGGTACATTGTCGGATGTGATTTCCCCCGTGCTGACGAACAGTTGCGGAATCGGAGCGTCGTGAAGTGAACGCGCGGTGCACCGCGCATTCTTCCCGGAATTGCGATCGGTCAAGTGGAGGACGTTTCGCCGATTGACACCCGCGAGCTCCGCAGGCGGGATGCGGCGCGGGGGATCCCGACCATGCCGATCATCCGCCGGACAACGCTCGCCGTGTTCGCCGCGCTGGGCACCTTCTCGCTAGCCGCTCAGGCCGCAGGTGACCTGCACCGCGTCAAGCACGTGATCGTGCTCATGCAGGAGAACCACTCCTTCGACAACTACTTCGGCGCGCTGCCGTACGTGCCAGGCGGCCCTTACCGGGCGGGCCCGTGCGACGCGCTCGACCACGCCTGCGTGGACGGGCTCACCTGCTCGCGGAGCGGCAGCGATCTGACCTGCCGCAACTCGAACGTCGACGATGACGTCAGCACCGTGTTCTCCTTCCACTCGCAAAACTACTGCCCCGCGCCGGACCTGCAGCACGAGTGGCCGGGCAGCCACGCCGAAGCGAACTTCATGCGTCCGGCGTCGACGCTGATGTCGAGCCCGAACGACGGGTTCGTTCTCGTGAACGACGCCACCGAGCAGCACGACAACGGCGTGGAGACGCCGACCGACGACGACACGATGGGGTTCTACGACCAGGGGGACCTGCCCTTCTACTACGCGCTGGCGCAGACCTTCGCGATCGACGATCGGTATTTCTCCTCGGTGATCGGGCCCACCTTCCCCAACCGCGCCTACGCCCTGGCGGCGACCTCTTTCGGGCACCTGACGACCGCGGAGATCTTCCCGCCGCCTGGTGGGTACAAGCCGATCACCGGCACCATCATGGACCTGCTCGATCGGCGCCACGTCTCCTGGATCAATTTCTTCTCCGATCTTCCCACCACGGCGATCTTCAGGCCACCGGACGTTCCGAACACGATGCAACCGGTGACGCAGTTCTTCGCCAAGGCGCCTCCCAAGCCGGCCCCTTGCAAGCTGCCCTCCGTGTCCTTCGTGGATCCCGGCTTCGGTGTTGCGGGTGTGGAGACCGACGAGCATCCGCCGGCGGACATCCGCCTCGGCCAGGCATTCGTCTCGCAGATCGTCTCGGCGCTGAGGGCGAGCAGCTGCTGGGACGACTCGGTCCTCTTCCTCACCTACGACGAGCACGGCGGGTTCTACGATCACGTCGCCCCCGCGACGGCAAACCAGGGCGGTGCGCGCAATCCGGACGGGATCGATCCGGGCCAGTGCGCGGACGCGTCCAGTCCTCCCGCGAGCGAGCGGCCCGGTGGCGGGCAGGAGTGCGAGGTGAGCCGCTTCCAAGCGGCGGCCATCTGCCCCGGCTTCACCCCGACCGGGCCGTACCCGACATCCTGCGCCAACTTCGATCAGCTCGGGTTCCGCGTACCGTTCGTCGCGGTGTCGCCCTTCTCGCGGCCGCGCTACGTCTCGCACGAGGTGGCCGACCATACGTCGATACTGGCGTTCATCGAAAAGCGATTCTTGAGCCGTGGCGGCGAAGACGACGAGCTCCACCTCACCGCGCGCGACGCGCATGCCTCGACGCTCGAGGACCTCTTCGACTTCGAGCGGGCGCCGTCCGCCAAGGCGCCCGTGCCGGCCCCGACGGCGCCCGAAGCTTCGTGCAAGCCGTCGCCGTAGCCAGTTGGTTCAGCCGGTCTGGATGTGGAGCTGCTCGAGCGCGTCGCGCGCGGCACGCTTGCTGCTGCAGCGGAACGCGCCGCCGCCCTTGTGCTCGTCGGCGAACTTCCCGCGCGCGAGCTTGCGCAAGGCGGGGATGGCGCGATCGTCGCCCAGCTCGCCGAGCGCGCGCGCCGCGCTGGCGCGGGCGTCGCACGACTTGCTCTCGGTCATCCGCACCAGTTGCTGGAGGCCGCGGCGCTCGCCGCTCTTCGCCGCCCTGGCGTAGCCTTCCGCCGCGGGGCCGAAGGAGCCGCGCGCTTCCTGGATCCGCGCGTCGGCGAAGACGCGCTGCTGGCCGTCCTTCATCTGCTTCAGCTCGCGGCGTGCGGTGCGGAAGTCGTGCTGCGCGAGGGCCCGCTCGATCGGGTCGTGGCGCCGCGTGGCGAGAAGCACCGTCACGGCGACCACGACCGCCAGGCCGGCGGCGGCGGCTATCTGCACCTTCCGCGGGACGCGGCGCGCCCAGGCCGAGCCGGAACCGAGCAGATCCAAGGCGTGCGGGGCGATGCCCCCGACGGCTGCCCGCAACGGCGCGATCGCGCGGGTCACGGGCGACTCGCCGCGTTCGAGCAGCCCGTCGGGTCCGATGGCGGGGAGCCGGCCGGCCCGGGCGAGTCCGATTCCGCCGAAGGGCAAGTCGGAACCGCGGGTCCGGGCCAGGCGGTAGAGCCGCACCTCGGCGGGCACTCCGTCGGCATCGCCGAGCTCCTCGGCGGTGAGCCGGGACTTGTCCATCGCGGCGAACACGTCACCGGAGAGCACGACGTCGCCGCGGCCGGCGGCGCCGCGAACGCGGGCGGCCAGATCGACCAGGTCGCCGATGACGCCGTTGCGATCGACCCGCATCTCGCCGCTCACCACGCAGGCGCGCATGTCGGGCCTCTCTCCGCTGCCGCGCGCGTGCTGCGCGGCGCGATCCTGCACCGCCGCCGCGGCCAGCACGGCGTCCGTCGGGCGCCGGAAGACGATCTGGAACGAGTCGCCCACCGCGGAGGCGAGGCGGCCGCCGAACGCATCGCAGGGCGGGAGGAGGATCCCGCGGAACACGCGCATCATCCGCGCGCCGTCCGCATACGGCTGGGCGGAAACCCGGCTTCCCAGGCCGGGGACGTCGATCCACAGGAGCGTGCCGCGCGTTCTCGCCATGGCGCCGGATTGTATCGACGGGCGTTGTAGGGAAGTCAGGGCCGCGTTCCCTACCCGGGCGCCCTGGCGGTCGCGGCATTCGACATACTAAAGGAGGAGCGATGCGCCTCCGGTTCGCTCTCGCGGCCCTGGCCGTCCTCTCGCTCGCGCCGCTCGCCGCCTCCGCGCAGGTCCGCCTCGGCGTCGGGGGCGACTACATCTTCAACGAGCAGGGCGTCTTCGAGCTGACCCTTGCCGTGGAAGGCAGGCTCGCCCGGCACATCGCGGTGGAAGGGCGTTTCGGAGGCTTGGTCACGACTTCATCGTCCACTGCGGGCGTCCCGTTGGACTTCGGCCTGCGCGTGACGCCCGGTGGCCGCACCTACCTCGAGGCGCTGATCGGCCCGTGGTTCTTCTTCAACGGCGGCGATGCCGTCCGCGGCCACGCCGCCTTCGGCTTCGGCCTCGAGCAGCGTCAATTCTCCTTCGGTCTCGAGGTCGGCGGGCTGACGGGCGCGAACGCGATGCTAGGCGCCCGCCTCA
>VBKO01000172.1 GCA_005888115.1 Deltaproteobacteria bacterium
TCCAAACCAGGGGTGACGCATGCGAGCCGCTCGATGCCCTTCGCTCCTGCTCCTCGCGCCCGCGGCCGCGCTGGTGCTGCTCGGCGGCGACGCAAAGGCAGCCTCCCCCGCAGCCGGCGCGATCAGCAGCACCTCCGGGCCGATCTCGTGGACGTACGGTCCGGTCGTCTCCGGGACGTTGGTCGATACCGGCGTGGAGGACGTTTGCCCGCCCGGCCCCTGCGACAATTTCGATCTGACGCTGTCGCTACCGCAGCCCGCGGCGACGTTCTACCAGGCGAACACGGCCACCCTGACCATCCACTACACGTGGACGAGCAGCGTCCCGACCGACCTGGACGTGTTCGCCTTCAGCCCCACCGGCGCGAAGTACGGTCCCGGGTCGCCCGACGACACCTCCACCGGAAGCGGAGTCGAGGACCTCAGCATCACGGATCCTCCGAACGGGGTGTGGCACGTCCGCTCGGTCGCCGCGCTCGCCCCGATTCCCACCGGCGCGCAGGCCAGCGCGACGCTGACGGTAGGCCCTCGCACCGCTCCGCCGTCGCCAAACCTGCCCGGCACGGCGCCCGCGTATGCCATCTATCCCGCGCCGGAAGACATCGTGCCGGCCGTGGGATCGACCACCTCCGGCGCGCACGGGGCGGGCGAGCCGTCGATCGGCGTGAACTGGAAGACCGGCGCCGCATTCATCGAGGCCGGCAACCACACGCTGCGGGTCCTCTTCGACGACAGCCGCTCGCCGGCGTCGGCCACCTGGACCGACAAGCGGTCGCCGTTCTCGCGCGTCTCCCTCGATCCGATCCTTTTCACCGACAGCCAGACCGGCCGCACGTTCGCCTCGCAGCTCGACGGCGCGTGCAGCGAGACCTCTTTCACCGACGATGACGGCGAGACGTGGCTCCCGAGCCAGGGCTGCGGCACTCCGGCCGGACCCGATCACCAGACCATCGGCGGCGGTCCGTATGCCGCGCCCGCGCCGGCGCTGCGCACCTCGTATCCGCACTCGGTCTACTACTGCTCGCAAGGGATCGTCGCCGCGATCTGCGCTCGCAGCGACGACGGCGGCGTCACGTTCGGCCCCGGCGTGCCGATCTACAACCTGACCGAGTGCGGCGGGCTGCACGGACACATCCGGGTGGCGCCGGACGGCACCGCCTACGTGCCGAACCACGGATGCACGGCGCCCGATGGCGTCCGCCGCGATGGGCTCGCCGTGAGCACCGACAACGGGCTGAGCTGGACCGTGAAGACGGTCCCGCTGAGCAAGTCGAACCGCAACGGAGGCGACCCGTCGGTGTCGGCAGGGTCCGGCGGCGCGCTCTACTACGGGTTCGTCAACTTCGACGGGCACGCGAAGATCGCCGTCTCGCACGATCGCGGCACGACCTGGTCCAAGCCTGCGGACGTGGGGACTCCATACGGCATCCAGAACGCGGAGTTCTCCGAGGTGATCGCCGGGGACGACGACCGCGCCGCGTTCGCGTTCCTGGGCACCACCACGCCCGGCGATGACCAGTCGAGCGACTTCCAAGGCGTGTGGCACCTGTACATCGCGACCACGTACAGCGGCGGGAAGAAATGGGTCACCGTCGACGCCACGCCCGCCGATCCGGTGCAGCGCGGGTGCATCTGGAACGGCGGAGGATCGAACCAGTGCCGCAATCTGCTCGACTTCAACGACATCACCGTCGATCGGATCGGGCGCGTCCTGGTGGGGTACGCCGACGGCTGCACCGGCGCGTGCGTGACGGATCCCAACCAGAATACCTTCGATGCGCTGGCCACCATTGCGCGACAGGCCTCGGGGAAGGGACTCTTCTCGGCCTTCGACGGCTCGTTACCGAAGTGAGTCCTCACAGGCGCCGTAGCGCCTTCGCCGCGAGCGCGCGGAGGCGGCGGAGCTTCGCCGCCTTGGTCTCGTTCCCGCCGACACCGAGCCGCAGCATGGCGTCCCGGCGCAGGATGTACAGGCCGCCCAGGCGGGGATTCCCCGCCCAGAACGCCTCCTCGCCGAGGCCGCGCACCCGCTCCGGCTTCTCCTCGCCCTCGCCTTCCTCTTCGCCCGCGCCGTGGAACCGTTCTCGCCACAGGTCGCGCACGTTGGCGCCGCGGGTCACTTCCAGCGAGACCGAGCGGGAGAAGTCCGGCAGCGCATAGAAGCATTGCTGCACGGTGAGGCCGCCCGCCTGCCGTTCGCTCCCCTTCGCTTCCTTCGGTTCTTCGCCCTGTACGCGCCGGATTTCCGCCACGGACAAGAGCGCGCACGCATCGCCGGAACGCGCGGCCGCCGCGACCAGGGCGAGCGCCGCGATCACTTCGCGGGTCCGAGGAACCGCTCGCCGGCGCGGCGGCGGAGATCGAGCGCGAGGAGCGTGCCGACGACTCCGCGGCGGAAGAAGAGCACCGTCAGGGCGAACACGGCGCCGGTGACCACTCCGCTGGCCGACGTGCTGAAGGCGAGCGCATCCTGCAGGAGCAGCACCACGGTGGCGCCCAGGAGCGGTCCCAAGAGCGTGCCGGTTCCGCCGAGGAGCGTCATCATCACCACGATGCCCGAGGTGGTCCAGTTGACGGCATCGAGCGAGACGACGCCGTGGCCGACGGTGTGCAGCCCACCCGCCAACCCGGAGAGCCCGGCGGAAAGGAGGAAGGCGACGAGCATCTGCACGCGCGGGTTGTAGCCGACGCTCTGCGCGCGAACACGGTTGTCGCGGATGGCGCGGAGCGCCTGGCCGAATGGCGATTCGATCGCGCGCGCGGCGATCAGGTAGCCCAACCCCGCCAGCGCCAGCGTGAAGTAGTAGAGGTGCAGCGGGTTGTCGAACTGGATCGGTCCCAGCGGCGGCCGGGGGATGCCGGGCAGCCCGTTGTCGCCGCCGGTATACCGGTCGGCCTGGCGCGCGATGAAGTCGACCATCTGCGCGAAGGCGAGCGTGATCATCGAGAAGTAGATGCCCGCGCTGCGGATGGAGAGGTAACCGGTCGGCAGCGCCAGGACGAGCGCCGCGACCGTGCCGGCGAGGATGGCTACGGGCACCGGCAGCCCGGTGCGGAGGAGCACGTTCGCGGTCACGTATCCGCTCGTCCCCCAGAACATCGCGTGCCCGAAGGAGAGCAGCCCGACGTACCCGAACACGAGGTCGAAGGCGAGCGCGAACAGCCCCCAGGCGAGGATGTCGACGGCGAGGATCGGATAGATCATCCGCGGCAGCACCAGGAGCACGAGCACGACGCCGGCGCGGACGATCCACCGCCTCGCGCTCATCGAGCCTCCTGCAGGCCGAACAGGCCGCTCGGCCGCAACAGGAGCACCAGCGCCATCAAGATGAAGATCAGCGTATTCGCGATGGGCGGATAGAGGGCCGAGCCGATGGCCACCAGGACGCCCACCGCGTATCCGGTGATCACCGAGCCGAGGATCGAACCCAGCCCGCCGATGACCACCACCGCGAAGGTGGTGATGATCAGCTCGGACCCCATCAGCGGATCGACGCTGTAGATGGGCGCCGCCAGGACGCCCGCCAGGCCGGCCAGCGCCGAGCCGAATCCGAACACCGCGGTCACCCACAACGAAACGTCGATGCCGAAGGCGCGCGTGATGGTCGGGTTCTCGGTGCAGGCGCGGATGACCGCGCCCACGCGAGTGCGCTCGATGATGAACCAGGTGAGCGAGCAGATCACCACCGAGACGACGATGGCGAAGAGGCGGAAGGTGGGAAAGACGATGAACCCGAGGTTGGTCGCGCCGGAGAGCTGCGGCGGCGGCGCGTACGGCTGGCCCGAGATCCCGTAGATGAGTCGCACCCCGTCCTGGATGACCAGGGTCAGCCCGAAGGTGAGCAGGAGGTTGTAGGAGGCCGGCAGGTCATAGAGCCGCCGGATCATGGTGCGCTCGAGGAGCATCCCGAACACGCCCACCGAAAGCGGCGCGATCACTACCGACGTCCAGAAGCCGAGCCCGAATCTCTCCCCGAGCGCGTAGGCGGTGAAGGCGCCCAGCATGTACAGCGCACCGTGAGCGAAGTTCACGATGCGCAGCATGCCGAAGATGACGGCGAGCCCCAGCGAGAGCAGCGCGTAGAAAGCGCCGTTCACCAGCCCGTTGAAGATCTGGATGAAGAGCAGGGTCACTGCGCCATCTTGCACTTCGATTCGGAGAGCGGCGTGAAGGCCTGGTCCGCGAGCGTCTTGGCGATCTCCTTGTAGTAGTCGCCGTCTTCCTTCGCCTCGCTCTTCGGCTTCACCTGCACCTGGTACACGTCGAGGATCGTCCGGTGATCTTCCTTCCGGATCTGCGCGTCGTGGGCGAAGAAATCGCTGAACTTGCGCCCTTCGAGCTGTGCAACGACTTTCTCACCCTCGTCGGTCTTGGCCCGCTTGACGGCTTCCAGGTATTGGGTGACCGCCGAGTACACGGCGGCCTGGTCGAAGGTGGGCTTCTTGCCGACGGCCTTCTCGAACTTGCGCGACCAGTCGGTGGCCGCCTTGTCGAGGTTCCAGAACCACGGCACGGTGGCGATGGCGCCCTGGTAGGCGTCCTGCCCCAGCGCGGCCACGTCGCTCTCGAACAAGAGGCCGATGGCGAGCCCGATGTTCTGCTTCTTGAGGCCCAACTCGTTGTACTGCTTGACCACGTTCACGAGGTCCGCACCGGCCTGCATGGTGCCGAACACCTGGGGCTTGAGGCTCTGCGCCTTGAGCAGGTAGTTGGAGAAGTCGGTGTTGGGGAACGGCGTGGCTTCGCTGGGAGCCACCACCTTTCCCCCGTTCTTCTCGACCGCCGCGCGGAATTGCCGCTCGAGGTTCTGCCCGAACGCATAGTTCGGATAGATCATGTACCAGGTCTTGCCGCCCTGCTTGGTGATGGTGGTGCCGGTGCCGTTCGCCAGCATGTAGTTGTCGTACGCATAGTGGAAGGTGAACTTGTTGCACTTCTCGTTGGTCAGCTCGCTGGTCCCGGCGCCGGTGTCGATGAACACCTTCTTCTTCTGCGCGGCGATGGCAGAAGTGGCGAGCGCGCAGGCCGAGTTCACCGTGTCGAAGATGGCGTCGACATCGAGCCGGTCGTACATCTCCGAGGCCTTGTTGCTCGCGATGTCCGCCTTGTTCTGGTGATCGACGGCGATCACCGTCACCTTGCCGGCGAATTCCTTGTTGGCCTTCATGAAGTCGTCGGCGGCCATCTCGGCGGCCTTCTGCGATCCCGGTCCGGAGATGGCCGAATAGACCCCGTTCATGTCGGTGAGGAGGCCCAGCTTGATTCCGCCGGCGCTGTACTGCGCGCCGGCGGAGCCGGCGGCGAGCAGGACGCAAAGGGCAGCTCCGCTACGCATCGTCGTCATTTGCACTTCCTCCAGTCAGTCGCCGCCGATGGGCGGCGCCGTGGTTTTCATCAAACCGAAAGGTGGTCGAGCAGCTCGCGGTTGCGCGCGCGGACCTCGGCGGTCGTCAGCGTCTCCTTCACCTCGCCGTCGACCAGGAGCGTGTGCCGGTCGGCCAGGGAGAGGGCGAAATGCAGGTTCTGCTCGACCAGGAGCATCGCCATGCCCTCGGCCTTGAGGCCGCGCAGGATCTTCTGGATCTGCTGCACCACCACGGGCGCCAGCCCCTCGGAAGGCTCGTCGAGCAGAAGGAGCGTCGGCCCGGCGCGCAGCACGCGGGCGATGGCCAGCATCTGCTGCTCGCCGCCGGACAGCTTGGCTCCGCTGTGCTCGGCGCGCGCTTCCAGGGCGGGGAACGCCTCGGTGCACTTGCGCGACGACCAGCCCTTCGCGTTCCACACCGGCGGCAGCTCCAGGTTCTCCTTGACGGTCAGCGTCGCGAAGATCGCCCGCTCCTCGGGAACGTAGGCGAGGCCCTTGCGCGCGATCTGGTGGCTGTCGAGGCGCGTGATGTCCTCGCCGCGCAGCTTGATCGACCCGGTCTTCTTGCGCAGGACGCCCATGATCGAGCGCAGGGTGGTGGTCTTCCCCGCGCCGTTGCGCCCGATCAGCGCCACGCACTCGCCTTCGTTCACCTTCAGCGAGACCCCGTGGAGCGCCTGCGCCTGGCCGTACCAGGCGTTCAGGTCCGATACTTCCAGGAGCGGAGCGCTCAAGCACGCACCTCTTCACCGAGGTACGCCTCGATCACCTTCGGGTCGTTCCTGATCTGCTCGTAGTTTCCCGCCGCCAGCACCTGCCCGCGCGCCAGCACCGTGATCCGGTGCGCGAGCTTCGCGACCACGCCCATGTTGTGCTCGACGAACACGACCGTGCGGCTCTTGGCCACCTCGCGCGCTAGCTCGACGGTGCGCTCCACGTCCTCGCGCCCCATCCCGCTGGTGGGCTCGTCGAGCAAGAGCACGCGCGGGTCCTGGGTGAGCGAGATTCCGATCTCGAGGTTGCGCTTCTGGCCGTGCGACAGGTCGGCGGCCCGCACCTGCTCCTTGCCCGTGAGGCGCACTTGCTCCGCGATCTTGCGCGCGCGCGGCTCGAACTCGCGCAAGGCCTCGCGGGCTTCCCAGAAGCGGACGGGATGGCCAGTGCGCGCCTGCAGGGCGACGACCAGGTTCTCCAGGACGGTGAGCGTCTCGAAGACGCTGCTGATCTGGAACGAGCGCGACAGCCCGCGGTCGACGATCTTGTGCGGCGGCAGGCCGGCGATGGTCTCGCCGAAGAGCTCCACCGTTCCTTCGGTCGGCTGCAGGAACCCGGAGAGGCAGTTGAACAGGGTGGTCTTGCCCGCTCCGTTGGGGCCGAGGATGGCGTGGATCTCGCCCTCTTCCACCGACAGGTCCACGCCATCCAGCGCGCGGAAACCGCGGAACGATCGCGACACCCCGCGGGCTTGCAGCGCGACGGGCATGGGACGCACTCCCTACAACCCTTCGTGCATCCCGGCAAGGTATGGTTGCGTCCGCCAAGGAGGATTCCATGCGTCTTTCGGGCAAGGTGGCGCTGGTGACGGGGGCGGCGAGCGGCATCGGGCTCGCCATCGCGCAAGCGTTCGCGCGCGAGGGCGCCCGGGTCTGCGTGGCCGACGTGAACGCGGGCGGCGCCGAAGCCGCGGCGCGCGAGCTGCGCGGCCTCGGGATCGTCATGGACGTGACGCGCGAGGACCAGGTCGACGCGGGCGTGGCTCGCTGCGCGCGCGAGCTGGGCGGCATCGACGTGATGGTCTCCAACGCTGGCGTGCAGCACATCGCGGCGCTGACGG